>JAFQON010000023.1 GCA_017403185.1 Clostridia bacterium
AAGCCGCCTCCAAGATAAGATATCCCATGGCGTAAGCCAGTAAGACCCCTCATGGACTATGAGGTTGATAGGTTGCATGTGTAAGCGTGGTGACACGTTCAGCTTGGCAATACTAATAGGTCGAGGGCTTGACCAATGTTTATATCTCTTCTTTCTCATTATTTTCTATCTGACTTTGTTCAGTTTTCAGGGTGTATTTAATAACCCGATAATTAATCGTCTCAACAGAGGCGGTTTTTTGTTTTATATAACACTTTTGTGTTTTAATTCAACACTTTTGCATTTTTAAACAAAGTTATTGACAATTCAACATTATATTGTTACAATGAAAAAAATTATGAAAGGCAGGCGGGCAAAATGACAATGTATTATCTTTATTATTCAGAACAGTATATTAAATCAGATGTTGTTTTGTTCGCAATATAACCGTAATTATTCAGCGATTATACTGAACTCCTCTGATTTTTGTATCAGGGGATTTTTTTATTCGGAGGGATTACCGTGATTTCATTAAGATTAACAACTGTTGATGATGTTGATATTCTGACAAAAATTCAACAAAAAGCGTTTCGTCCGCTTTATGAAAAGTATCATGACGAGGGTAACCCGTGCTTAAGAGATGAGCGGGATATTCTTTGCAGGCTGAATAATCCTAATTTTTTATATTTTACAATTATACTTGACGGAGAAATTGTTGGCGGTTTGATGTATAAATTATGCGGTGCTACACCGTTTATCAAGAAACTGCGCAGGGGGGAATATTATCTTGGCAGAGTGTATATAATTCCCGATTTACAGAGCAAAGGAATTGCATCTCAGGCAATTCTTATGTCTGAAAAATATTTAAAAAAGCCAAAAAAGCTCTATGTTGACTTCCCTGCAGATTTGGAGAAAAACCGCAGATGCTACGAAAAAGCAGGCTACAGTGACACCGGCAAAAGACTTGAAACAGCGCCGGGATTGATACTTGCCGCTTTTGAAAAAAACTTTTGATGAGGATGAATTCAAATGATATTTAACGATAAGAAAATCATATTAAAAGACGGAGAAACGGCTGTTTTGAAAACTCCCGATATCAAAGATGCCGAAATGATGCTTTATAATATTAAAACTGCCAGCGGAGAAACAGATTTTCTTACCCGTTATCCTGAATTTTGGGATGATGTTTCTCTCGAAAGTGAAGAAAACTGGATACGCAGTATGCGTGAATCCGAAAATAACCTTGTGATTGCGTGCTATATTGATGAAAAGCCTGTCGGAAGCTGCGATATCACCTTTTTCAACGGCTGCAAGAGTTTTCACCGTGCCGGATTGGGTATTTCGATTACAAAAAAATATTGGAATCTCGGCATAGGGTCTGCGATGTTTGAGGCGTTGTTGGAGACCGCTCAAAATCACGGGGGCACAGAAATCGTTGAGCTTGAATTTATTGAAGGCAATGAGCGGGCTGTTGCTCTTTATAAAAAATTCGGTTTTGAGGTTGCCTGCATTGCACCAAAGGCTTATAAGCTGAAGGATGGAACATATCAAGGTAAGGTTTATATGCAGAAGTACTTATAATTTAATAAAGCGGAAGAGAGGAATTGAAATGGAAAACACATTAAAACAAATCAGCTTCAAACGAATGAACAGTGACGAATTCAAGGTGTATTCAAAATGGTCTGCCAAGGCCTATGCCGACCATCTGATAAAATCAGGCGATGAAAAATTCAGATTTAAAGCATTGATAGCGGCAAAAAGCGAATTCAGAGACATTTTCCCTGAGGGTGCCGATTCTGCCGATAACTATCTTTATATTGTCTTAAATGAAAATAACGAGAAAATCGGTGTTCTCGGCTATCAGAAAAGCCCCTTTGAAGAGAATGCCGCATTTGTAACCGAGAATGTTATCAAAGAGGAATACAGAGGCAAGGGTTACGGTAAAAGCGCATTTGTGAAGATTCAGGAGGATGCCCGTGAAAAAGGATTTTCAAAAATGGTGCTGAATGTTTTCAAGCACACGCCCGTATCGTATGCAATGTATGAAAAAAACGGATTTAAAGTGATTGAAGACCATGGCGGAAGTGCGATAATGGAGAAAATTCTTTAAAATCAGTTATAATATGCGGCAATTCTTCTGCCGCTCATAAATTGATAACTAAAGAGAGATTTACAAGGTTTCGGGCAGCCACGCATGGCTGCCCTGCTTATAAATCCGAGTTATTCAAAAAATCAAAAAAATTTTAAAAAATGTGTAAAACGACACACAAAAGACACACAGAGGGGTTAATGTTATCTCAAAGGGAGATGGTTGAATTGAATAAAATCCTGATTTGCGATGATGAACAAAAAATCAGAGAAACATATTTTGATTATTTATCTGCCAAAGGCTTTGAGGTTTGCCTTGCCTGCAACGGAGCAGAAGGGCTGAAAAAGGTTAATAACGATTCTTTTGACCTTATCATTCTCGATGTTATGATGCCTGTTATGAATGGGCTTGATGCCTGCAGAGAAATCCGAAAAATCTCAGACACGCCGATTCTTTTTCTCTCTGCTCTCGGTGAAGAACAGAATTTGCTTGACGGCTACCGCTTGGGCGGTGACGACTATATCGTAAAACCGTTCCCCATGGCTGTGCTTGCTGAAAAGTGCAATGCGATAATCAGCCGCCGCAAGGGCAGCACACTTCAAAATGAAATTTCATGCTGCGGAGTAACTCTTGATAAAACAAAATTCAGCGTTACTGTTGACGGTGCGGAGATTAATCTTGCAAACAAAACCTTCAAGCTGCTTGCGGTGCTGATGGAGAATAAAAACAATGTTCTTTCCCGTGAACAGATTCTGACCAAGGTCTGGGGCTGGGATTTTGACGGCGACGAGCGTGTGGTTGATACTCATATAAAGAAGCTCAGAAAAGCGCTCGGAGAAAAATCGGCACACATAAAAACAATTATCGGCGGCGGATATTCATTCAGAGAGGGGTAAATTGAAATGACAAAAAAGAAGATGATTTCCATAATTATGCTTGTTGTTTTTGTGCTTTTTATCGGCGCTTCATATCTGAATTTTTTGGGCGCACGCAGTAATGTGAAAAGCGAGATGGAAACAAAGTGCATCGCAACCGCTTCAGATGTCAGGGAATCGATTAAAGAGTATTCCGAAAGAGACGAAAAAGATTTTGAAGAGCTTCATGAGAATTTTCGCAACACCTTGCTTTTCAGCTCGAATCGGGCAGAATATGATACTTATGCCTATGCGCTTACGGATATGCAGGGCAATATCCTTTGTAAAAGTGAAAGCGGAGTATGGTTCTGGCATGACAAAGGAACCGAGTATATTTCACTTGAAGAATATATCACGCCCGAGATTAAAGCTGAGCTGACGGATTTTATAAAAACGGCTGACGGTGATATTTTGCTGCCTCATGAATTGAATCTGAATTATAATGGCGAGGTTTTCACACCTGTTTCTGTTGTGTTTACGGATAACATCTTCCCAGGTGACCCTGAGGATGGAGATGAGTTTATTACTTTCAGCTTCAATGACCTTGAGGTTACCCATGTTTTCAACGGCGGTGACGGTCTTGTTTGTGAATTGTATAATCTTTACGGTGATGCGGGCTACGGCGAGCTTAATACTGAGTTGGATGAGAAAATAAAAGATCTCAGCTTTTTGCTGAACGGCACGGCAGGCTACAGCTCTTCAGGTTTTGATTATAATAATGACCGTTTTCAGGTTATTGAAGCTTCAGGCGATTATATTTTTATAGGTTTTGCAAGATATAATCCGAATTTAAAGGCACTGACCTCCCTGTTCTTTTATAACCAGACGATTATAACTGTTTGCGTTTTTCTGATTCTTACGGTTGTTACTCTTATTGTTGCCGTTAAGCTGTTTAATAAAAATGAAAGAATAAAGAAAAATCAGCAGGCATTCACCTCTGCTGCGGCGCATGAGCTGAAAACACCGCTTGCCGTAATTCAGAATCAGTGTGAGTGCATAATGGAGGGCATTGCACCTGAGAAAAACGAAAAATATGTGCAGTCAATATATGATGAAGCTGTCAGAATGAACGGAATTGTTAAAACCCTTCTGCTTTTTAACCGTGTTTCCAATGCGGATAAGGTGATAAAATCCGAATGTGATTTTTCTGAAATTGCAGCGGCGGAGCTTGAGAAATATGAAGCATATGCTCAGTCAAATAATGTAAAGCTCAACGCTGATATACAGGATGCCGTGGCTGTTAATGCAAATGCAGAGCTTCTTGCATTGGCGGTTGACAACTACCTTTCCAATGCGATAAAATATGCAGCAGGCGAAAAATCTGTGAGCGTTTCGTTAAAAAAAGACGGTTTGGATTTTGTGTTCAGCGTTTATAATGACTGTGACGGCATAGATAATTCCGATGATGTGTGGGAAGTGCTTACAAAAGGCGATAAGGCACGCAGCAGTGACAGGAATTCAGGCGGCATGGGTCTGCCGATTTGCAAAAGAATTTTTGAGCTGCATTCCTTCAGATATTATTATAAGAACGAAAAGGACGGCGTAACCTTTGTTTTTAAAGGAAAAACAAACGGTTGATTAAGGGCTGAAGAATGAAAAACATCAAAACAATCCATCAATACGGCAGGGTTTACAGTGAAGAGCCGCAGAGAGTGCGTGTCGGAAGCCGCGGATTTTTGATTGACGGCAATAAAATCCTGCTTTCGCATGAAATGAACACGGGCGTTTATCTTATCCCGGGCGGAGGTAACGAAAACGGCGAAACCGATGAGGAGTGCTGCATTCGTGAGCTCAGGGAAGAAATGGGCTGCGAGGTGAAGCCGCTTGAAAAAATTCTTGTGATTTACGAGCATTTCCGTGAAATTCTTTATGTGAGCCACTATTTTGTGTGTGAAATTATCGGTGAGGGGTCTCAGACACTTACCGAAAGTGAGATTGAGCACGGAGTTGTGCCCGAATGGGTGGAGCTTGAGAAGGCTCTTGAAATCTTCGGCAGCTATGCGGATTATGCTGAAATCGACGAAGAAATCGAGGGTCAGTATAAAAGGGAATACACCGCAATAAAACATTATACCGCTTTGTAATTTAATGTTGCAAAGCGGTTCTTTTTTTGATAGAATTGAAATCAGAAAAAGAAAGGGGAAGACTTATGAAAAATTATGATATCGTAATTGTCGGTGCTTCAACCGCAGGCAGTTATTTTGCCCGCAGAATGGCGGAGAAGGGCTTTTCCGTGCTTGCGATTGACAAGAGCTCAAGAGAAAAAATCAGCCCTGAATATGATGTGTTCCATATGGAAAAGAAGGATATGGAAAAATATGGCCTGCCCAAAGTCAAAGAGGGTGACGGAATATGCGAATTCATCTTCAGCAAGCAGGATATGATGTCGGCTTACAGCAATTACCCCAAGGCGGCACCGACCGAGGTTGTGGGGATGCACAAGCATGACTACATTGTTCTTATGAATGATTGGGCAGCCGAATCGGGCGCAGAAATCATATATGAAGCCGCATTTGACAGCCTTATTTATGACGAAAACGGCAAAATAAACGGCGTTACATACGAAAAAGACGGCAAAAAGGTCACGGTTAGCTGCCGCCTTGTTGCCGATTGCTCGGGCATACCTGCAGTTGTAAGGCGCAGCCTGCCTGACGGCTACGGCATTGAAAAATTCGAGCTTACCCCAGATGATATTCTTTATGTTGTGCTCAGATATGTTGATTTCACCGAGAAAAAGGGCAGATGGCTGCAGTCTCAGTTCTGGCTTGCTTACAAAAGCTGGCTTGCGCCGAGTGCGGGCAGTGATGCAATTCTCGGCATCGGTGCGTGCTTCGGCTTTGACTATGTTGAAAAATGCTTTAAGCAGTTTGAAAAGAATGCAAGGCTGCCGGGCTACACCGTTAAAAAAATCGAAAAAGGCAGAACGCCTTATCATCGTGCACCCTATTCGTTTGTATCCGACGGCTTCATTGCAATGGGTGATGCAGCCTGCCTCACAAAGCCCAACTGCGGCGAGGGCTGCACTGCATCGCTTGTGCTTGAGCAGATAGCCGTTGATGTTGCGTCAAAGGCTATGGAAAACGGCGCTTATCCCACAAGGGAAGCCCTCTGGAGCATCAACAAGCTTTATAACAACACTCAGGGCAAGGAGTTTGCAAGCCTCATGGCACTGCTCACGGGAGTTGTAAGGCACAGCCCCAAGGCGAATGAATTCCTCTTTAAGCACGATGTTATCTTCAGCGAAAAAATCCTTGGCGGAATGGGCAGGGAGCTTGAGCTGAGCGTTGGCGATATGCTCAAAATCGTGCTGTTTGTGCTCATAGGAATTCTCAGCCTCAACATTAAAATTTCCGAAATCAGGAGCATCCTCAGCGGACTTATCAACAGCGGCAAGCTCACGGAGCATTATGAAAAATTCCCCGAAACGCCCGACGGCTTTGAACAATGGGTGAATGAAGCGGAAATTCTTTGGAAGAAAGCGGGCAAGCTTTCGGATTGGAAGCCTGAATTATGACTAAAATTATAAGCCTTATACTGAGCTTTTTCACGGCTCTCAGCCTTGCGGCGGAGGGTCTGCCCTATATGTTTCAGCCCACTGTTGAGATTGATGCGGCGGTGAGCATGGGCGAGGTGTCGAGCAGGGCATCGGGTTATCTTTACGGCATTGCGCAGAGCAATGTGCCTGACTCTGCAATGACTGAAAGCGTTGATATTGCGAGTGTTTCGCAAAAGGTTATCGGCGGCCTGCAGCATCCGATAGGCGATGTTGACGATGCTGCGCCTGCACTCGGCAACTGCGATTATATCACGGTTTATCTGCAGGATTGCTTTGACACCTGGTATTACTGCAACGATGAAATATGGCAGATGCGAAAGGCGGGCACCTATGACCATATGGATTTTGTGCGCACCCGTTTTTTGCCACAGGTTGAAGAGAAGGTGAGAGAACTTTCTCAAAAAGAATATTCGGACAAGCTCGTTTACTGCATATATAACGAAGCTGATAACGGAGTTTGGTTCGGCACGATGTCAGATGACGGCACATGGCTGATGTTTGACGATGCGGCAAAGCAGCGGTTTTATGAAGCGTGGAAGGAGACCTATAATCTCGTCAAATCCATTGACCCCGATGCGAGAATCGGCGGCCCGGGCAACTGCGATTATGACAGCTATGAGATAAAGCATTTTCTTGAATACTGCAAGGCGAATAACTGCGTGCCCGATGTTATGATTTATCACGAATTGGGCGATAAATCATCTTTGTATTGGCAGGACCATGTTGATGACTACCGCAGAATTGAGAATGAACTCGGCATTGATGAATTGCCGATAATCGTTACCGAATACGGCACGATGTATGAGTGCGGCGCACCTGCGGATATGCTGAAATATGTTGTGCAGATTGAGAATTCGGGTGTTTACGGCAACATGGCATATTGGCGCCTTGCCAACAATCTTAACGATACTGCGGCGGATAACAACAGCCCCAATTCAAATTGGTGGCTCTTCCGCTGGTATGCGGATATGGAGGGCAGCCTGCTCAAATCAAAGATAATTGATGTTTTGCACGCTGATTTTGCCAATGTGATAAAATACGGCTTTGACCGTTTCCATTACGGCGGCTTCACGGGCATTGCATCCCTCACCGACAGCAAGGATGAGATAAATGTTATCTGCGGCGGCTGCGACTATTCGGGCAATGTGTGCTTCAAAAATCTTGATGAAACAAACCTCGGCAAAAAGGTGAATGTGCGCATAGAGTGTGTTTATTTTGAGGGTCTGAGCGGTGTTGTCACCGAGCCGTATGTTGTGCACGAATACACCGACACCGTAACCCTCGGCAGGTTAAAGGTTAAGCTTGAAAACATCGACCCTACGGCGGTTTATCATATTGTGATTACCGAGGCAGAGGGTGATGTTGATTACAAAGAAGCTCTTCCCGTGCGCTATGAATTTGAACACGGCACGAGAAGCGGCGGGTCATATACCTACGACAGTGCATACGCCACAACGGGTGAGCTTCAGGGAATGGTCGGCGGCCTTGAAAACCTCGGCGACAGCGTAACAGTGAATTTTGAAATCCCCGAGAGCGGATACTATGACCTTTCGCTCATCTACGGCAATTCAAATGACGGGCGCACTCCCGCTGACCGCAAGGATACCCTTGCAACAATGACCGTTGACGGCGTGAGCGAAGAAATTGCCTTCCCCAACACAATCAAGAGCGAATACACCGATAAAATGACCTTTACCCGTTATTTTGAAGCGGGTACACATACCCTTAATCTTGCCCATAAGAGCGGCACTTTTGTTGTTGACAGCCTGCTTGTTGTGCCTCACAGCGATGATAAGTCGATAGCCGTTCTGAAGGATTCGGACAGAACAACCTCTGCAGTAAAATCCTTCCTTGCGGTGTCGCCTGACGACGGATTTTATGAAATGAACATCGGCGTGAATGCCGATTTTGAGCTTGACGGCGCAGAATACACTGCCGAAAACGGCAATGCGCTTGTGTATCTGAGAAGGGGTCTTAATTATATTGATATCAAAACGGCAGAGGATATCGCCTGCGATATTGTGAAATCAGAAAAAACGGGCTTCACCGTAAGCGTTTCGGCAAGTGAAATGACCCTTGACGGCGCGGCTCTCAGCGGCAATTACATAGACGGAATTTCATCGCTCGGCGGCAGTGCATCGTTTAAAGTGACCGTGCCCGAAAGCGGCAGCTACCGCATGACCCTTGCATACGCAAACAACGATGAGGGCGGAGTGCACAGCTACAATGTTGACCTTATCGAGCGATATGTTACCGTTGAAGCAAACGGCAGATTGCAGACCCTCTGGTGCAGAAACACATATAGCTGGGATACCGTTAAAACCGCAACAATAAACCTTGAGCTTGCGGCAGGGGAGAATGAAATTGTTCTTTCAAATGACGGCTCGGTCAGATTCAACGGCAACGATTCACACGCTCCCCATATCTACGGCGTAACGGTCAACAGGTGATATTATGACAGAGGAATATATCCGCAGCCGCCTTTTTGAGCTGCAGGACGAAGGCTACAGGGATTTTCATTCAAGGCTTATGCCGACTGTTAAAAAGGAGCTTATAATCGGTGTGCGTACACCCGACTTGCGAAGGCTTGCAAAGGAGATTTCAAAAACGGAGCACTGCACCGAATTCCTGAAAATCCTGCCCCATAAATACTATGAGGAGAATAATCTTCATGCCTTCCTTATCGAAGAAATAAAGGATTACAACGCTTGTATTTGTGAAATAAATCGTTTTTTACCCTTCGTTGATAACTGGGCAACCTGCGATATGCTGCGCCCGAAGATATTCAAAAAGCATCTGCCCGAATTGGTTGAAGAAATCAAAAAATGGCTGGAATCCGAGGATGTTTATGCAGTTCGTTTCGGCATTGAGATGCTGATGTGTTATTACCTTGATGAAGCGTTCAGCCCCGAATATCCCGAACGGATTTCACAAATCAGGAGCGATGAATACTACATAAAAATGATGCTTGCATGGTATTTTGCAACGGCACTTGCAAAGCGGTATGACGAGGTGATACCTTACCTTGAAAATAACCGCCTTGATGCCGATACCCATAACAAAACAATCCGCAAGGCGGTTGAAAGCTTTCGCATAACCAATGAGCAAAAGGCGTATCTTCGCACATTGAAAAGGAGAGAATTACAATGAAAAGAGTGATATCTTTTATTCTTGCTGCTCTGCTACTGATCGGAGGTGCTTGTGTGAGCGCAAACGCACAGGGTGAATACCCCTTCAAAACAACCGACGGGCTTGTGCGTGACCCGTATGTGCTCGTTTATGAAGGCAAGTATTATCTTTACGGCACCTGCCTTTCAAACGGCAAGGGCTACGGCTGCGTTGTGAGCGAGGATCTTGAGAATTGGTCATATCCCGTGCAGGTCTATACCCCCGCCGAGGGCTCTGACGAAATTGCCGATTTCTGGGCGCCCGAGTGCCATTATTATAACGGCTCATTTTATCTTTTTGCCACCTACCGCTCGCAGGCAAGCGGCAAAAGGGGAACGGCGATTTATAAAAGCTCTTCGCCCCTCGGACCGTTTGAGATGATAACCGACGGTCACATAACGCCGAAGGCGATTGACTGCATTGACGGCACTCTTTATATTGACGGCAGCGGTCAGCCGTGGATGGTCTATGTTAACGAATGGACTTCAAGCCCCGATGAGGTGGGCGAAATGGCTGCGGCAAGGCTCAGCGAGGATTTGAGCCGATTTATCAGCGAGCCCATTGTGCTTTTCAGAGCGAGAAATCATATCTGGACTACGGGCAAAGTTACCGACGGCCCATGCCTTTACCGCACAAAGAACGGCAGGCTTATCATGCTGTGGTCAAACATTTCAAAATCGGGCGGCTATGCGGTCGGCATGGCGGTTTCAGATAACGGCGAGATAGACGGCAACTGGATTCATTACCCCGAGGCTTTTTATGAAAGAGGCAGCTTTTTTGAGTATGACGGCGGTCATCCCATGCTGTTTTATACCCTTGACGGCAGGCTGACAATGGCAATCCATTCGCCCAACGGGGCAACAGACGGCGTGGTTGAAACGGCGACCTTCCTGCCAATTAAGGATACGGGCGATTTAATTGAAATCGAAGGGAAATACACCTTCGGCGATGCTTTTTACAGAGCATTTTTTGAGGTGTATTACAATATAATCAAGCTTTGGTATAAGATTTTTTAAGGAGAATTAATATGTATTACAAAATTGAAAATGAATTTTTAACCTGCGAAATCGACGATATGGGTGCTCAGCTTCATTCGCTTGTGCTCAAAGAAAACGGCAAGGAATATATCTGGCAGGGCAACCCCGATATATGGTACGGTCAGGCACCCGTGCTTTTCCCCGTTATCGGTCAGCTTATCGGCGATAAATTCCGCTACAACGGCATTGAATACACAATGCCCAAGCACGGTCTTGCAAGAAAGCTGCTTTTCAATGTTAAGCAGTGCGAAGGCGCAAAGGCGGTGTTCAGCCTTGAAAGCGATGAAAACACGCTCAGAAGCTACCCGTTTGAGTTTGAATATCTTGTAACATTTGAGCTTAAAGATAAAGCGCTCGTCAACACAATGACGGTTATCAATAAAACAAAGGGTGAAATGTATTTTTCGGTTGGTGCGCACCCCGCATTCAACTGCAAGGTGGGCGATGTCATTGAGTTTGAGCAGCCCGAAACCCTCTCAACCGAGCGTATTGACAAGGAAAATCTTATCATTGATGAAAAATTCCCCCTTATCGAAAATTCAAGGGAAATTGAAATCACAAAAGAGATTTTTGAGCCCGATGCACTCATTCTCTCTGATATCAAATCAAAGAAGCTCCGCATAACGGGTGATTATGAAATCGAATTCACCTTCGGCGACTGCCCCTTCCTCGGCATCTGGGCAAAGCCGGGCGCACCCTATGTGTGCATTGAGCCGTGGTACGGCGTGAATGACGGCAGAGAAGTTAAAGCCGATATTTCGGAAAAGAGAGGAATTCAGCACCTCAACGAGGGCGAAAGCTTTGAGTTTGCCTGGATTGCAGAGGTTAAATAATAAACAAAAATCCCGTTGACCTAAAAGTCAACGGGAAATTTTTTTGCCTTTATTCAATTAAAAACCGTCTCTGCGTATCTGACTGCCGCCATGGCATCGGTGCCGTAGCTGTCTGCGCCTATCATTTCGGCATATTCCGCCGTCATAACCGCTCCGCCGACCATTACCCTGCATTCGGGTGCCGCCTTTCGCAGAAGCTTGATTGTTTCTTCCATTGCGGGTACGGTAGTGGTCATAAGTGCGCTTAAGCCCGCAAGGCGGATGTTTTCTTTTATAACCGTGTCAACGATTTTTTGCGGCTCAACATCCTTGCCGAGGTCAAAAACATCATATCCGTAATTCTCCAGAAGAACTTTAACAATGTTTTTGCCGATATCGTGGATATCGCCCTTGACCGTTGCGATAACGATTTTGCCCTTCTTGCTTTCACCTGCGGGGATTGCCGCCTTGATTGCATCAAACGCTTCCTTTGCCGCCTGAGCGCTCATGAGAAGCTGAGGCAGATACACCTTCTTTTCTTCAAAGCCCTTGCCCACGGTGTTGAGGGCGGGGATAATCATTGTGTCGATAATCTCAAGCGGCGAAGCTGTTTTGAGCATTTCAGCCGCCGCCATGCCTGCCTGCTCCTTAAGACCGCTTATGATGCAGCCGTCAAGGCTCTTATCATTTTTTGCGGCGGATGCGCTTTCGGCAGGTGAAAGTGCCGATGCAAATTCAATGTAGTCCGTGCAGTTTTCATCCTTGCCCGTGAGTGCCGTGAAGCAGTGCCACGCCTTCATCATCTCAACCGAGAAGGGGTTGATTATAGCGCAGTCAAGCCCGTTTTGCATCGCCATGGTGTAAAAAACGGCGTTAACATCGGGTCTTGACGGCAGACCGAATGAAATGTTTGAAACGCCGAGGCTTGTTATGATGCCCATGCCGTGAAGTATTTTAACCGCTTCAAGCGTAACATTTGCGCTGTTGCCGTCGCTTGAAACAGCCATTGCAAGCGGGTCAACAATAATATCGTTTTCGCCTATGCCGTATTCGGCGGCACGGGCAATTATTTTTTTTGCAATCTCAACTCTGCCCTCTGCGGTGTCGGGGATTCCGCCTTCGTCAAGAGTAACGGCAATCACAACGCCGCCGTATTTTTTAATCAGCGGAAATACCGCCTTCATGCTGTCTTCCTTGCCGCTTACGGAATTCACAAGGGGCTTGCCGTTATAAATGCGCATTGCCCTTTCCATTGCCACGGGGTCAACGGTGTCAATCTGCAGCGGCAAATCAATAACGCCCTGAAGAGCTTTTATAACGCTCACCATCATCTCAGGCTCGTCAATTTCAGGCAGACCTACATTCACATCAAGCACCGAAACGCCCTTTTTATTCTGCGCAAGTCCCTCGCTCAGAATGTAGTTTATATCGTTTTTGCGAAGCGCCTCTTTAAAGAGCTTTTTGCCCGTGGGGTTGATTCTTTCGCCGATTATCACGGGCTTTTCGCCGATTTTAACGGCGTGTGTGTAGGATGAAATGACGGTGTTATTCTTCTTTTCGGGAAGAATAAACGGCAGATTTTTTGTTTTTTCAACCGTTTTTGCAATATGCAGAGGGGTTGTGCCGCAGCAGCCGCCGATGATTGTTGCGCCCGCCTTTACGATTTCACACATTATATCCGAAAATTCAGCCGCATCAACATCAAAAACGGTCTTTCCGTTTTCGCTTCGGGGCAGGCCTGCATTGGGGTTGACGATTACGGGCACGCTTGCGTTTTTCACAAATTCGGGCACGATTTCAAGCATCTGCCCGGGGCCGAGTGAGCAGTTTATGCCGAGCGCATCAACGCCCAGACCTTCAAGCATCGCAATCATTGAGGCAGGGTCAGCACCCGTCATAAGCTTCTTTGTTTCGTCATAAACGCAGGTGATGAAAACGGGCAAATCGCAGCTTTCCTTTGCGGCAAGCACAGCCGCCTTGGCTTCAAGGCTGTCATTCATGGTTTCAATCAGCACAAGGTCCGCACCTGCAGCAGCACCGATTTTAATTGTTTCTGAGAAAATCGACACCGCTTCTTCAAAATTCAGATCGCCGAGCGGCTCAAGCATTTTGCCCGTGGGGCCGATATCAAGCGCAACAAAGGCATCATATCCGCTGCAGGCGGTTTTTGCATTTTTTATTGCGGCTGTGACGATTTCTTCAAGATTTATAAATTTGAGCCTGTTTGCACCAAAGGTGCAGGAGGTTATAATCTGTGCACCCGCTTCAAGGTAGAGGCGGTGCATCTCAACTATCTTTTCGGGGCGTGTGATATTCCACATCTCGGGGTATTCGCCCGCTTTCAGCCCCCACGACTGCAGGAGCGTGCCTGCGCCGCCGTCACAATATGTTATTGAAGATTTGATTTTTTCAAGAATGTTCATGTTAATCACCTGTAGGGGCAGTCGGTTTTTTTGCAAATCATGCAGCCCGGGCCCGTGCATTTATTCTTTTCTTTGCCGATGCCGATTATCGCCGTAACGGATTTTACGGGCACCATCATCAGGCTGTCGGTAAGGCTCATTCCTATGTTTTTCTTTGTCTGCAGGAATTCGACAATATTCCTCTGGCATTCAAGCGGCAAATCGCCGTAGCCGGGGCTGAATCGGGGGCGCAGATACTCTGCATTTTCAAACGATGAATTCAGCTTATCGCAGAATGCTTCAATCGCCGCCGAGCCCACGCAATCCGTAACAACGCCTTTGAGCGGAGAAATAACCGAATTGCGTTCAATCAGCCTGTGTGCATCAATCCCTGTTGTTGCCGCCATAATATACGCATAATCGCAGCCTGCAAGGTTCTTTTCAAGCGATTTGCTGTTGACCTTCATAAAGCCGAGGTCAACTCCGTTTTTGATTTTTACGGGCACCTTCTCACAGCAGGCGATGAAGCTTGCGCAATTCCTGAATTCCTCGGCGCAGTCACACATAAGCGCATCTGCGGCTTCATCGGGCTTTACGGAATAATAGCCGAGATAAACGGCAACCTCTTTGGGGTCAATGTTTATTTCGGCTGCTTGTAATTTTATAATCTGTGTCATAAATTATGCCTTTTTCTTAAATATAAACAGCTTGCTGAAAATATAATTGAGAATAACCACCACAACGCCCACGATGAGCTTTGAAATAAGCTCGGGAATGGTGAGCAGGGTAACAAAAACAAACATCATTGCGGTTTCGATAACAAACGAGAAAAGCCTTGCGCCGATGAATGCAACAAATTCCTTGCCCGCAACGGCAGGCTTCCAGCTTTTTGAGTTGAAAACCCAGAGCTTGTTTGTGACAAAGGCAAAAATAACGGTGATAACCCATGCAATGCAGTTTGCGTCAAGGTATGCCGCATCGCCGTCAAATAATTTTTGCAAAAATGAGCCGTCGGGCAGAATGTTGTGAGAAACGCCCTCCCAGCCGATTGATAAAAACAGCTCATGGAATATCCAGAAAACAACAAAGTTGAGCACGGTTGCAAGCACACCGAAAAAGATGTATACCACAATTTCCTTTGTGAAAAATTTGTCAATGAGCTTGCCGATGAAGCTCTCTTTTTTGAAAAGCTTAAAAAGCAGTTCCCTTATTTTTTCAATCATAATTTTAACTCCGAAAAAAATTATATACTTTGATTATGAAAAAATGAATAGTGAATAATGAAAAGTGAAAAATTTCGGAAGGGCTCTGCCCTTGCCCGATTATAATAAGCGTCGCAGACCCTTAATTATTCATTATTCATTTTTCACTATTCACTTGTTTTACCCTCGTTAACCAAAGTGTAATATTATTTTAAAACAAAATAACAATAAAGTCAATAAACCCTTGCATTTTTAATACTTTATGATAAAATAATATGAGGTGAATTTATGAGAACAGATACCGCAGCGAAAAAAAGAATATTCTTAATAGACGAGATAAGAGGTCTTGCGGTGCTGTGCATGATTTTTTATCATGCGTTCTATGTTTTTGATTCATTCTTTGATTGGGAATGGGCGGATGCACTTTTTAAATTCTTTATGCCCGTTCAGCCGTTTTTTGCGGGGATTTTCATTTTTATCTGCGGAATTTCCTGCACCCTTTCAAAAAATAACCTCAAAAGGGGAGCAATCCTGCTCGGTGTTGCTCTCGGCTTTACGCTTGTGACGGCGGTTGTTATGCCGAAGCTCGGCTTTATTGACTGCGAAATCTATTTCGGAATCCTGCATTTTCTTGCGGTGTCAATTCTGATTTATGCTCTGCTTTCAAAGCCGCTTTCAAAAGTTCCGCCTGCAATCGGCGTGATTTTCTGCGCAGCTCTTTATCCTTTTACAAGCGGCATTTCAGAGGGCTTGCTCAGCTACGGCGGGCTTGTTGTGTGCAAAATCCCCGAGGTGCTTTACGGCAGCAACCTGCTCATGCCCCTCGGAATTTACAAACAGGGCTTTTTCTCAGCGGATTATTTTCCGCTTTTCCCCGATATATTCATCTTCCTTTCGGGAGTGTTTGCGGGGCTTCACCTTGCCAAAAACGGTTATCCCGAATTTTCTTATTCAAAAAGAATTCCGTTTTTCGGCTTTCTCGGCAGAAATGCTTTGCCGATTTATGTTGTCCATATGCCAATAGTCTATGCTTTGGGATATATAATAAATATGATTATTAATTAAGACAGGAGAATTAATTATGAGTGAAGGATGCAGCGGCAACTGCTCAAGTTGCGCAAGTAATTGCGATTCAAGAAAAGAAGCGCAGGATATGAGAATTCCGTGCGGACCTTTCAGCAATATAGGCAAGGTTATCGGCGTTGTAAGCGGTAAGGGCGGCGTTGGCAAATCGCTTGTCACCTCGATGCTTGCAAGCGCAATGCAGGCAAGGGGCAAGTCATGCGCCGTGCTTGATGCGGATATCACGGGCCCCTCAATCCCCAAATCGTTCGGAATTAAAGAGAGAGCAAAGGCAGACGAAAGCGGCCTTCTGCCCGAAGAGAGCAAAACAGGCATCAAGGTTATGTCAATCAACCTTCTTCTTGAGAACGAGGAGTCGCCCGTTGTGTGGAGAGGCCCCGTTATCTCGGGCGTTATCCAGCAGTTCTGGAAGGATGTTGCATGGGGCGATGTTGACTATATGTTTGTTGATATGCCTCCCGGCACGGGCGATGTGTCGCTCACCGTGTTCCAGAATCTGCCCGTTGACGGCATCGTTATCGTAACAACTCCGCAGGATCTTGTTACAATGATTGTCAAAAAAGCGTTCAACATGGCAAAGCTTATGAATATCCCCGTGCTTGGCCTTGTTGAGAACATGAGTTATTTTGTTTGCCCCGACTGCGGCAAGGAATACAAAATCTTCGGCGAAAGCAGAATTGACGAAATTGCCGCCGAGCTTGGTGTGCCCGTGCTCGCAAAGTTCCCCATCGATCCCAAAACGGCATCGCTTGTTGATAAGGGTGCCATCGAGCTTGCAGACGACAAATATATCGCATCAGCCGTTGACTTTATTTCAAATTTGGATTAAAATAACGGATATAAAACCTTCAGGAGTTGAAAAATATGCTTGATATCAAATTTTTAAGAGAAAATCCCGATATCGTAAAAGAAAATATAAAAAAGAAGTTTCAGGACAGCAAGCTTGCACTCGTTGATGAGGTAATCGAGCTTGATGCGCAGTCAAGAGCAATCAAGTCCGAGGCTGACGGTCTCAGAGCAAACCGCAACAAGGTTTCAAAGGAAATCGGTATGCTTATGGCTCAGGGCAAGAAGGAAGAGGCAATGGCAGCAAAGTCAAAGGTAACCGAATATTCCGAAAGACTTGCCGAATGCGAAAAGCTTGAAGCTGAGTACGCCGAAAAGGTTACCAAGATAATGATGGTTATTCCCAACATCATCGACCCGAGTGTGCCCGTCGGCAAGGATGACAGCGAAAATGTTGAGGTTACAAAATACGGCGAGCCCGTAGTGCCCGATTTTGAAATTCCTTATCACACCGAGATTATGGAGCGCTTCAACGGCATCGACCTTGATGCTGCAAGAAACGTTGCGGGTAACGGCTTCTATTATCTTATGGGTGATATCGCACGCCTTCATTCAGCCTGCATCTCATATGCAAGGGATTTTATGATTGACAGAGGCTTCACCTATTGCGTGCCCCCCTTCATGATTCGCAGCAATGTTGTAACAGGCGTTATGAGCTTTGCCGAAATGGATGCAATGATGTATAAGATTGAAGGCGAGGACCTCTATCTTATCGGCACAAGTGAGCATTCAATGATCGGCAAATATATCGACACCATCGTTAATGAGGACACCCTTCCTCACACCCTCACAAGCTATTCACCCTGCTTCCGTAAGGAGAAGGGTGCCCACGGCATTGAGGAGAGAGGCGTTTACAGAATTCATCAGTTTGAAAAGCAGGAAATGATTGTTGTGTGCAAGCCCGAGGACAGCATGATGTGGTTTGAAAAGCTCTGGCAGAATACCGTTGACCTTTTCCGCTCACTCGATATCCCCGTCAGAACTCTTGAATGCTGCTCAGGCGACCTTGCAGACCTTAAGGTCAAGTCATTCGATGTTGAAGCATGGTCACCCAGACAGAAGAAGTATTTTGAGGTCGGCTCCTGCTCAAATCTCGGCGATGCTCAGGCACGCAGGCTCAAAATCAGAGTCAACGGCAAGAACGGCAAGTATTTTGCGCACACTCTCAACAACACTGTTGTTGCTCCTCCCAGAATGCTCATTGCGTTCCTTGAGAATAATCTCAATGCAGACGGCAGCGTGAATATCCCCGTTGCTCTCAGACCCTATATGGGCGGCAAAGAGAAGCTTGTTCCCGTTAAATAATATAAAAAACCCTCTGTATTTTACGATGAAATACAGAGGTTTTTTTGCTTTATAATCCGAGCATCCTTTGAAAAATATTGACAACCTTGAGTGCGTAGTTGCGGATTGCGTTGAAAAATCTTTCAAATACGGTTACGGTTGTGTTGCCCGTGCCCTCGGCAGCCTCACCGTTATAATCCGAGGATATCGAATTCATCCAGCTTATGATACCGTTGGGGCTTTCAAGCGAAACGCTGCTGCCGCTGCCGTCAACGGTTGAAGCGTTGGGGTATGCGCTGCCGTCAAGCATATGAAGGTCATATGTGATAACCTTTGCCATGTGGTGGTTGTCGCTTGCCGCATTCCCCGCAGGCTCGGTAACATCCGTGAGCGTTGTCAGACGGCAGTCAGATGGCGTGCTGTTGTATTTGCGCACATTGTTCCAGAGCGGAGTTGTGACCAGATTGTAGTTAACGGCGGGGTCTTTGGTGCTGGATATCATCCATATTGCCACATCACGGCAAGCCCTGACATCGGCTGCGGTGACCGTGCCCGTTGATGCAATCGGGAATGCACCCGCAAAATATTCGGGGTAGGCAACGATCATGTTCCATGCCATTTCGCCGCCTGCCGAGCTGCCGGTGATAAAAATTTTTGTTGTGTCAATATTGCTGCCGTGCTTTGCAATCATATCGTCAATTACGGCACGGAGAGGCTCGAGAAGATCGGTGCTCCAATATACAAGCTTATCTTCGGGTGAACGGGGGAGCAGGATATATGCGCCGCCGCTTTCAAAACGGCTCTGAAGCTCCGCCGATGCCCAGTACGGCATATCGCTGTCGTCAAGCTGAGCGTTAACATAGTCTGCGTGACCTATGCCGTGAAGGAATATTACAAGAGGGTATTTTGTGCCGTCATTCTCACCTGCGGGTGAATAGTAGCAGTAGTCAAGGGCGTATCCGCCATCCTTTGGCGCAACATCGCTTTCGAATTCATCACGCAGTGCTTCAATGCCCGCAGAGGTGGGCAGTGCTGTTTTGCGCTGTGAAACGGCAGATGCGCTTATGCACACAAGCGAAAGTAACACGCAGACAGCCATGATAATTGAGAGAGCTTTTTTGAAAGGTTTCATTTACGGCAACCCCTTTTTATATACTTTTGAATATTTTAGGGGGGAAATGTTACCGAAATGTTAATAAAAAAATAATTTTTCAGATCCTTTATCTCGTGTCTATTCCGCCCCTATACCGAGGCTTACCGAAAGGGCTCTGTCAACCCTGAGCATATCCGTTTCGTCAAGTATTCCCATTTTTTCGCGCAGCCTTTTTTTGTCAAGCGTGCGCACCTGCTCAAGCAGCACAATGGAATCCTTCGCAAGCCCGCAGCCGTCGGCATTGACTCTTATGTGGGTGGGCAGGCTGGTTTTGAAGCGTTGGCTTGTTATTGCGGCGGCAATAACCGTGGGGCTGAATTTGTTGCCCACATCGTTCTGAACTATCAGAACGGGCCTTGTGCCGCCTTGCTCCGAGCCGATTACGGGGCTCAGATCGGCATAATAAATTTCTCCCCGTTTAACCGTCAAAATCATCATCTCCGTTGAAAGTTAAGTTGTTCATAACTATTTTTGGCATACGGCAGGCAAATTAAACGCATTTTTGAAATCGGGGAGCAAAAAAATTTCAAAATTGCCTGTCCTTCCTATTCCTATTATATACATTTCATGGGAAAATGTTATGGATAATTCGCCTTGCGGCAATCATATCAGTGAAAAATGAATAATGAAAAGTGAATAATGAATAATTAAGGGTCTGCGACGCTTATTATATTCGGGCAAGGGCAGAGCCCTTCCGAAATTTTTCATTCTTCATTATTAATTTTTCACTCGGATTTGTCATCCTGAACGCAGTGAAGGATCTCAGGTAAAATGAAGCAAAGAAACCGTTCCGCCGTCAGCAGAGATTCTTCGCTTCGCTCAGAATGACAAATCTGTATAATTCATTGTGCGATAATTAAAATTTTTTTGCTTTTTTTCAAAAAAACACAAACCAAACCGATTTTTGGTTCGTCTTATAGGTGAAAGACAAAAAACGGAGATGATATATATGAAAAAAACATTCAGAAAAACAGCATCCTTAATCCTTGCAGCAGCAATCGGTGCACTTTCGTTTTCATCGGCAATTCCCGCATTTGCGGCGGATGAGCCCATTGTTATTCATGTTGAGCACGGAGAAACAAGCGAATTCGGTTATCAGCCTTACCGCTATGTTGACGAAAACGGCAACGAAGTGAACTTCGGGCAGGAAGAGGTTTTGTTCACCTGCTCGGCAAATAATCTTCCTGCCGCTTACGATGCAAGGGAAAAAGGGATTATCACCAAGGTTAAAAATCAGGGCGATGCAGGCAACTGCTGGGCGCACGCAGCCATGAGCCTTATGGAAACAAGCAGTGTGCTCAAGGGCTACGACACCGCAGAGGACGCCGATTATTCCGAGGCACACCTCACATGGTTTACGGGCAAGGGTCTTGCGGAAGACGAGAATGATTTGGCATACGGCGACGGCTATGACCTTGAAGACCCCTATAACTACGGCGGCAACTGGAAAAGAGCTGCAGGTGCAATGGCGAGATGGTCTGGCGTCGCAGAGGAGAGCGAGTTCCCCTCATACCCGAGAAATGTTGCGGCAATGGGCAATTATGAAGAAGCAGACAGATACAACACTTCATCGGGCGTTATCCTTGAATCCGCTCAGGCACTCACGGATGATAACGATGTCAAGCAGTGGATTTATGAAAACGGCTCGGCAACGGTTGCTTTCTGCCAGAACAGCAAGTATCTCAACAAAGAGACCGCTGCATATTGCTGCCTTGAAAATTACTCTGTTAACCACATGATTACAATTGTCGGCTGGGATGACGATTATCCTGTTGAGAATTTCGGCACCGTGAAGCCTTCGGGCAACGGCGCATGGCTTTGCAAAAACAGCTGGGGCGAAAGCTGGGGCGATAACGGATACTTCTGGCTCTCATATGAGGACGAAACAACAGCTCTTTTTGCAGGCTTCACCGCTCAGCAGGCTGATAAATACTATAAAAACTATACCTACAACGGTGCAGAATGGAACACTGCTTACGGCACCTACGGCTCCGTTCAGGTTGCCAATGTTTTCACCGCAACGGGCAATGAAAAGCTCACTGCGGTTGCGGTTCAGACCGTCGGCACAAATATCAGAACAAGAATTAAGGTTTATAAGGGCATCGCAGACGGCAGCACAAATCCCGTGGGCACCACCCTTGCCGCAAGCTGCGAAACCGTTCTCGAAAGAGAAGGCTATCACACAATTTATCTTGACAGCGGTGTTTCGCTTGAAAAAGGCGAAAAATTCTCGGTTGTTGCCGAATATTATAATCTTGACACAAAGATAACCTTCTTCCCCGTTGAGGACAGAACGGTTGACTGTCAGTTCTATTCAAGCAGAGAGGGCGAGAGCTTTGTGAATTACGGCACAAGCGCAAATTCATGGCAAACTGCCGCATCCGAAGAATTCAACAATGTGTTTGTTCAGGCGTTTACCGAATGCGCTCATAAGTATGCCGAAAAAACCGAGGGCGTAACCTGCACCGAAGACGGCGTGAAGGTAACATACTGTGAGCAGTGCGGCAAGGTGGAGAGCGAAACCGCAGTTTCACACACGGGCCACAGCTTCGGCACTTGGAGTCAGTTCAAAAGGAACGCAGACGGTGACGAAATCAGCACAAGAGAGTGCATTCACTGCGGCAAGACCGAAACAAGAAAGCTCAGCCAGATGAATGTTGTAACTGTTGACAGCCTGTTTGAAATGCTTTTTGCAAGGTTTATTGAAATATTCAGATCATTGTTTTCATTAAAATAAATCGGGCATGGAGTTGAGACTTGCCTGAAGCACAAAAGACACTGCTTTTCACGGCAGTGTCTTTTGTCATTATTCATATTTTGCTCTCTCGCCGCCGATGTATTTCGGCCTTGTTTTTGCTGCGGAAAGCTTTGCTTCGCCTATGGTGTTGTTTTCAAGCCTTAAAGGCACGGCAACTCTTTTGAGGTGCATTCCGATGAGGGTTGTGCCGATGTCAATGCCTGCGTCTGCTCTGATTTCTTCAAGAGCAACGGGGTTTTTCATTGTGTGATAAGCCGCAGTTGCGAATGAGCCGCCTGCATGGGGGTGGGGCACTACGCATACCCTTTCGAGCCCGAGAGCATCCGCCTTCTCTTTTTCAATAATAATCGCTCTGTTGAGGTGCTCGCAGCACTGAGCGGCAAGATATATTCCTTTTTCGGCAAAAACACTGTTGAGCCCGTCAAAAATCTGCTGCGCAATCTCAAGCGTGCCGCTTGTGCCGATTCTTTCACCTATTACCTCACTTGTTGAGCAGCCGATAACTGCGATATCGCTGCTTTTTAATTCCGCCTTTTCAACAAGCTCCCTTGCGGCAGCCTGTGCCTGATTAAAAATCTTTTCCATCATTTACCTCTTAAAAAATGAATTGAGTGTCTTGTTTTTTTCAATAACAGTTGCAACCGCAATTGCCGCAACAATTCCCACAACTCCCTGCATAACATTTGAGAATATGCTGCCTGCAGCCGCAAGGCCGTATGAAAGTATAACCGCCTCATAGCCGAAATATCCGAGCACCATAACCGCCTCCGCAGCGATTCCGCCCGTAAGCTTTGCCGCAAACGGTTTTTTGCGCAGCGCTTTGAATATCAGATATGCCGCAACAGCCATCAGAGCCTTGATAACAAAGGTTGCCGGGGCATACTGCACATAGCCGGAGAGGATATCCGCAAGTGCTGAGCCGAGCCCTGCCGCAACTGAGCCGTAAACGGGGCCGAGAAGCCATGCGCTGAGCAGCACAAAGCAGTCGCCGAGGTTAAAATAGCCGTTTGTTGCGGGCGAGGGGATTTTTACAACCATTGTGGCAAGGCATACAACGGCGGTGAAAAGTGCAGCCGTAACGAGCCTTTGCATTTTTTTCATTTTTTTGTTTCTCCTTTGCGATGTATATAATAAAGTATAATCCAAAAAGAGCTATATTTCAAGGAGTGTTTTGTTGTGATTTTTAACATAAATATTCTTTGTTTAGCTTGAAAAAATGGTTGCACTGTGGTATTGTTGAATAAATAAAATAATAACGGAGGGTTATTATGAAAATAAAAGCTTACCATAAGGATTTGAACAGCCTGCATATCGGCTGCGAAAAGCCCAGAGCCTATTATATTCCTTATCAGAATGAAGAAACGGCTCTTGCGGGCAAAAGAGAGTGCTCTTCATATTTCATCAGCCTTTGCGGCGAGTGGAATTTTAAATTTTATAAATCATTCGAGGATATTGAGGCGGATTTTCTGAAAACGGATTTTGCCGATACAATCCCCGTGCCCAAGTGCTGGCAGACTCAGCTCGGCAAGGGCTACGATGTGCCGCTTTACAGCAATCTTTTTTATCCCTTCCCGCTTGACCCGCCCCATGTGCCCGATGAAAACCCCGCAGGTCACTACAATAAGAAAATCAACATTGAAAAGAAAGACGGCAAAAGGTATTACATAAACTTTGAGGGCGTTGCATCCTGCTTCTATCTTTATGTGAACGGTGAATTTGCCGCATACAGCCAGGTAAGCCACAACACGAGTGAAATCGACATCACCGATTTGCTCGTTGACGGCGAAAACACAATTGATGCCGTTGTTGTGAAATGGTGCGACGGCAGCTACCTTGAGGACCAGGATTTCTTCCGCCTTTCGGGTATTTTCAGAGAGGTTTATATCCTTGAAAGAAGCAGCAATATCAAGGATGCTTATATTAAAGCAACCCTTTCGGATGACCTTTCAAGCGGCAGACTTTCGGCTGATATCATCGGCGAATATGATTTTGATTATAAGCTGCTTTCACCCTGCGGTGAGGTTGTTGCAAGCGGCAGCGGTGATATGGATATCGCCGTTAAAGAGCCTGCGCTCTGGAGCAGTGAAAAGCCTCTGCTTTACACCATCATAATCACCTGCAAGGGTGAGGTTATTCCCTTTAAAATCGGCTTCAAGAGAATTGATTTCAGGGGCAATGTTGCCTATGTGAATAATCAGCCCATCAAGCTCTACGGCGTTAACCGCCACGATTCAAACCCCGAAACGGGCTATTACTGCAGCCTGGATGATATGCTTCGTGACATTCATATCATCAAGCAGGGCAACTGCAACACCGTGCGCACATCGCATTATCCCAATGACCCACGCTTCCTTGAGCTTTGCGACGAATACGGCCTCATGGTTGTTGACGAAGCGGATATCGAAACCCACGGCATGGGCTTTGAATACCGTGACACCTGGGATTGGATGCGCTGGTCAAAGCTTTCAACCGACGATGAATGGGAGAGAGCCTATGTTGACAGGGCAGAGCGCCTTTTTGAAAGAGATAAAAACCACGCCTGCGTAATTATGTGGTCGCTCGGCAACGAATCGGGTTGCGGCAAAAACCACAGAGCAATGGGCAAATTCATAAAGAGCCGTGACCCCAAGGCGATTATCCACTATGAGAATGCTCACCTTGAATTCAAGGCTGTGCCCATCGGCGAAAACTACAGCGATATCTCCGATGTTGAGAGCAGAATGTATTCTTCGCTTGAATACACTGCCGAATACTGCGAAAACAAGAATTCAAAGAAGCCCTTCTATTTCTGCGAATTCTGCTGCTCGATGTCAACGGGCAACATTCATGCTCACTGCGATTTGTTCAGAAAATACCCCGCTCTCTGGGGCGGCTGCTTCTGGGAGCTGACCGACCACGCAATCTCCGTTAACGGCGGCAAGGGCTACCGTTACGGCGGCGACTTCGGCGACTTCCCCCACAACAGCATTTGCTGCATTGACGGCGTAGTTTTCCCCGACAGGTCATTGCGCCCCGGCTTTGCCGATATGAAGAAGGGCTATGAGCCTTTTGAAGCAAAATACGAAAACGGAAAAATCAGCGTTTTCAACCGCCGCTATTTCGAAACACTTGACGATATGTATATCGAATGGAGCGTTGAGGTTAACGGCGATAGCGTTATGAGCGGCAGAATTACCGATACCGCCATCGCTCCGCAGAGCGCAAAGGAATACAAGCTCTTTGACACTGCGCCCGTTTCCGACTGCTGCTACCTTACCCTTAAATTCCGCAATAAGGAAGCTGCGAAATGGGCTCCTGCAGATTATGAAACAGGCTTCAATCAGTTTGATTTATCCGTCGCAAAGTCTGAAGCTGATATAACATCCGCCCTTCCCGAGGTTTCGGAAGGGGACAGATTTGTTAAAATAACCGCAGGCAATACCTGCTACACCTTTGATAAGCCCTACGGCAGAATTTCTTCGATTCTCAGCGGCGGAAAGGAGATGCTTTCGCAGCCCGCTCAGGTTGAAATCTGGAAGGCTCACGGCTACAATCAGCTCGGTGATGCCGATGACAGACGCAGTGCCGCAATGCAGGCAGCCGTGCAGAAAACATACTCCGCAGCCGTTACCTCTGAGGAAAATTGCATTAAGATTACCTGCCCCGTATCAATCGGCGGCCCCGCAGTTGTGCCCGTTCTCAACGGCGAAATGGTTTATAAATTCTATGGCGACGGCAGTGCGGTTATGGGCTTCAACGGCGAATACAGACCTCTGCTTGCCGAGATGAATATGCAGCTTCCCCGTTTCGGCTTCCGCTTCAACCTCAAGGGCGGATACGAGAATATGGAATACTTCGGCAAGGGCCCCGTTGAAACCTATGCAGACCGCCATCTCGGAGCTTATTACGGCAAATTCAAAACAACCGTAGCGCAGAATTTTGTGCCCTATATCAGACCGATTGAAAACGGCGCACACTTCGGCTCAAAATACGGCGTTGTGAGCAACGAAAACGGCGAGGGCATGATATTCGCACCCGTAAGCGGCAGCTTCCTCTTCAACGCAAGCCATTTCACACCGCTTATGCTTGAAGAAACAAAGCACAACGACGAGCTTGTGCCTCTTGAAGATACAATCGTTTATACCGATTACAAAATCGACCCGAGAGCGGGTCACGGCATCTATGACGAGCTTGAGCCCGAACGCAAATGGGGCTTTGAGCCGTTTGAATTTGCGGTTGCAATCAAGCCCTTCGGCAGCGAAATCAACCCCTTTGAATTCATAAAGGATAAGAGATAACACAAATCCCCGTCAGCGGTAATCCGTTGGCGGGGAGTTTTTTGTTGAGTGCAGCAAGCACACATTTGTTAAGTGAATAATGAAAAGTGAATAATTAATAATTAAGGGTCTGCGACGCTTGTTATATTCGGGCAAGGGCAGAGCCCTTCCGAAATTTTTCATTTTTCATTATTAATTATTCATTCAAATCGGTCACAGGCGGAGCCTGCCTTTAATTCCGAATTAAAAATTGCTTCCGTTCCAGCCCCAATGCTCTGCTTCTTCGTATTTGATATAAATATTTGCTCTGTCGATGCCGAGCTCCTCGTTCACGATTTCAGAGAGTGCGGCGGTGAGCCTGTCATAAGCCGCATCGGAGGTTGAACCGAAAAGGCTTACCTCAAGGTAGGCGTAATCCTGCGAGCAGTCGCCCTTGAAATACATGCTGATGTTATCCTCAAACGCAAGCATGAGCCATGCCTCGCTCTTGCCGGGGATAAGCGCAATTGCTTCGCCGAGCTTTGCTTTGAGATTTTCTTTGTTTTGAGGTGTGAGCTCCTTGCTGACTGTTGTTCTGATATAAGGCATAATAAAATCCTCCTTAGTTGATTCTTATAAAGCTTCTTGCCTCAACAACCGCACCGAGCACGGTGAAGTCGCTGTCGGTATAGTTAACATAAATCATTGAGCCGGTGTCGTATTCCGTGCAGAATACGCCGTCGTCAATTTCATAGTGGTCGGTTATTCTGGCATCTCTCAGGTCATTGAGAGCCTCGTTTGCCTTGGTGTAGAATTCCGCAGCGGTGTTTATGGTGTTGTCATACCAGAAAATGTCATCCTGCGCTTCGCCGATGCTTTCATAATTCCATTCGTAGTGTGGGCAGGCTCCGTATTCGATGCACTTGAGCAGCAGCTCATCCTGATTGATGCTTGTGTTGACCGCTTCGCCCGCATAGTCAACTATTCCGTGGAGCACAAGCTGAATGAAGGGCACCGAAACATATGCGCCGCTTTCACGCACGGTTGATTTGAGCGGGATATTGATAACCGAATCAATATTTTTGAGCATATAGAAATTGCCTGTTTCCGTCATTGATGAATAGCCCGTTGAGAGGGGAGAAACAGCCTTCACTATCTCCTGCGAGGCGGCTTCTCTGAGCAGACCGCCGTTTGAAAAATCGGAGTAAAGATAAGTGCCTGCATCGCTTATGCAGTAGCCCGAGAAGCTGTAGCCGCGTGTGCTGCTCACAACTGAGGCAACAACCTTGCCAAGCTCGCCGATTTTTCTGAATTTTCTCTCTTCGGGGTCTTTGCCCGTGTATCTGCTCAGCTTGCTGTTGGGCTTGACGGTAACATCTGATTTTTCAATGCCCTGTGCATTGCCTGAGCTGAAGCTGTCGGCTGATGAAAGCAGGTTGATGTCAAGATAAAGGCTCATTTTCTGCGCCGTGATGTATTCATAAAGGCTGCTGAGCTTATCCGCACCGCCGAGGCGTGCGAGCATCCTTGAATTTTTTATATCCTTTGAATCCGTGCCGCCGCTGAAAATTCCCGTGTAGCGCACGCAGACATTGTTGATGCCCTTGTTTTTCATTCTCACAAGCATATCCTGCGCCTGCTCAAAGGTGGTGAGCTTTTTGAGGTAGCTTACCATGCCGAATGAGGATTTTGCCGCACCCGTGAGGGTGAGATAAAACGGCAGATAGTCGGCGGGCTCAACAGTTTTGGTTGAAAGCACGGAGTTTCTGATAAGCTGCTCTCTGCAGGCTGAGGCAAGCCCCGCATAGGTTGCGTTTTTGCCTGAAAGGAAGCGATAGCACAGCGATATCTTCTCCGTAGCGGCAGCCTTTGAAATATAAAGATTTTCGTTTTCGTAAGCAACGGGAGTGATGTTGAAGCTCGGGTAAACCTTGTTGTATTCGCTGACGGATGTTGCCTTGTCCGCATTTATGAATGCAACCGCATCGCCGTTTTCGATAAGGGCAACAAAAGCCGAGCTGCCGTGCTTTATGCCGAAGGCGGGGATAACCGCATTGCCCGAGGATTGAGCACCCGTTGCAGGGTCATTGCCGTAAACCGCAAACGAAAGCGGCTCGAAGGATTCATCGTACATAGCGGTTTTGATTATTGCACCGCTGCCGTCAGGCACAAGCAGAAAATCATCCTCGCCCGAATCGTTGAAGCAGCCGAAGCCGCCCAGAAGCTCCAGATTTTCAATGAAAGCATCCTCATTGCCCGTGATGTTTGAATGGGTGCACTCAACGCTCATGCTGCCGTCTGCAAGGGTTGCGGTAACGGTTACACGAAAGCCGATATCCGTTTTTTCATAAGCGGTTTTCTTTGCCGTTTTTTCATCGGGGAAGATTTCATAGATGAATTCCGCACCGTTTTCAAGAATGCCGTATGAAGCCTTGCCGAAGGCAAGCGAATTATCCTGAGAATTGAGGCTGTAAATATCCGTGCCTGCGTTCACGGTGATTGAAACCACGCTTGCGTCGCTCAGCAGCTCTTCGCCCTGAGCAACTCCGCTCAGCAGCGGAAGTGCGCTCCACAGCTTGTTTTTGGTTGTTTCAACAACGCAGAAGCTGTTTGATTTCGGGTCAACATAAAGCTTTATAAGCCCCGAGGATGCCGCTTCTTCGGTGAAGGATTTTTCGCTCTCCGAGTAATGCACGGCTGCATTTGCCGCAGGGCTGCTGATTGTGTTTCTGCTCTCAACCGATTTGCGTGTTCTGATGCCCGAATCATCTTTGCCCGAGCAGGCAGTGAGCATAACAAGACAAAGGCAGAGCATTATTGCCGCCGCCCTTGTTAATATTTTTTTGAATTTACCTTTTTTTGTCATAATATGCCGAGTCCTTTGAAACTTCAAATGTGAACACAACGCCTTTGGCAACATTTTTTACGCCGCAGCGGCAGGAATGGTTATCCATGATGCTTTTAACGATTGAAAGCCCCAAGCCGAAGCGGTTTTCGCTTCTGCCGTGAGCCTTGTCCGCTCTGTAGAAGCTGTCCCACAGCTCAGGCATATCGCTGTCCGCAATGTGCTCGCCCGTGTTGAAAACGCTTATTTCAATCAGATGCTCGCTTTCGGTGCAGCCGATTTCGATTACTTTTTCACCCGAGCAGTGAGAAACGGCGTTTGTGATGTAATTTTTGAGAACGATTTCGATTTTATCCTCCTCGCCGAAGCAGGCAAGGGGAGCGGGCACCTTATTGATAACCCTTATGCCGTTTTGCTCAAACTGAAGGGAAAGGTGGTTGAGCAGTGAGGCGATTTTTGAGCCGATATCAAAAATTTCGGGCATAAAGGGCTGAGTTTTGCTCTCAAGCTTTGAAAGCTCAAGCAGCTCAACAACAAGCTCGTTCATTTTTTTGCTCTCGTCATTGATAATCTGGCAGTATTCCTTGATAACCTCGGGGTCGCTGCTTATGCCCTCACACACGCCCTCCGCATAGCCCGATATAATCGCAATCGGAGTTTTGAGCTCGTGTGAAACATTGCTGATGAAGGATTTTCTCGCATTGTCGAGCGCATGGCGTCTTTCGATATCCTTTTCAAGCTGACCGTTTTTATCCTTGAGGTCCATAAGCGTAGCATCAAGCGTTGTTGAGAGGGTGTTGATGCTTTTGCCGAGCTCGCCGATTTCATCCTTGCCGTAGTCGGCGCATTTTCTGTCAAAATTGAGTGCCGCCATATCCTTTGTAACATCGTTCATTTCAACAAGGGGCTTTGTGAATTTTGCAACAAGAATATAAAACACGGCAGCCATAATAATAATCATCGTTATGCTGATGAAGGAGTAAACACTGCCCGCCACATCAACTATGTTTTCAACATCCGCAACCTCGGAGTAAATATGAACGGTTTCGCCCGAATCAAGAGGGTAGGAATAGATGAAAAATTCAATGTTTGCCGTTTGATTTTTGCGTATTTCAAAATTCTCATAGTCAACGGCGTTTTTGTAGCTGTCAGACGGCTGAAGGGATGAATATTCGGCGGTTGATGCCGCAGAGGAGGCGAAGTGCTCGCTGCCCGATGCGGTGCCGTTAGATGCCGATGTGTAGGCAAGGGAGCCGTCGGGGTTGACAAGCTCAAAATCAATGTTGTTTTTGACCGCAACGGTGTTCAAATCAAAATAATATGTAGCCGAGCCGGGGATGCAGGCGCTTATGCTGTCTGCAACCTCCGTCATATCGTTATAGGTTCGGTAAGCAAAAACCCTGAAAAGCATGGGAGTGCTGAACACTGTTATCATCACAAACAGTGCTGTGAGCACGGCAAAAATTGTTGCAAAAAGCTTTGTTCGGATTTTGCTTATTCTGAATTTCGGTAAATTGGATTTCAAAGTCAAACACCCTTATTCAATCTTATATCCTATGCCGTAAACGGTTTTGAGGTGAGCCTCGCCCCACGGGCCGAGCTTTGTTCTGAGCCTTGCAACATGGGAGTCAACCGTTCTTGCATCGCCTACGAAATCAACGCCCCATATATCGTCAAGAAGCTGCTCTCTTGAATAAATTCTGCCGATGTTGCCGGCAAGCTTGACGAGAATGTTGTGCTCCTTTATCGTGAGCTCAAGCGTTGTGCCGTCGAGAGTAATTTTGTGGGCGGGTATATCAATAACAAGGCTGTTAACCGTGATTATATCCTTCTGACTGCCTGCAGACACCGCCTGAGACCTTTTGAGAAGAGCTTCAACTCTTTTAACGAGCACAACGGGACTGAAGGGCTTTGTAACAAAATCATCCGCACCGCTTTCAAATGAACGCAGCTCATCGAACTCCTGGCTTCTTGCAGTGAGCATGAGCACGGGCACCGAGCTTGTTTCTCTTATTTTGCGGCAAACCTCCCAGCCGTCTGCTTCGGGCATCATTATGTCGCATATCACAAGGTCAATGCTGTCTGAGGAGATGAATTTTTCAACGGCATCCCTGCCGTCAACGGCTTCAACGGTTTCGTAGCCCGCATTTTTAAGAAAGTCACACACAAGGCGCCTGATTCTCGCCTCGTCATCGGCAACAAGAATTCTTTTCACAGTATCACCGCTTTCAAAAAATAATTATACAAATACAGTTTACCACATTATACGCCTATAAATCAATACTTTTATAAATGAATTGCAATTGATAAAAAAATTCAAAAAAATTTGATAAAACTATTGTCATACGGAGCAATATTTAGTATAATTAATCAGTATTTATTCTGGGTTAAAAGGCTTTGGGCCGATTAACCTTCCGAAAGGTGTGGTTTTATGCTCGGCAAATATGTCAGAGTAAGGGTAACTAACCCTATCCGCTCCGTAAACAGGCAGTTCGGCTTTGTGTACCAGCTTAATTTTGGTGCAATTGAGGGGAAAAAGAGATACGACAGCATTTCTCACGGTGCCTATATCATGGGCATCAACCATCCGGTAAGAACCTTTGACGGCAGAGTTATTGCGGCTATCAAAAGGCCTGACGGCAGCCCCACGGTTTATATTGTTGCCCCAAAAAGTATGCGCTTCATTTCGTATCAGATTGAGGATGCGATTGCGTTTGCCGAGAAGGGCAGAGAATATAAGCTTGAATGCCTTTACGAGCGTTCGTGCGGTGCGGTTGTTTACCGCAGAATCAACGGTGAGCTCCGTTATCTGCTCATCAAAAACAGGCGAAGCACCCACTGGGGCTTCCCTAAGGGTCATATCGAAAAGGGTGAAACTCCCGAGCAGACTGCAATGCGTGAGGTGCTTGAAGAAACGGGCATTCACATTCAAATTCTGCCGCAGTTTGCCTCCAAATCCGAATATACCATTCAGGGCAGGGTTGAAAAATCCGTTACCATCTTCCTTGCCAAAACAAAGGATACGCAAACAACCATTCAGCGTGAGGAGATTGAGGATTATATTTGGCTGAATTTTGATAAAGCGATGGATACCCTCAGGTTTATCAATGACAGAAACATTCTTCAGAGTGCACACGATTTTCTTGCAGAGCAAAATATTATCTAAAAAGAGAGGATAAAAGAATGGCAGAGTCAATCGCCAATTATCTTGTTGAATTTTTTCAGGATAAAATACCCAAGGAGCTTGTGATATTCCTGATTTCAATGCTCCCCGTGGTTGAGCTCAGGGGCGGTATGATAGCGGCGAGCCTGCTCGGCGTGGGCTTGCTTGAAGCTTTTGTGATTTGCTATCTGGGCAATATTCTGCCCATTCCGTTCATCCTGCTTTTTATAAGGAAGATTTTTGCATTCCTCAAGCGGTTTAAATTCACCCGCAAAATCGTTGAGAAGCTCGAGTCAAGCTCAATGCGAAAGAGCGACAAGGTCAAAAAAGGCAGCAAATGGGGTCTGCTCACCTTTGTTGCAATTCCGCTGCCCGGCACCGGCGGGTGGACAGGCTCACTCATTGCCGCACTGCTTGATATGAGAATTAAAACATCATTCCCCGTAATTGCCTTGGGTGTGCTTATTGCAAACTTTATCATGGCGCTTTTCTCTTACGGGCTGCTTGATGTGATAATAGGATTTTTTACAGGTTCTTTCACAAAATAATCAGGAGGGATTTTTATGTTTTGCGCACAATGTGGCACCAAATTTGAAGAAGGAGATGTCAGATGCGGCCGCTGCGGCTGGGAGCCAACACAAAAGCCCGAAGTAATTCAGGCTCCCGTTATCCCCGAAGCTGAGCCTCAGAAGGTTGAAGCACCCATAGCTCAGCCTGTTGTAAGTAACCCTGTTGTTCAGCCCGTGAACACGCCTGTTGCACAGCCCGTGTATGGAACTCAGCCTGTAATGCAGAATGTGTATGATAATGCACCCGTAATGCAGAATGTGTATGATACTGCACCTGTAATGCAGAATGTATATGATAATGCACCCGTAATGCAAAATGCGGATAATTCACCTGTTATGCAGAATACAATGAATTACCAGGCACCGCCTGCACAACCCAAGAAAAAGAAGGGGCTTATGATTGCGATTATCGTTGCCGCCGTGCTTGTTGTGGGAGCGATTGCCGCCGCTATAGGCGTTTCCGTTTATCACAACAGTGATACATACAAGGTTAAGCAGGCTGCTGAATATCTTGAAGAGGGCAATATATACTCTGCAAAAGAGATACTTACCGGTGTTTATTCCACTGAGGCCGATGCACTGAACAAATTTATTTCAGTTGAATCGGCTAAGCAGAATTTTGATACAGCCGTAACCGTTTCTTATGCAACAACATACAACCCTTACGATGCGGCAGACGAATTTGAAAGCTTTGCTGCAGTGGTTTCCGATATCGATGCTGATTTGGTAATTATGGTGTATCTGCCCGAAAACCTGCAAAGCCGTTTGGATGAGTATAAGGCAGCTGTTGAATTTATCGAATCAACCGTTTACGGCAAAGAGACTGACGGTATTACGCTTTATGAAGACAGAGGTTTTTATCACTTTTTCAGAGACGCTCAGAAGGTTATGCTCAACGAGGTTGACAGGAATAACAGCTCATTTGGCGGTGCCAGCTTTACGCTCAACGGGCTTCAGGCAAATGTAAACATTGCAAACGATGCTCTTGAGGATCTTGGCGGCTATGATTTTGATGCCATTGAGCTCAGCAGCGATGAGGTTACAAAATTCCCCGAGCAGTGGTCAGGCAAAACAATCGGCATCAGTACGCACGCAAAGGGCGTTATCCGCGATTTGATTGATGTGTGTGAAAGCACTGCCGAATCAAATCAGGAGATTATAGATGAAGGGCTTAAGAAATTCGGCGAATACGAGAATCTTTATATCACAGACGCCGATCCTTCTTATTCGGCAGATGTCGGCGATTATCTTCAGAATATAAAATCTGAATCGGATGTAACCGCAAATGCCGAAAGGATTGCCGCAATGCTTCAGGTTGAAATGCTTTATTCGATTCTCAACGGTGAGGCTGCAACGATATTATAAAAAATCAAGGGGCTGTTTTTTACAGCCCCTGTTTTTATACATAGAATTGCATATTAAGTTTAACAAGAGAGCCCACGATAGAGGCAATCTCTTTTGGTGTTGCCTGAATTCCGTCGTCAAGCCAGCTGAGAATAACCTGCTTTGCGCCTGAGGTAATATAAACCAGGTAAGCGTTGGCTTCGTCTTTGTTCTGCGTTTTTTGCTGGGAATAAACAATTTCAAGCAGTCTGTCATAATACACCTCAACAAGCCTCCAGAGGAAGTTGTTGAGCACATTGGACTGAGCAAGCATTCTGTAATATTCTTTATCTCTGTCGAGATATTCGCATATCTGCTCAATAAGAAGGGTGATGTTGCTTATGATGTTTTCAAAACCGAAGCGGTCAACATATTCCATGAGTATCTTCAGCTCTTCGTTCTCAATATGTTCAAGAACACTTGAAACATCGGAGTAGTGTGCGTAGAAGGTGCCTCTGCTGATATCGGCTTCTCTTATGATATCTGACACCGTGATTTTGGAAATCTCTTTTTCATGGATGAGCTTTGCAACCGCTTTTTTGATTAAATTCTTTGAGCGTATAGAGCTCCTGTATTCTGCCTTTGCCATAAATTTTCTCTCTCCTAAAAACGCTGTGCTTTTTATAAATTTACATTTTTTTTTGCAAAATGTCAATAAACAAACTGTAAATTTTAGAAGAAATTTAATATATATTCAATAATTGCTTGTAGATTGCGATATTACCTGCTATAATTATAACAATATTTGTATATTTCGAAGGTGATATAAATGAAGCTTGTTAACCAGACAGATGTGCTCTCAAAAAGATTCGGTGATGAGGCAGCGGTGCGCATTCTTTGCGACAGCGGCTTTGACGGCATCGATTACTCAATGTTTACCGTGAAGAATGATGACTGCGTGCTGAATACACCTGAATATAAAAATCATATTCGCAAGCTTATTGAAATTGCGGAGTTTTACGGCGTAACCTTTGAGCAGGCTCATGCACCCTTCCCGTCGGCAAAAGACGGCAATGCCGAATATAATGCCGATATTTTTGAAAAGCTCAAAAGAGCCCTTGAGGTTGCGGGTATGCTTGATGCCAAAATCTGCGTTGTTCACCCTGTGCAATTCAAAGAAAATCAGTTTGAAAAGAATATGGAGCTTTATCACAGCCTTGAGCCATATGCAGCGGATTACGGCGTAAAAATCGCTCTTGAAAATATGTTCGGACATGACAAAAAAACAGACAGGCTTGTGCCCAATGTGTGCAGCGTTGCAGAGGAATTCAACCGTTATGTTGATGCGCTCAACCCCGCTCATTTCACCGCCTGCCTTGATTTGGGTCACTGCGGTCTTGTCGGCGAGAATGCAGGCAATATGATAAGGCAGATGGGCTCAAGACTCGGCTGCCTTCACATTCACGATAACGATAATCTGCACGATTGCCATACCCTGCCTTACACTCGTGAAATGGATTGGGATGACATTCTTCACGCACTCGGTGAGATTGATTACAAGGGTAACTTCACCTATGAGGCGGATTATTTCCTCACGGAATTCCCCGATGACCTTTTGCCTGCCTGCGAAAGATTCATGCACGATGTGGGCAGGTCAATGATGAGAAAAATTGAGAAATACAGGGTAAAGAAATGATAAATTTCATCTGCCCCGTCTGCAAAAAAGAGCTTTGCGAAGAAGAAAAGCTTTACAGATGCGATAACGGGCACTGCTTTGATAAATCAAAATTCGGCTATGTCAATCTGCTTATGTCGCAGAAATCCTCCGCCAAGCGCCACGGGGATGACCGCCTTATGGTAAGAGCAAGGCGGGATTTTCTTGACTCGGGCGGCTACGGCTTTTTGCGTGATGAGCTTTGCGGAGTATGCGAAAAACACCTGCCCGACGGTGGCAATGTGCTTGATGCAGGCTGCGGTGAGGGCTGGTATTCTGCGGGCATAAAGGCGTATTTTAAGCAAAAGGGGATTGAAGCCTGCTTCTGCGGCGTTGATATTTCAAAAGATGCGCTTGAATTTTTTTGCAAAAGAAAATGCGGCGTTCCGTGTGCCGTTGCAAGCCTTTTTGATTTGCCTTTTGCCGACGAATGCCTTGATGCGGTGCTCAACATTTTTTCGCCCGAAGCGTTTGATGAATTCCGCCGTGTGCTGAAAAAAGGCGGATGTCTTGTGAGGGTTATTCCTCTTGAAAAGCATCTTATGGGGCTTAAGGCGGCGATTTATGATGAGCCGTATCTCAACGATGTGCCCGATGCCGCAATAAACGGCTTTGAGCTTGTTGAAACAAGGCAGATAAAAAGCCTGCTTCGCTTTGAGTCCGGAGAAGATATTCTCAATCTTTTCAAAATGACACCGTATTATTACAAAACGGGCATTGCGGACCAACAAAAAATAAATAATCTTGATTATCTTGAAACTCAGGCAGAGTTTGAAATCAGAATATACATAAAGGAATGAAAGCTATGCACAAAAAATTTGCGCTCACCCCTCCCATGGGTTGGAACAGCTGGGATTGCTACGGCGCCTCGGTCAATGAAGAGGAGCTTAAGGCAAACGCCGATTATATGGCAAAAAATCTCAAGGATTACGGCTGGGAATACATTGTCTGCGACATTCAGTGGTCAGAGTCCTCTGCCGATTGCCACGATTATCACTATTTTGCACCTCTTTGCATGGACGAATATTCACGCCTTATTCCCGCAGTTGAAAGATTCCCTTCATCAGCGGGCGGCAAGGGCTTCAGACCCATTGCGGATTATATCCATTCGCTCGGTCTTAAATTCGGCATTCACATTATGAGGGGCATTCCCCGTCAGGCGGCGCATATGAACACCAAAATCAAGTGTGACGGCGTCACAGCAAGGGATATTGCAAATCCGACCTTCATCTGCCCGTGGAATCCCGATATGTACGGCATATACCCCAATGCAAAGGGTGCTCAGGAATACTACGATTCAATATTTGAGCTCTACGCCTCGTGGGGCGTTGACTACATCAAGTGTGATGATATCGCAAACACCGAAATCAGACCCGATCAGCCCTATTCCGCAAGGGAAGAAATCGAAATGATACGCAAGGCGATTGACAAATGCGGCAGACCCATGGTGCTCAGCCTTTCGCCCGGACCTGCACCCGTTTGGGAGCACGAACACCTTGCCGCAAACGCCAATCTCTGGCGCATGACGGGCGATTTCTGGGATGAGTGGAGCAAGCTTCACGCAATGTTTGAGCGCTGTTATGCGTGGCAGGAGTATGTTCAGCCCGGCGCATGGCCCGATTGCGATATGCTTCCAATAGGTCATCTTAAAGTGAATCCCCGCCAGAAGGTCAACAAGTGGATTCATTATACATATTTCACCCGTGATGAGCAGATAACGATGATGACCCTCTGGGGCATATTCCGTTCACCGCTCATGATTGGCGGCGAAATGCGTGACAACGATGAATTCACCCTCTCTCTGCTTCAGAATGCGGAGCTTATTGATATGCTTAAAAACTCAAGCGGAGCAAGGCAGTTCAGCCGCAAGGAGACCGACGGCAAGGGCGAAATAATCTGGACATCAAAGGGTGAAAGCTGCAGGTATGTTGCACTTTTCAATACCGATGATGAAGAAAGAGAAATCAGCTTTGATGTTACCGATATCACAATCGGCGGCATTGATTACAGCGTGTGGGATATGTGGGCACATGAGGAGTACACCGTAACGAACGGAGTTTTCTCGGCAAAAGTCAATCCTCACGGCGCAAGATTATTTAAAATCAAGGTGAAATAAAATGGAAAGAAATCCTAATTTCAGATTCGCTACCGATAAGCCCGACCATATCATGGTCAGTATCTCAGGCGATGCAAAAACCTCAATGACGGTCACATGGAGAATGTGCACCGATGTTGCCGAAGGCTATGTTGAATATTACGAAAAGGGCGGCGAAAAGAAGCGTGTTGACGCCATAGTCAAGCCCTTTAAAAGTGATGTGAACACAAGCAATATTTTCTGGGCAACTCCTTCAGATCTCAAGGCGGGCACCCGCTATTATTATACCTGCGGCAGCGATGAAAACCGCAGTGAGGAATATTGGTTTGACACCGAGGAGGAAAACCTCACAAAGTTCAGATTTATCGCAATTTCCGACCATCAGAAGGATAATGACCACTATAACCCCGATTATTCCACGCTCAACAAATTCCTTAAGGATGTGCTTGCAAAGTATCCCGATGTGAAATTCATTCTCACCGCAGGCGACAACACCAACTGCGGTCAGCACGAAATTCAGTGGAATGCGATGTTTGAGGGGATGCAGGGTATTATGGAGCACATTCCCTATATGATGAGCTGCGGCAACCACGACAACAGGGGCTTTGAGCAGTATTTCCCCAACGAGGTTAACAGATATTATGCCGAGCCTGCCGAATTCTTCAACACTCAGCTTGAATATTCATACCCCAAAAACGGCCCCGAGGGCTGGCAGACCGAGATATACTCGTTCAACTACGGCAACGCTCATTTCACGGTTTTCGGCGTTAATGAGCCCGAGCTTATGAATGAATGGGCGAAGAAGGATATTGCCGAATGCGGCAAAACATGGAGGTTCGGCGCACATCACTTCCCGATTTATTATGCAGGCCCCAACCTTGCCAATGACGACAGTTACCCGATGATGCGTGAAGCGATGGAGATGCTCGATGTGCTTTTCTCGGGTCACGAGCATAATTTCTCCCGTTCGTTCCCTATAAAGAATGAGGAGATTTTCGATAAGCCCTCGCAGGGCACGGTGCATTATGAGCTCGGCAACGGCAATTTCAATCCGCCCGGCACAAAAACAACGGATAAGGTATGGCACGCATCCTTCTATCCGCAGGAGGAGCAGGTTGCTGCTTTTGCTCTTGTTGAGGTTGACGGCGATAAGGTTACTCTTGTCACGGAGCTTAATGACGGCAGAATTGTCGATGAATGTCTCATTGATAAAGAAAAAGACGAAATCAGACCCTACAGACTTGCCCCCGTATTCGGTGAGGGAAGAACGAGAGTATTCTATAAGGGCTCAGACCTCGGTCTTTGCAATATGTCAACCCCCGCCGTGTGCGAAAACGGTGAGTGGTTTATCGCCTTTGCAACAATGATAAGATTTGCGGGCGGTGAGGATATCCGTGAAAAGGGCAGGGTAACGCTCAGGCTCTACGGTCACGAGGCAACCTTTACCGAGGGCAGCAGTATCACACAGACCGAAAACGGAGAAATCGACCTTGGCGCAAAGGTTTTCAGAGGCAGTGAAGGACAGCTTTATATGCCCGTTGACGGTGCCTGCAAGGCTTTCAGAATGAAATGGGCTTATGCAAAACGCAATAATTTCATAACAATCGAGCACATCAGCGAAGCTCATCCGATAGTGCCGCAGCCGTAAATAAATGAATAAATAACCCCCTTGAATTTTGCTTTTTAAAATTCAGGGGGGTTATATGTTATAACTGTTTTATTTCTGTTACAAAAAGCTTCTCCCCGTCAACCTTAAATCTCACATCAAAGCCCGCAAATTCAATGCCGTAGATTCTTTCGGGCTCGTTCTGATAGGCGGGTCTGGGGTCTTGCGCCAGAACGGCAGTCAGTGCCGCCTGCTTTTCGGGCGGTATTATTTTTAGCAGCTCTTCGGGGAAATCCACATCAAGCCTGCCTTCCTTTTCATTGAGTGCAAAGCCGTTGCTTGCCTCGGGGTGAGAGTCAACATAGGGCAGGTAAGGCTTGATATCGTAAATCGGTGTGCCGTCAAGCAAATCCGCACCTGCAACACGCAGAATGCAGCCGTGATTTTCCGTTTTCTCAACACCGAGCAGCTTAACGCTTGAAAGCCCTATAGGATTCGGCCTGAAAGGGGAGCGTGTGGCAAAAACGCCCATGCGCTTGTTGCCGCCGAGCCTCGGCGGTCTGACCGTGGGCGACCACTCCTTATCGGCGCATTCCGAAAACTGCCACAGCAGCCACAGATGCGAGTATTCTTCAATCCCTCTGAGCGCATCGGGGTTGCGGTATTCGGGCTCAAAAACAATGGTTGCTTCAAGCTCATCAATAAGCCCGCTTTGCCTTGGTATTCCGAATTTTGATGTGAAATCTGTATGAATATGTGCGATTATTTTCATTTAATCACCCTGGCTTTGTTATACCTTTATTAACAAAATGAACAGTGAAAAATTTCGGATAGGCTCCGCCTATGACCGATTATGTATGTTTGTTTCGGCATCACCGTAGGGGAGGGGTCGCCCCTCCCGAAAAGAATATATTTGGCGGGAGGCGAAACGCCTCCCCTACGAATTGTGACCGTGATTATTAAAATTTGTCATCCTGAACGCAGTGAAGGATCTCAGGTA
>JAFQON010000005.1 GCA_017403185.1 Clostridia bacterium
ATTGATAGCTGCACGGATAACAGCCTTAGTCTGCATTGCTGCGATTTCAGGATATGTTACTGTAAGACGGCAGCCTCTGTGACCCATCATGGGGTTGAACTCGTGGAGAGCTGAGATGATAGCCTTGATGTCTTCAACTGACTTGCCCTGAGCTGCTGCAAGAGCTGCGATGTCAGCTTCTTCTGTGGGAACGAACTCATGGAGAGGAGGATCAAGGAATCTGATTGTTACGGGGTTGCCTTCAAGAGCTTCGTAGAGAGCTTCGAAGTCGCCCTGCTGATAGGGAAGGATCTTATCAAGAGCTGCTTCTCTTTCAGCAACTGTATCTGCACAGATCATCTCACGGAAAGCAGCGATTCTGTCTGCTTCGAAGAACATATGCTCTGTACGGCAAAGGCCGATGCCTTCTGCGCCGAGCTCGCGAGCCTTCTTAGCGTCTGCGGGAGTATCTGCGTTTGTGCGAACCTTGAGGGTTCTGAATTCGTCAGCCCAAGCCATGATTCTGCCGAACTCACCTGCGATTTCAGCGTCAACTGTGGGGATGATGCCGTCGTAGATGTTACCTGTTGAGCCGTCGATTGAAATATAGTCACCTTCGTTGTAGGTCTTGCCTGCGAGAGTGAACTTCTTGTTTTCTTCGTCCATGTTGATGTCGCCGCAACCTGATACGCAGCAAGTACCCATACCGCGAGCAACAACAGCTGCGTGTGAAGTCATACCGCCGCGAACTGTGAGGATACCCTGAGCAGCCTTCATGCCGGTGATGTCTTCGGGTGAGGTTTCAAGACGAACAAGAACAACCTTCTCGCCCTTTTCGTTCCATGCAACTGCGTCTTCAGCTGTGAATACAACCTTACCGCAAGCAGCACCGGGTGATGCACCGAGACCCTTGCCTGCGGGAGTAGCAGCCTTGAGAGCCTTAGCGTCGAACTGAGGATGAAGGAGTGTGTCGAGGTTTCTGGGGTCGATCATAGCAACGGCCTTCTTCTTGTCGATCATGCCTTCGTCAACGAGGTCGCAAGCAATCTTGAGAGCAGCCTTAGCGGTTCTCTTGCCGTTTCTTGTCTGAAGCATATAGAGCTTACCGTCTTCAACGGTGAATTCCATATCCTGCATATCTCTGTAGTGGTCTTCGAGGATAGCGCAAACTTTGTTGAACTGCTCAAAAGCCTCGGGGAACTTCTCAGCCATCTCAGCGATGGGCATGGGAGTACGAACGCCGGCAACAACGTCTTCGCCCTGTGCATTGGTGAGGAACTCACCCATAAGGCCTTTTTCGCCTGTTGCGGGGTCACGGGTGAAAGCAACGCCTGTACCGCAGTTGTCGCCCATGTTACCGAAAGCCATCATCTGAACGTTAACTGCTGTGCCCCATGAATAGGGAATATCGTTGTCACGACGGTAAACGTTTGCACGGGGGTTGTCCCATGAACGGAAAACAGCTTCAACAGCGCCCATAAGCTGCTCTTTGGGGTCTGTGGGGAAGTCTGAACCGATCTTGCTCTTGTATTCAGCCTTGAACTGACCTGCAAGAGTCTTGAGGTCGTCAGCGGTGAGATCAACGTCCTGAGTAACGCCCTTTGCTTCCTTCATCTCGTCGATGAGCTCTTCAAAGTACTTCTTACCAACTTCCATAACAACATCGGAATACATCTGAATGAATCTTCTGTAGCAGTCCCAAGCCCAACGGGGGTTGCCGCTCTTAGCTGAGATAGCCTCTACAACTTCTTCATTAAGACCGAGGTTGAGGATTGTGTCCATCATGCCGGGCATTGATGCACGTGCACCTGAACGAACTGAAACGAGAAGGGGATTTTCCTTATCGCCGAACTTTTTGCCTGTGATTTCTTCCATCTTAACGATGTATTCCATAATCTGAGCCTGGATTTCATCGTTGATCTTCTTGCCGTCTTCATAGTACTTTGTGCAAGCTTCAGTTGAGATTGTGAAGCCCTGAGGAACGGGAAGACCGATCTTTGTCATTTCTGCAAGGTTTGCGCCTTTGCCGCCGAGGATTTCACGCATATCTGCGTTACCTTCGGAGAACAAATAAACATACTTGTAAGCCATTGGAATCTACCTCCATATAAAATAATAAACATTTTTAAACCTCATTCTGAAAATTACAGAATGAGCCATCAATGATTATATCATAGGAAAAAGGAAATTTCCATACATTTTCAGGAAAATATATAATAAATTTAAAACATTTTTTTAGTAACATTATACATATCGGGCGGATTTTTGATTTTTTATGCAGTTTGCAAGGCGGGTGTTGAAAACGGGCAGCTTGTGGGATATAATTAAAATCGGCAGGGGCGACCTGCGTGTCGCCCGCAAAAATTTGCGGCTGCTTCGGGCATTCAAAAAATGCTCCTGCGATGCGGAAATCACTCCGAAACAAACATAATATTGAAAAATTCTTGACATTTACATTGGGTGAAAATGTATTATTGCCCTGAAAGGAGGTCTTTTTAATGAAAATTAAAGAGGTAATCGAAAAAACAGGGTTGACCGACAGAGCTATAAGGCTTTATATTGATGAGGGTTTGGTATTGCCGAATATAGCCGAGTCATACAGCGGAAGAAAGAGCATCGAATTCTCCGAAAACGATGTTGAAAGGCTGAAAAATGTTGCGTTGCTCAGAAAAGCGGGCTTTTCGATTGCGGATATAAAAAGTATGGTTGACGATAATTCAACCGCAGAAAATATTGTTAAAAACTTCATCGAACAGACCGAAAACAATATTGCCCATGAAACGGAAATCGTTGAAAAGCTCAAGGAAATTTCGTTTGATGAAGGCGTGACGATTGAAACAATATGCGATTCTCTTTCTGCTGCGGTTGAGAAAAAAGAAGTGCCGAAAGAGGATGTTAAGCTGACATTAAAAGAAAAAGCCTTTAAAGTTATCACAATACTTTTTTCTTCTGTTTTGCTTGCTAATGCAGTTTATTATTTTGTGCTTTGCTGTTTGGCGGTTTTTGATGTCCGTTTTATCAAATTAACTGATAACCCCGGAACAATAACAGGTTCTCTGTTTTATCTCGGATGGGTTGTGATTGCGATATTGATGATAGCTGTTATTTTGAAAAATATCGGCAAACGGTTTAATCGCAAAACAAAAGGTTCTTTGGCGGTGCTTATACTTTCTGCCGCAGGAACAGTTATTCTGATTCCGATTACATTGTTTTTGTCTTTTTGCACAATAACTCCGTTTTACTCTCAGACTACAGACCCCGATAATTACTTGAAGTTTGATGATTCTTTGATGTCGTATGACGAAAAATATGACGCTCTTGATCATATATATAAAGTCTTTCCGAGAAAAATCCCGGGCAGTGCAAAGGAAAAACATCCCGAATCAATAAAATATTTTTATGAATACACACCTTGTTGGGATGGGTATTACGGCACTTATGACATCTGTGCGGAATGGGTTTTATCTGATGCGGATTATGAAAAATTCAAAGAGAATTTACAAGGGGATTTTATTCTTGAAGAATATTTGATTGAACTTAAATATATGGATGAAAAATATAAATTTGCGATAGAATCTGCAATAGAAAACAGCGGTTACAATATTGTTGAAAAAGGCGATTGGACCATGGTGTATTATGTGAACGAGGTAGGTTTTATGAATTCTGAGGGTGTGAGTGAAAAAAGCAAAGCAGAACAGCATTATCTTGAAACGGGCAATGAGTTTGAAATCAAAAAATGGGATACGGAGGAATACAGAACAAGCTATCATTTTCTGATATGTGCATATAATGATAAACTTCAAAAGTTCAGGTATATTGCTTCGGAGTGTTGCTATCATTGCACTCCCGCAGACGGTCCGTATTATCTCTCCCTTGATTGGTAATATCGCTCTTGAAAAAAATGATAACATGATATATAATCGGTGTGAAATTATTTCGCACCGATTTTTTGCTTTAGACGGTGGGTTAGCCCTTGGGCTTCCTCTGATGAGGAAGCTGTCCGAAGGACTGAAGGAGAGATGATTTTGCAAAGAGTTGTTTGTTCTCTCCCTCCGTCTTTTGCTTCGCAAAATCCACCTCCCTCGTCAGAGGGAGGCAATGAATTCAAAGGAGACTGACATGAACAGAATAACAAGCTTTACCGTTGACCATGACCTTCTTACGGAGGGAATTTATGTTTCACGCATCGACGGCGACATCACAACCTATGATATGAGAACAAGAGTGCCCAATTCCGGCGATTTTATGGACACGACAACTGCCCACACGGTTGAGCATATGTTTGCAACCTTTGTGAGAAATTCCGAGATAAAGGACGATGTTATCTATTTCGGCCCCATGGGCTGCAGAACGGGATTTTATCTGCTTGTGCGCAATGCGGATAACGCAAAAATCCTTGAAATAACAAAGAAAATCCTTGCCGATATCATTGCGTATGACGGCGAGGTTTTCGGCAACACAAAAAAAGAATGCGGCAATTATCTTGACCTTGACCTTGAAAAGGCAAAGCAGGAGTGCCGCAGATATCTCAAAGCACTTGAAGCGGAGCAGACTTTTGAATATAAAGCATAAGAGGTAGAGAAAATGACACAGAAACTTTACAACGAAAACCAATATATAAAAGAATTCACCGCTTGCGTTGTATCGTGCACCGAAGGGGAAAGGGGCTTTGAGGTTATCCTTGATAAAACCGCATTTTTTCCCGAGGGGGGCGGTCAGCCGGGCGATACGGGCTTTATCGGCGGTGTTGAGGTTATCGACACCGTTGAGAGAGGCGACGATGTTGTGCATATCTGCGCTGAGAAGGTAAGCGGAGAGGTTGAATGCAGCCTTGATTTTGAGAGAAGATTTTCTTTTATGCAGCAGCACACGGGTGAGCATATTTTTATGGGCTTTATCCATAAAATGTGCGGTGCCGAGAATGTGGGCTTTCACATCGGCGAAAGCGGCGTTACCGTTGATTTGAGCGTTCCCGTTACGGGCGAAATGCTTGCCGATGCCGAAAGGCTTGCCAATGAGGCGATTTATAAAAATCTGCCCGTAAAAGCGGTTTATCCTGCCGATGACGAGCTTGAAAATTACGAATACAGAAGCAAAAAAGAGATTAACGGTCAGGTGCGCCTGATAGATATTGAGGGCAGTGATTTGTGCGCCTGCTGCGGCACCCATGTTGCCTTCACGGGTGAAATCGGAATAATCAAAATCGTTTCAGCCATGAAATACAAAAAAGGCGTGCGCCTTACCCTGCAGATAGGCAGAAAGGCGTTTGAGGATTATGCCGATAAGCATGAAAATGTTCACCGTATTTCCGTTGCACTCAAGGCAAAGCCCGAGGAGGTGAGCGAGGCGGTTGACCGTGTTATGGCTCAGCAGAAGGAAATGAGATTCAGATATACGCAGCTCAAAAGGAACTATTATGAGATTTATGCCGAGGATTGCGACGGCGAAAAATGCTGCTTGTTTGATGACAGCGGTGATGCTGCCGATGCAAGGATGCTGTGTGATATTCTTGCACAAAAAGCCTTTGTTGCGGCTGTTTTTTCGGGCAATGATGAGGATGGCTACAAGTATGCCGTTGCAAGCCGCACATACGATGTGAGAAAGGTTGCGGCAGAGCTCAATTCCTGCTGTGCAGGCAGAGGCGGCGGCACTGCCGAGATGGTTCAGGGCTCGCTTGCAACATACAGGGATATGATTGAATGCTGCTGGAGAGAGATTGAGCTTAATGACGAATGAAGAGAAGCTTCTGATTGCCAGAATCGAAGATAAAATGCGCCTTTGCAGTGAGAATTCAATGATAACAAGCAGCGATTTTCTCGATATGCACGAGCGTTCCGTCGTGTCACAAATCCGCCTTCGGTATTCCGATGTGAAAATAGTTTTTTACGGCGTTTTTGATGATGCGGAGCGCACCGTTGCGGTGTTTCTGCCTGAGTATATTGAGGCTGAAAATTCCGCTGAGCTTGAAGCGTATTTTGACGAAAATCCCGACGATAATCCGCTTGCGGCAATAAGGCTTGAGAAGGATAAATTTTCGCCTGCTCTCAGCCACCGTGACTACCTCGGAGCCCTTATGGGGCTTGGGATTCGCCGTGAAATGACGGGCGACATCAAGGTGGGTGAAAACGGCTGTGAATTGATTGTTTTAACCAAAATCGCCCCCTATGTTGCCGATAATATGAGCAAGGCGGGCAGGGGCACTCTGAAGGCTGAAATCATACCTGCTTCGCAGGCGAAGAGCGGAGCAAAAGCCTCGGGCGTTCCCGACAGCTTCACCGTCTCCTCAATGAGGCTTGACAGTGTTGTCAAAAATGCTTTTCGCGTGTCAAGAGGGGATGCAGCGGCGGCGATAGAGGGCGGAGCGGTTTTTGTGAATGATGTTGAGTGCGAAAAGCCCGATAAAAAGGTTGCGACGGGCGATAAAATCGTTTTTCGCAGAAAAGGCAGAATTATAATAGACGATTGCTCCTGTGTTTCAAAAAAAGGCAGAGTAATAGTTGAAATAACAAGATTTGCATGAATTCGGCGGGCGGCTAAGGCTGCCCGCTTCATATTTTAAGTTTATGTAAACTTATATATAAAATATTGACCTTAATGTATAAAACTGATATAATAAAATGAATTTATAAGGGGGAGTGCGCAATGATTAAAATTTCTCCGTCTGTGCTGGCAAGTGATTTTTCCGCTCTCGGAGCAGAGAGCAAAAGAATGGAAGAGAGCGGTGCAGATTACCTTCATCTTGATGTTATGGACGGCAGATTTGTGCCGAATATAACCTTCGGTGCGCCCGTTATCAAGAGCATAAGAAATAAAACAGGGCTTGTTTTTGATGTTCACCTTATGATTGACAAGCCGCTTGAATATATTGAAGACTTCAAAAAGGCGGGTGCGGATATAATCACCTTCCATGTTGAAAGTTCATCTCCTGCGGAGCAGACGGTTGATAAAATCCTTGAATGCGGCTGCAAAGCAGGTGTAAGCATAAAGCCCAAAACGGCGGCGGAAGAGGTGCTTCCGCTTCTTGATAAGCTTTCGATGGTGCTTGTGATGACGGTTGAGCCGGGCTTCGGCGGTCAGTCATTCATGCCCGAAACGATGGAAAAGGTAAAGACCCTGCGCCGTGAAATCGAACGCAGAGGTCTTGATGTTGATATTCAGGTCGACGGCGGAATTAACGAAAAAACCGTTGAAACCGCAGCAGCTGCAGGTGCGAATGTGTTTGTTGCGGGCAGTGCCGTTTTCGGTGCGGAGAATGCCGCAAAGGCGATTTCGGATTTGCGCAGCCTTGCTGAAAAGGCATATTCAGCTACCTGACAGCACTGAAATCGCATTGCTTTCAATAAGATTCCGCCAATGCTCTTTTGTGTGCTCAATGCACAGCTTATCGGCATTGATTATGCGTGAAAACTCCGAAAAATACTGCTTCAGCCCTCTTGTGTCGCAGAATCCGCCGACTATAAGGCGGTATTTGCCGCCACTCTCAAAAAGGCTGCTTTCGGCGGTGATGCTGCAGCCCTCGGCAGCACGGCAGAGCGCATCAAGGCTGTCAAATTCACAAATAAAGCATTCGCTTTGTTTTTTCAGAAGATGCTTTTGAGGGTACGCTCTTTTTTTTGAATCGAGAAGGGTGAAGTTGAGCAGGCATCCGCCCTCATTTTTCGGAATAGCCTCGATTATCATTCTGCGTGTGGGGTCAAGCTCCCTGCCGAGCACCTTGCCTGCTTCGTCAAGCAGAGTCCATATAACTCTTCTTGTTTCTATTGTGGAATAATCCATATCCTCATATGTAATATCAAGCTCTGCCATGTCCTGCTTTGTCAGGTCAACGGTTATTCTGTCATCGGCAGTGGAATTAATCTTCATTGTATTGCCTCCCGTAAGTGGTTTGAAATTGTTCTTATGTAATATTTTATGCTCAACGGAGCAGGTATGCAATGAATAAATAATGGAAATACGGGGTGAAAGCCTTGTCAGATAAAGAAACAAAAAACAAAACAGTAAGACCGCTCAGGCTTTACGGCGATTATCTTGTGATGCTTGCGGCGCCGTTTATTCTTGCTCTGAGCGGCTACGGAGCAAGGCCGCTTGCAGTGATATCTGTGGCAATATTATGCGCCGTGCTCAGCGATATGCTGTTTTGTGTTATTCTTAAAAGAAAATTTTTGCTTAGGGACCTGAGTAATATATGTATCGGAGCGGCAATTGCGCTTATGCTGCCTGCGGGTGTGCCTCTTTATGTGCCTGCAGTTGCCTCGGTTTTTGCAGTTATAACGGCAAAGGTGCCCTTCGGCGGCTCAATGAGAACGCCCTTTGTGCCTGCAGCGGCAGGCTTTGCGTTTGTGAGCGTGTGCTTCAAAGAGCAGGTTTTTGATTTTTCGTATAATTCGGCGCAGAAGATGCTTGGTGAGCGTTCGCTCGGAGCACTTCTTATGCAGGGTAATGCCGTGCGCCTTAATGCAATCAATGTTTTTGACATTATCAGCGGCAATGTTGCGGGGCCGATGGGTGCAGGCTGCGGTCTGCTTATGGCGGCTTGCCTTGTGTTCCTTCTTTTCAGAAGAAGAGAAGCTCTTCTTGCACCGCTGAGCTTTATTGCCGTCTGTGCATTATATGCGGCAATACTGCCGAGAGTCAATGCTTCTGTGTTCACAAGCATTTTTATGGAGCTTTCATCAGGCTCATTGCTGTTTGCGGCGGCATTTCTGCTCAGTGATAATGCGGCTCAACCAGAAAGAGCAATTACAAAAATTCTTAACGGAGCGGTGTGCGGTCTGTTCTGTATGACAATGCGTGCCGTGGGAACCTATGAGGAAACCGTGTGCTTTGCCGTGCTGCTTGCAAACGCATTTTCACCCATAATTGATTCGGCTGTTAAAAAGCTTCCGTCAAAGAAAAAGGGGGCTGAAAAATGAGCAACAAGCTTTCGTTCAGGGATGTATTTGTAAGGGGAGCGGTTATTTTTAACCCCGTGCTCGTGCAGCTTGCGGGTCTGTGCCCCGTCGTGGCGGCTTCAACATCTCTCAAAAGTGCCGCAATGCTTTCGGCGGTGGCTTTTGCGGAGCTTATCGCCGTGTGCGTTATCGCGAGCGCATTTCTCAAAAAGGTGCCAAGGTGGGTCAGAATGCCGCTTTACCTTATCATAGGGCTTGTGCTGATCTGCCCTGTTTTGTGGTATATCGAAACGAAAACACTGATTAATCTCAGCCTGAGCATGAAAATATATATTCCGCTCATTGCGATAAATTCAGTTGTTGCGGTTCACTGTGAGCAGTTTGCGGTCAAAAACAGCGTAAAGCTTGCATTTTATGATGCGGCGGCAGTCGGCATCGGTGCATCGGCGGTTTTTGTTGCCGTCGGTGTGCTCAGAGAGCTGCTCGGCAGCGCAACAATCGGCGGAATGCCCGTCAATATTCCCGTAACCTTTAAGGGGATGCTTATGCCCTTCGGCTGCCTTGTCATTCTCGGCTTTGCGGCGGCACTGCTCAAGTCATTCGTATCAAAGAAATACCCCGAATATATTGAAAACGGCGTTCTTGTTGCAAAAAAAGAGGAGCCGTCGGAGCCTGTTATCACTCAGGAATCGGTTGAAGCCGAAGAACAAACCGATGAAACTTCGTCTGAGCCGATTAATGAGGATGTGCAGGGCGGAATAAAAATAGGAACACAAGAGGAGATAGATGAATTTTTGAAATCTCTCGGCATAGATACGCAGGAAACGGGGGATGAGCAATGAAAATAATTACCGATCTTTTTCTGACGGCATTTTATACCGTTTTTGTTCAGAACCTTGTTCTCAGCTCGGGTCTCGGCATGAGTGAGGCTTTCAGAGTATCCGCAAAGCCTGGCACCTTCGGCAGAATTGCCGTTATGATATCGGGCTTTTCGGTTGTCACAAGCGCACTGTGCGCTGCCGTCAATATTTATGCGGTGGAGGCTGAGCTGAGCTATGCGGTGCGTGCTGCGGTATACGGCATAGTGCTTGCTGCTGTTTATGCCGTTGTTGCGATAACGGCAAGGCTTGTTTTTAAAGCATCGGACAAATTCCTCGGCACTCTCGGAATAGCCGCATTCAACACTCTTGTATTTGCAATTCCCCATATAAATAACTCCGCAGCATATTCCTTTGCGGGCAGCATCGGCTCGGGTCTCGGTGCGGGCGTAGCATTCATTCTTGCTGCTGCTCTTATCAACAAAGGCTCGCAGCTTATTGCGGAAAACGAAGAAATCCCCGATGCGTTCAAGGGGACACCTGCAATGTTCTTCTATGTTGCATTGATTTCGCTTGCGTTTGCAGGCTTTACGGACACAAATCTTTTCGGCTGAGAGGTGAGTAAAGATGCCTAAAATCGGAAAAATTGAAAAAACTCTTAAGCCGTCACAGCGCAAGAGCATAACCGATTTTTCGGACCGTTTCGGCGAAGGGCCGAGCTATGAAGAAAAAGCGAGAAACAGAAAAATCATATCCGCCGTGCTGATAACGGCAGGTGTGCTTGCTCTCATCGGTACGGGCTATTTTGTTACCGATGTGCTGATTAAAATAACGGAGCTGCCGCCCGAAGCGGTGACAATGCTCGTTTAACTTACTGATTTTTAAGGACTGAAACAATGGATTTTATACCCTATAATTCAAGGCTCAGCTGGCACAAAGTGCCGTTTGGCGCAGTGCGTGAGGGCGAAAAGGTAACAATAAGAATCGTGCTTCCCCTGAGCATCTGCTGCACGGGAGCGAGCCTTGTAATCAATTCGGACAGCGGCAAATCCGCTGTTTATCCCATGGAATGGGAGCGTTATGAAAAAAATAATGAGGAATGGTGGAGAGTAAGCTTCACGCCTGAAAAGCAGGGGCTTTATTGGTATCATTTCGCAATCGCCTGCAAGGGCGAAAGCCGCTTGATAACAAGATTTGAAAATTCGACAGGCAGAATTTCCTCTGACGGCACAAGCTTTCAGCTTACGGTTTATTCAAAGGATTTTCAAACTCCCGATTGGATAAAGGGCTCGGTTATCTATCAGATTTTCCCCGACCGCTTCCGCAATTCGGGCAGCGAAAAAAACGGCGTGCCTTCAGACAGGGTGCTTCGCTCCGATTGGGGCGGTGAGCCGATGTGGGAGCCTGATGCCGAAGGGAAAATTACAAAATATGATTTCTTCGGCGGAGATTTCAGGGGCATTGAGCAGAAGCTTGATTACCTTGAATCGCTCGGTGTGGGCTGCATCTACCTTAACCCGATTTTTGAGGCTCAGACCAATCACCGCTACGATACCGCAAGCTACGAAAACACAGACCCGCTGCTCGGCAGTGAGGATGATTTTTCACACCTTTGTGCAGAAGCGGAAAAGAGAAATATAAAAATAGTGCTCGACGGCGTATTCAGCCACACGGGTGCAGACAGCGTATATTTCAATAAAGAAAAAAGATATGATACGCCCGGTGCTTACAACAGCAAGGAATCGCCGTATTATGATTGGTATAAATTTGAAAAATTTCCCGATAAATACGATTGCTGGTGGGGTGTTGATATCCTGCCGGAAATTGATGAAGAGAATGACGGATATATCGAATATATCGCAGGTGAAAACGGAATTCTGCGCAAATGGCTCAGAGCGGGCGCAGGCGGTTGGCGGCTTGATGTTGCCGACGAGCTGCCCGATAAGTTTCTCGATGCTCTCCGCCGTGCTGTAAAGGCGGAAAAGCCCGACGCATATATATTGGGTGAAGTGTGGGAGGATGCCTCAAACAAAATCAGCTACAGCCGCAGAAGGCGTTACCTTCAGGGTGCACAGCTTGATTCGGTTATGAATTATCCTTTTGCCGATGCGCTCATCAGCTTTGCGATAAGCGGCGCTGCAGAGGGCTTCAATGACAAAATAACCGGAATCTGCGAGAATTACCCGAAGCCTGCGGTGGACTGCCTTATGAATCACATCGGCACTCACGATACCTGCCGTGTGCTTTCAAGGCTTGCAACCCTCGGCAGATACCGCAGCACCCATCTTGAAAGATATAAAGGCGGCTTGACCGTCGAGCAGGCGGAATACGGCAAAACTCTGCTGAAGCTTATTTCCGTTATGCAGTTCACTCTTCCCGGTGTGCCCTGCATCTATTACGGTGACGAGGCCGGGATTGACGGCGGTGAGGACCCTTTCAACAGAGGCTGCTTCCCGTGGGGCAAGGAGGATGCGGAGCTTATTGAGCATTACCGTTTTCTCGGCAGACTGCGCAAAGAGCATAAGGTGTTTGAAGAGGGAGAATTTGTGCCCGTTTCTGCGGCACTCGGCTGTGTTGCCTATGAAAGACGGAATGATGAAGAGAGAATAATGACAGTTGCAAACCGCAACAGCCATTCAATAGTTTATGTTTTGCCCGAGGAGGGCTATGAGGCTCTGTCGGGCGGTACGGTCAGCGGCAGAGAGCTTTATCTTGAAGGAGAAACTGCGGCAATTTTGATTAAGGTGAGCTGAATTATGCCAAGAAAACCAAAAAATTTAATGTTCCGCACAACGAGGCAGAACAGCGGCAACGATAACAAAAAATTTGCCGCAATCCTCATTGCAAGCGTTGTTCTTATACTTGCCGTTTCGATTTTTGTGATTATGAGCAAGAATGATTTTGATGTGAAGAATGTTCTCGGCGGCGATGCCGTGTCCGAAACTCAGGCTCAGCCTGTTGATACGCAGGAGAATGAAATCGAAGCGAGCAAAACCTATTTTTTGTGGTGTGCTGACGATTCGGAGAACAGTCTTTATTTTGCGTGGCTTGTGAATTTCACTTTGCCCGAAAGGCGTGTGACTGTCTGCGCCCTTGACCTTGACACAAGGCTTGATGAAGCCGGAAGCATAAGGCAGGTATTCAAATCAGACGGTATAAAAGAGCTTGTGAGCTGCATGGAAGCCGCTTTTGAAACGGATATTGACGGCTACATAGGCTCCGATGACGGCAGCTTTAAGTCGATGATAAATTATTTCGGCGGAATTGATATCACCGTGCCTGAGCAGATTGAATACAGAAGCGGAGACCTGACCGTAATTCTTGTGAAGGGCAGGCAGAATCTTAAGGGGGATTCGCTCTTCAAGTATCTGAGATATCTCGGCACTCTCGGCGAAAAAGGCAGGAGCCTTCAGGCGGCTGCTCTCAGCGAAATGCTTGATTTTGTGTTCAAGCCGTCAAATCTTAACCGATGCAGCAGCATTTTTTCCAGAATATCGAACACACTTGAAACCGACCTTACGATTGTTGACTATTCATCCGCCGAGGAGGGTATAAAGCAGTTTGTTGAAAACGGAATTTCATCCAAACGGACAGCCGATACCCCTGAGGAAATGGAAGAATAAGAGGAAAAAGTATGAAAAAATTTTTATCAGTTCTGCTGTGCTTAATATGCGTTGCCGTGTGTGCTGCGGTGATTTTTAAGGTTACGGACCGTGATGAGCCTGCGGTTAATCCCGATGCAGGTGTGTCACACACACAGTCTGTGCAGCAGATGCAAGAGCTCGGCAGTCCCTATAAATTATACTACGAAAAGCTCTCTGAAATTGAGAAGCAGGCATATGATAAAATTCTCTCTGAGATTTATTCGATGCCTGAGTCGATAAAGCTGCCCAGAATTGACGCGAATCAGCTTGACTCGGTTTTTTCGGCGCTTCTTTGCGATAACCCCGATTTGTTTTTTGTGGGCAGAAAGTGCACTCTTGTTACGGAGCTTTTCAGGGTAAGCTGTTCAATTGAATATATATTTGACAAAGAGGAATATGAGAGCTGCAAGGCAGAGCTTGACAAGGTGTGCGATAAGGTGATTGCCTCGCTTTCAGACCCCGATGATGAGTGGCAGACCGAGCTTGAAATTCACGATTATATTGTAGATAACTGTGATTACAAGCTTGTTGAGAATGATCACACCTATTCTTCGGCTTACGGCGCACTCGTCAACGGCGAGGCGGCGTGTGAGGGCTACTCCAAGGCGGCAAAGCTGCTTTTTGACAGAGCGGAGATAGAGAGCGCCGTTGTGAGCGGGCTTTCTGCAGGCGCAGACGGCACTCAGGGAGCTCATATGTGGAATGCGGTTAAAATCTACGGTGATTATTATTATCTTGACTGCACATGGGATGACCCGCTCAGCGATGACGGCGAGGATGTAAAGATTTACTCTTACTTCAACCTCAGCAACGAAATGATCGCCTCCACTCATTCCGATTTCTCCTATGATTTCGGCTGTGAGGCTACGGCTGCAAACTACTATATAAAAACCGGCAGATATTTCAAGACATATGACCGTGACGATGAAGAGGCGGTTGCCCGCATCGTTGCAAGCGAGCTTGATGCGGGCGGTGATATAATCGAAATCCGCTTTGGCTCAAAAAAGGCGTTTGACAGCGCCGTTAATGACCTGATAAAAGGCGAGCGGATTTATGAGGTGCTGACTCTTGCAAGGGCAAAAACCAAGGTCAGGTTTTCGCTTGATTCGTTATCTTATTATACCGACCCCGATCTGCTTACGCTGACTATAGTCCCCGAACGCAGTTGATTTATTTGAAAGGAAAGTGCATTCAATGGATAAACAGAGAATAGAAGCGGCTGTGCGTGAAATTCTTATCGCAATCGGCGAGGACCCTGACAGGGAGGGGCTTGTTGAAACCCCCGCAAGAGTTGCGAGAATGTATGAAGAGATTTTTTCGGGTCTTGAGGATGACCCTACACGCCATCTCAAACTTTTCAACGAAAGCGGCAACGAAGAGATGGTTGTTGTGAGGGATATCCCCCTTTACTCAATGTGTGAGCATCATCTCATACCTTTTATGGGCAAGGCTCATATTGCCTATATTCCGTCGGCAGGCAAGGTTATAGGCTTGTCAAAGCTTGCGAGAATTGTTGAGTCATTTGCCAAAAAGCCGCAGCTTCAGGAAAGGCTGACGGCGCAGATTGCTGATTTTCTTGATGAAAATCTCAGCCCTCAGGGTGTTGCCGTTGTTATTGAGGCGGAGCATTTGTGCATGACAATGCGAGGTGCAAGGGCATCGGGTGCAAAAACAAGAACCTCTGCCCTCAGAGGCACTATGAGAAGCGATGCAAAGACGAGAGCGGAGGCAATTTCGCTCCTCACCGGAGGCAACTGAGATGTTTAAGGCAAGAGGTCACGAATTTCCTTTGGGCAAAAAAACCTATGTTATGGGAATTCTCAATTATACACCCGATTCCTTCTCAGACGGCGGACTTTATAACACCCCCGAAAAGGCATTGGAGCACGCCCTTGCCATGCAGGCAGACGGTGCGGATATCATAGATATCGGAGCAAACTCGACAAGACCCGATGCCGTCATTCTCTCTGCAGCGCAGGAGGAGGAAAGGCTTCGGCCCGTAACAGGTGAGCTTTGCGCGAGGCTTGACTGTGCGGTATCTGTGGATACCTTTTATCCCTCATGTGCAAAGGCTGCGCTTGAGGCAGGTGCGGATATCATCAACGATGTGAGCGGCGTTTTCAATCCGGAAATCGCTCAGCTTTGCAAGCAGTATTCGGCAGGCTATATTGTTATGCACAACCCGTGCGGCTCGGCAGAGGTGTCTGAATACCCCAACGGAGCTGTAAATGAAATAAGAAGATTTTTTCTTGATACGCTGACTCTTGCGGCAAAGGCGGGCTTGCCCAAATCTCAGCTCTGCCTTGATATGGGTCTGGGCTTCGGCAAAGCATATGAGGATAATCTGGAACTTCTCAGGGAAGCTGAATGGCTCAAAATTCAGGGCGTTGCCCTGCTTGCGGCAGGCTCGAGAAAGCGTTTTATCGGCAGGGCATCGGGCGTTGAAAACAGTGCGCAAAGAGATGCGGGCACCGTTGCGGCTCACACTGCTGCGATTGCGGGCGGGGCGGATATAATCCGTGTTCACAATGTTTTTGCAGGCGTTCAGGGTGCAAGGGTAGCCGATGCAATTTACAGAGGTAAAGCAAATGGATAAAATTTTAATCAGAAATCTGAAGATATATGCGTATCACGGCGTTCATTCCGAGGAAAAGGAAAACGGGCAGAACTTTATTTTGGATATCGATGCAGGTGTTGATATCGCTGAGCCGTGTGTGAGCGATAATGTTGACGATACGGTCAGCTATTCGGCAATAATTTATGAAACGCAGAGAATATTCACTTCGCAGAAGGATGATTTGCTTGAGAGGGCAGCGCAGAGAGTGGCAGACGGACTTTTTGAAAAATTCGCAAAAATTCATACTCTGCGGATTCTTCTTAAAAAGCCCGAGGCACCCATAAAGGCGGATTTTGATTTCGTCGGCGTTGAAATTTTCAGAGAGAGGGCAAAAAAATGAGCGAAGCGGTAATTGCGCTGGGAACAAATCTCGGCAACAGAATCGAAAACATAAATGCAGCCGTCAGGGCAATCGCAAAGCTCTCGGGAGTTAAAATACTCAAGGCATCCGGAGTGTATGAAACAGACCCGATAGGCTGCGAAGAGGATTATAAATATTACAATGCGGCAATTCTTGTTGAAACAAGCGTTTCGCCCGCAGTGCTGCTTGGTGAATGCCTCGGCATAGAGGCGGCTATGGGCAGAATAAGAAACAGAATAAACGAGCCGAGGGTAATTGACCTTGACCTTATTCTTTATGAAGGCTTCAAGGCTGAAAGCTATGAGCTTACGCTTCCTCATCCCAGAGCACTTGAAAGGGCTTTTGTCATGGCTCCGCTTCAGGAGCTTTATCCCACGGGCAGGGCACCCGGTATGTTTTTTGGTCCCCGTCTGAGAGAATCAGGCATGGACGGCGTAAGAAAAACGGAGTACGAAATCATAATTCCCATATATAACAAGAGGTGAGCGGAATGGCAGGCTCAAACATTTGCGAAAACTGCGCTTATTATGACTATAACGAAGAATACGAGTGTTACGAATGCCTTGTCAATCTTGATGAGGACGAGCTCTACAGATTTATGCAGGGCGGAGCGAATGAATGCCCGTATTATAACCCCTTCGATGAATATAAAGTTGTCAGAAAACAAAACTGAGGTGATTTGCAATGAGCAAAAAAAATAATACAAAGAAAAAAACTGCAAAAAAGCAGGTGAAGGCTGCTCCTGATAAAAAGAAAATTGCAATAATTGCCCTTGCCGCTTTGGTTGTAGCGGCTGCGGTTGCGCTTGCAGTATACTTTGTAACAAAAGATGACGGAGGTAAGCCTGCGGTAACAGAGCCTATTGTTACTGTTGATAACGGCGGCTCACAGTATACCTATGCTGAATACAAGGGCACAAAAATGCCCGTTGAGTTTGTTGAAATTCTCAATCAGGCGGAGCTCGACAGTGCCGAAATGTGCAAAGAATACGGCGTTGCGCTTGAGGTTGGAGACAGAGAAATTTCAATGCCCGAATTTCTGATGTATTATTATGATGCGTATTATTTCCAAAATCAGTCTGTTGAATATTCAATAGAAACAACGGGTCAGAACAGAACGGGCTATGACCCCGGGAAGGATCCTGCAGACCAGAAGTACCTTGACAAAGGTTATACATGGTCTGAAAAATTCACGCTTGATGCAATTGAAATACTCACTGCAAATTATTCTGTTTTTGACCTTGCGGTTGAGGCGGGTACACAAATCGACGGATATACGATATCGACTGTTTTTGATGTTATAGAGATTGTGGACGACAGAGCCCAGAAAAACAAAACAACTCCCGAAAAAGATCTTGCAGAAACCTATTGTGAAGGTCTTTCACCTGCTGTTTTCAAGGCAAGAGAGATAATTGCGACCTATGCCGAGGCTTATGAGAATAACAAATATAACGAGCTTCTTAACGGGTATTCCGATGAAGAAATCAGCGAGAAATTTGATTCTTCGGATAAATCGTATTCCGTTGCAAGCCTCAGAGTTTATCCCATTGAAGGTGATTATAACGAGGCAGAGGCAAATGCGGTTTCAAACGAAAAGGAATTCCTCGAGTATGCTCAGAAAAATTATCCTTATGATGGCTACGATGCCGAATTTTCAACTAATTGCGGCTATATAACAAAAGAAAAAGTGGCAAATGTTTATGGTGATGAGGTGGCTGACTGGGCATTTGAAACCGGAAGAAAAAAAGGAGATATTGCCGTTATTGAGGGTATGCTTTTCAGATATGTTGTTTATGTTGATACACCTCAATTTCTCAGCACAAGCTGTGATATCATGATTGCCTCTGCCGCCTATGAAAGCTATACAACTCAGGAGGAGAAAGAGGAACACTTCAAGCGCATCAGCGATGAGTATAATGAGTGGAAAAAGGGCGGAGCAACCAAAGAGGCTTTTGAAGAGTTCAGTATTAATTCAGGCGGTGCAGGCGAAGAAACGGTAAGAATCGGCGACTATCATTTTGAAATTGAAAACTGGATTTTTGACCCTGCAAGAAAGAACGGTGATTCGACAGTCATTGATACCACACAGGGCGCCTGTGCAATTTATTATATTGAAAAGAATGAAAAAGATTTTGATTGGCAGAACACCATAAGGGAAGAAACTGCACTTGAGGATATTAATGAGATGTATTCGGAATTGCGCAGCAAAGATTATAAAGTCAAGCGCAATGACTCGGTGCTCAAAAAGGTTTATGACGAGGGATATGACAGCATTAAAAGGCATCAGAAAAGGATTGCCGACAAGAAAAAATAAGTAAACCATTTAACGCAGGCTTGTGAATGCAAGTCTGCGTTTTTTTTGTGCATCAATGTGCTTGTTTACAAATAATTCAATTATTATTATGAAAAAATGTAAAATTACTCTTTTATTTTATAATTAATAGTGATATAATAATCCTAATTATAGACTATAATGCGCAATTGTGTGCTGAATTTTACAAAAAACAGGAGGTAAAAAATGGCTGACATTATTACGGTTAAAAATCTCAGCAAGTCCTACGGCAGCCATCAGGTGCTTAACGATGTGTCGTTTGATTTCAAAGAAGGTCAGATCATCGGTCTTCTCGGCCCTAACGGCAGCGGAAAAACATCTTTGATTAAAATTCTTGTCGGTCTTATCAATGACTATAAAGGCGAAGTGCTTGTTGATGGCAGCAGACCCGGCAAGGTGAGCAAGGCGGCGGTTGCATATCTGCCCGAAAAAACATATCTTGCAAGCTGGATGACAACTAAGGATGCCGTTAACTACATTGCCGATTTCTATGACGATTTTGATAAGGAAAAGGCTCTTGTTATGATTGACAGATTCCAGCTTCCCCTTAAGCAGAAGGTCAAAACCATGTCAAAGGGTATGCAGGAGAAGCTGCAGCTTGTGCTCGTAATGTGCCGCAACGCAAGGCTCTATGTGCTTGACGAGCCTATGGGCGGTGTTGACCCTGCGGCAAGAGATTTTATTCTTGAAACAATTCTCAAAAACAGACCTGAGGGCTCAACCATTCTTATGTCAACCCATCTTATTCAGGATGTTGAGGAGATATTTGATTCAATCCTTATGATAGGCAGGGGTAAGGTGCTTATCAAGGATAAGGTTGAAAATATTACCGCAAGCGGCAAAACAATCAACGATGTGTTCAAGGAGGTGTTCAGCGTTGACTGGGGTTTCTAAGAAAAAGAACAAATTCTTAATGCTTCTCAAAAACGATTTTCTTGCAAGTGCAAGAGTAATCAGCCTTTTCTACATTGCGCTTGCCCTTCTTTTTGCACTTTTCGGCATATGCACGGGCATTGCAAAAATAGATTCGCTCAGCGTTGAAGTGCTGAACAAGGTTTCAACAGTCCACACCGTGTCAATTGCGGTTTCAATGCTTGTTTCGTTTCTGCTTATATTTGTCACCTTCTTCTTTGTTGTATACGATTTCTTCAAATCGCTGTTCGGTCAGCAGGGCTATTTAAGCTTTACGCTTCCCGTGTCGAGCCATCAGCTTCTGGGCTCAAAGGTGATAATTTACGGCAGTTGGCTTGCAATAAGCTATGCGGTATTTATGTTTACGGTTTACTTTATGGGCACATACACAATCGATAATGTTATCGGGCAGGAGAAGATTTCGCTTGTCGAAACACTTATGATGATGCTCGGCGATTTCCCGTCAATAACACAGCTTATCGCATATGCCGTTTATATTTCCGTGTTTTTCTTCGTGATGATATTCAGCTTTGTTTTCATTGTCTATTTTGCAATATCACTCGCTCATGTAAGAATTCTGCAAAAATTCTCGCTGATTGCATCGGTTCCGATTTTCTTTGTGCTTGCAGCGGTTTTCTTTGCTCTTGCAATGAAAATGTCCGATATAGTCAATGTGTTCATGCTTTTCAACGATGACCACACAATCAGCATCAGCATTCTCAGAGAGGGTATGCAGATCAAATCGCAGTATATGATGATGCCCATTACTCCCATCATCTCATTCATAATTATTGATGTGGGAATGTTCTTTGCAACATCCTATGTAATGCACAAAAAGGTTAACCTTAAATAAGGAGCGATTACAATAAAAATCGGTATTTTTGGCGGAACCTTCAATCCGCCGCACAAGGGTCACACCCGCCTTGCAAATGAAGCGGCGGGCAGGCTCGGGCTAGACAGAGTGCTGATTGTGCCCTCGTGCATTCCGCCTCATAAAATCCCAGGCAAGCTTGCAAGCGGTGAGGACAGGCTTGAAATGTGCCGCATAGCGTTTGAAGGCAGCCTTTTTGAGGTGTCGTCAATCGAGCTTGACAGAGGCAGCAGGAGCTACACGGTTGAAACTCTGCGTGAGCTCAGAAAGATATATCCCGACGATGAGCTTTATTTCATAATCGGCTCCGATATGCTTTCAACCTTTACGCAATGGTATTGCTGGGAGGAGATTCTTTCGCTTGCCTTTATTTGTGCCGCATCAAGAGAAAAGGGTTTTGAACCCGATCTTTCGGCGTTCACAGGGGAGCAAAAAAAACGCATTGTTCTGCTTGATGCAGAGCCGTTTGAGGTGAGCTCAACTCAGCTTCGCGGCATAATAGCAAGGAATGAGGACAGCGGCAATCTGATTGACTCAAAGGTTCTCGGTTATATAAAATCAAAAAAGCTCTATGATGACGGGCTTTCGGAATACAGAAAGATAATCACCGAAAGGCTTGATGCTTACAGACTGCATCACAGTGAGTGCGTGAGCGAGTGCGCTGCGGCACTTGCGGAGCAGTACGGTGCGGATGTTGAAAAGGCACGCATTGCAGGTCTTCTCCATGATGTTATGAAAAACACACCTGCAAGTGCTCAGCTTTATTATCTTCATAAGGCGGGTGTTTTTCTTGAACCCGTTGAGATTTCGAATTTCAAGGTGTGGCATCAGTTTTCCGGTGCGGCATTTCTTGAAAGCGAAAAAATCGTTACCGATGAAGAAATTCTCGGTGCCGTCAGGTGGCACACAACGGGCAGAGCAGGAATGACCCTTCTTGAAAAGGTGGTTTACATTGCCGATTTTATCTCGGCAGACAGGGATTACCCCGATGTGGGCGTTGTGAGAAGGCTTGCTTCTCAGAGCCTTGATGAAGCGATATTTTACACCGCCCGTTATACAATTAAAAAATTAGTGTCGGCGGATTTGCCGGTGCATCCCGCAACCGTCGATTGCTATAACGACATGATTTTAAAGAAAGGAAAATAACATGGCAGATTCTTCAATTCTTGTAAAAGAAATCGCAAAGGTTCTTGATGAGAAAAAGGCGATGGATATCGTTGCCATAAAAACAGAAGAGGTAACAATTGTTTCGGATTATTTTGTTATCGCTTCCGCAACATCAAACACCCACACAAAGGCTCTTGCCGATGATGTTGAATACGAAATCAAGCAGCGCCTTGACATTGCACCCGAGCATATCGAGGGCAGGGCAACGGGCTGGATTCTGCTTGATTACGGCACGGTTATCGTTCACATTTTTCAGCATGAGGACAGAGAATACTATAACCTTGAACGCCTGTGGGCAGATGCACAGGTTATGGATTTAAGCGATGTAATAACAGAAGATTAAGTTTTTCACTATTTATTTAAAAGAGGTTGAATTAAATGGCTCAGTATGATTTTAAAAATGTAGAAAAAAAGTGGCAGGATATATGGGATAAGAATAAGACCTTTGAATGCTCAGAGGATTATTCAAAGCCCAAGTTCTATGCCCTTGTTGAATTCCCCTATCCCAGCGGCGCAGGTATGCACGTAGGTCACATCAAGGCGTATTCGGGCCTTGAGGTTGTGTCACGCAAGAGAAGGCTTGAGGGCTATAATGTGCTCTTCCCCATCGGCTTTGATGCTTACGGCCTGCCTACCGAAAACTATGCAATCAAAACAAACACACACCCCAGAATCGTTACCGATAATAATATCGAAAACTTCACAAATCAGCTTCGCAGAGTAGGTTTTTCGTTCGACTGGTCAAAGGTTATCGACACCACTCAGAAGGATTACTACAAGTGGACACAGTGGATTTTTCTCAAGATGTTTGAGCACGGTCTCGCATTCAGAGACAAGACCCTCGTTAACTACTGCCCTCACTGCAAGGTTGTTCTTTCAAACGAGGATTCGCAGGGCGGTAAGTGCGACATCTGTCATAACGATATTGTTCAGAAAACAAAGGATGTTTGGTATCTTCGCATCACGGAATATGCAGATAAGCTCCTTGAAGGTCTTAAAGAGGTTGACTATCTTCCCAACATAAAGCTTCAGCAGGAAAATTGGATCGGCAAATCAACGGGCGCATTCGTTAACTTTAAGGTTAACGGCACCGATGAAATGCTTAAGATTTATACCACAAGACCTGATACTCTCTTCGGTGTAACCTTCATGGTTATGGCACCCGAGCATCCTCTTATCGATAAGTATGCCGCAATGATAGGCAACATGGATGAGGTTGCTTCTTACAGAGAGATGTGCAGCAAGAAATCCGCATTTGAGAGAACACAGCTTGTCAAGGATAAGACGGGCGTTAAGCTCAGCGGCTTCACGGCAACAAATCCCGTTAACGGCAAGGAAGTTCCCATCTATATTTCGGACTATGTTATGATGGGCTACGGCACGGGTGCAATCATGGCTGTTCCCGCTCACGACCAGCGCGACTATGAATTCGCAAAGAAATTCGGCATTGATATTGTTGAGGTTATCAAGGGCGGCGATATCGGCGTTGAGGCTTACACAGGCGACGGCGAAATGGTTAACTCCGATTTCCTCAACGGAATGACCAATAAAAAGGATTCCATTGAGAAGATTGCCGGTTGGCTTGAAGAAAAGGGCATCGGCGAAAAGGGCGTTCAGTATAAGATGAACGACTGGGCATTCAACCGCCAGAGATATTGGGGCGAGCCCATTCCCATTGTTCACTGTGAGCACTGCGGCACCGTGGCTGTTCCTTATGAGCAGCTTCCGCTCGAGCTTCCCGAGGTTGAGAATTTCGAGCCCGGCACAGACGGTGAAAGCCCCCTTGCAAAGATTGAGTCCTTCGTAAATTGCACCTGTCCCAAGTGCGGTCAGCCTGCAAGAAGAGAAACGGATACAATGCCTCAGTGGGCAGGCTCATCATGGTATTTCCTTCGCTACATAGACCCCCACAACACCGAAACCTTTGCCGATAAGGACAAGCTTAAATACTGGATGCCCGTTGACTGGTACAACGGCGGCATGGAGCATGTTACAAGGCACCTTATCTATTCAAGATTCTGGTATAAATTCCTCTATGACCTCGGCGAAGTGCCCGTATCAGAGCCCTATGCAAAGAGAACTGCTCAGGGTCTTATCCTCGGCCCCGACGGTGACAAAATGTCGAAGTCAAAGGGCAATGTTATCAACCCCAATGAGGTTGTTGATGAGTTCGGAGCAGATGTGCTCAGAGCTTATGTGCTCTTCATGGGTGACTATGAAAAGGCTGCTCCCTGGAGCGAAACGGCAGTTAAGGGCTGCAAGCGCTTCATTGACAGAGTCTGGGGTATGCTTGATATCGTTGCAGACGGCGGCGAATACTCAAAAGAGCTTGAAAGCAGCTTCCACAAGACAATCAAGAAGGTTTCAAGCGATATTGAAAACCTTAAGTATAACACCGCAATTGCCGCTCTCATGACTCTCACAAACGAGATTTATGCAAAGGGTGCAATCAATAAGGCAGAGCTTAAAACATTCATCACTCTTCTCAATCCCTTTGCACCTCATATCACTGAGGAAATGTGGGAGAAGCTCGGCTTTGAAGGTATGCTCAATCAGACCTCATGGCCCGCATACGATGAAGCAAAGTGCATTGATAACGAAATTGAAATTGCTGTGCAGATTAACGGCAAGGTAAGAGAAAAGCTCGTTGTTGCTGCCGAAGCAAGTGCCGACGAAGCAATTGCCGCAGCAAAGAGCCTTGAGAAGATTGCCGATGCGATAAGCGGCATGACAATTGTCAAGGAGCTTTATGTTAAGGGCAGGCTTGTAAATATCGTTGTCCGTCCGTAAAAACTATACAAATCCGACCCTGTGTTGCAAAAAATTCATATTTTTATTGTTGACAAGCAGGGTTGATTTATAGTATAATAAGCTTCAAGCTATGAAATTTAGTCCCTGTAATCAAACGAGGGGAGGGAATACATTGAGTCAGGTAAAAGTTAAGGAAGGCGAGTCACTCGAAAACGCACTCAGAAGATTTAAAAGACAGACTTCAAGAGACGGCGTTATCCAGGAGGTTCGCAAAAGAGAACACTATGAGAAGCCTTCTGTTAAGAGAAAGAAGAAGTCAGAGGCAGCTCGCAAGCGTAAGTTTAAGTAATTGAATTTACAAACACAAAGCCACCCGTTTCGGGTGGCTTTTTTGTTGTATCAAAAGCCTTCCCCTTGAGGGGAAGGTGTCACGAAGTGACTGATGAGGTGTGAATACACACCCCTCCCGAAAAGAATATATTTTGGCGGGAGGCGAAACGCCTCCCCTACGAATTGGGACCGCAAATCAAAATAACAATAAATTGGTCATAGGCGGAGCCTATCCAAATTTTTTCACTTTTCATTTTTGTTAATCAAAGTATAACTTCTTATAAACAAGTTTTTATCGCTCAACAGAAGATTGATTTTTTCTCTGAATTCATTATACTCTTCATCCTCAACATAATGCTTTGCGTAGCCCTCGCTGCCGTATTTTTCTTTAGTGTGAAGGTATGCACGCTCAATCATTTCATCCACCGTGCAATCCGGCTGATGCTTGAGAGTATAGGCATGGGTGCGCCTGAGAAAATCGTCAACATCCGTTGAGCGGTCTGCGGATGAGATTATTTTGCCGTAATCGCTTCGGGGCTCATGATTTGCGGATGCTCTGTGGTCCTCAATCGCTTCTTTGATAATCAGTCTTTCACCTTCGCTGAAAAACGCCTTCATATCCTCGTTTTCATAAAACATCTTTGCGGAGAGTGTTTCGTGATTTTTCTTATCTATATGATGGGCGATGTCGTGGAAGGCGGCGATTGCATAAAGCATATCGGTGTTGATTTTTTCAAACTGCTCCGCAAAGCGCATGCACCTTTCAGTCACATAGCGGATATGCTCAATCCCGTGACCGCTGTCGTTATTATCATAAAGGGGCAGAATTTTTGTTTCAATATAATTCTTCATATCATTTATAAATCAAAGTGTCAGGCTCATCTTCGTGCCATAAGCCGTAGGCTTCATTCAGGTTATCATCGAAAAACATCGGTATATAATTGCCGAAATTCTTTGAAAGCTTTTGGTATTTCAGTTCATCGGGAGATATCCAGAAAACCCTGCCTTCGTCGGTTTCAGCGAGCAATTCGCCGCTGAAATCGTTTGTTTTGTAAAGAAAAACAATGTATCTGTCCGAGCGGGTTTTATGCACCCAATGAATAATGCCGCAATGGTGCAGGTTTTGTATATCAAGCCCCGTTTCCTCTTTCACCTCACGGATTGCCGAGTCAACAATGCTCTCATACTGCTCAACATGACCGCCGGGGAATGAAAGACCCGTCCAGCTTTTTCTTCTCTCCTGCACAAGCACTCTGCCTGTTTCCTTATCCTCAACCATCACCATGTTGGTGAATTCAACCGTTCCTTTTTCCGTTCTCATTTTGTGCTCCTATGTATAATGTAATAAAATAATACCATATTTTCAAATTCGTTGCAACCAAAGTATTAATATGGTATAATCAAAATCGGGTGATATTATGGAAAAGTTTAAGTTTATAAAAGACGAAAAGCTTAAAAATCAGATAAAATTCGTTATGGTGATTGACGAGATGAAAAATATCTTTCGCCGCAACCTGATTATTGACGGCTCAAGGCGTGAAAACGATGCCGAGCATTCGTGGCATCTTGCAATGCTTGCGATGATTCTTGAAGAGTACAGCGCAGAAAAAATCGACCTTGAAAGAGTGCTTAAAATTGCCCTTGTGCACGATTTGATTGAGGTTTATGCGGGTGACACCTTCGCCTATGACGAAAAGGGCTATGAGGATAAAGAGGAGAGAGAAAAGCAGGCGGCGGATAAGCTTTTCGGTATGCTTGACAGCACGCAGGGAGCTGAAATCCGAGCACTATGGGATGAATTCGAAGCAATGGAAACTGCCGAAAGCCGCTATGCCAATGCTATAGACCGCATTCAGCCTCTTATTCTCAACTATATGACAAACGGTCACACCTGGAAGCTGGGCGATGTGCATTCAACGCAGATTTACAAGCGAATGGATATTATCCGCACCGCAACGCCCGAGCTGTGGCACATTGTTGAGGGGATTATAAACACCTCAATTGAAATCGGAATATTGAAACCTTAATAAACTTGTAACTATTTTAATTATTTATTTGTAATCCACGCCGTTTACAATAAAACTGTTCCGTGGGATTGATTTTTTCAGAGGTGAAGCCGATGTATACCGTACTCGTCTGCGATGATGACATCGCAATACTTGATTCCGTTGAAATTTATCTGAAGCTCGAAGGGTATAATGTGCTGCGTGCCGAAAACGGCAGGGGCGCAGTTGAGCAGGTTAAGAATAATGAGGTGCACTGCGTTATTCTTGACATCATGATGCCTGATATGGATGGCTTGCAGGCAACGCTCAAAATGCGTGAAAAGCACAATATCCCCATAATACTGCTTTCTGCCAAAAGCGAAGATACCGATAAAATAACGGGGCTTTCATTCGGTGCGGATGACTATGTTACAAAGCCCTTTAATCCGCTTGAGCTTATGGCAAGGGTGAAGTCGCAGATAAGGCGCTACACCATGCTCGGCTCGATGGAGATAAAGGAAGGCGTTATAACAACGGGGGGACTTTCGCTCGATACGCTTGCAAAGGAGCTTACCCTTGACGGCGAGCCCGTGAAGCTCACTGCAACGGAATTCGGCATAGTCAGCGTGCTGATGGAAAATCTCGGCAGAGTGCTTTCAACGGGTCAGATTTATGAGGCTGTGTGGGATGAGCCCGCCTGCTATGCGGAAAAAACGGTTACGGTACATATCAGAAGAATCCGAGAAAAAATTGAAATCAATCCCAAAGAGCCCAAATATTTAAAGGTGGTGTGGGGAATTGGATACAAAATCGAAAAGTATTAAACACAGCAGATGGCTGAAGCTTGCCGCACTTATTCTGGCAATTCTTATGTTCTTTATGGCAGGGAACTTTGCGAGTCTTTTTATAAAGGGCTTCGCCAATTTCAACATTTATGCAAATCCCGGGGATTTCACAAACACCTATGTGTTCCGCGATCAGATGAATTCATACATATGGTCTGTTTACTATGAGGGGCAGACAAATATTTATGAAACCTTTGATGAATTCGTGAAATCCGAAGATGCAAAGGCATATGAAGAAAAATATGTTGAGCAGGCAAAAGATGTTGAGGAAGCTTACAAGCTGCTTGATGCGTCTGGGATTGAGGTTTATGTTGATGCGCAGAATCGCTACCGCTATGCACTGACTCATAAGGGGATAAGGTATTTCTTCAACTGCGGCGGCACCCGCATTTCAAAGGATGCTTTTGACACCTATGATTATGCTGATTATGAAGATGAAACCGAACCTTCTGAGCAAACAACGGCACTTGACGGCAGCATGAGCGCAGCCGATGTTGAAATCACCGATAACGGCAACGGTTTGCTTTTTCACGACCCTCATGCAGGCGGCGATGCACCTGAGTATATAAAGGAGATATCGGATGCGCTTGAGGTCGTTCACAATGTTGACGGTCACAGAGATTACGGTGAGAGCACAAAAGAAAGGCTTCTCGAGGTTATTGAAAACAATCGTGCAATAGGTCTTGAAAACGCTTATTACGACAGCTTTTACAATTATTATTCAAATGCAACCTCAAATGTTGAGAGCATAAACTATGCCATTTTCTACAAAGACAGCGGTGAGGTTTACACAAACTGCGGAATAACCGCAGAGGATTCCGATGAGGCGATTTATAAGAAGCTGAATGTGACAAGATGGGCAGAAGAATGCAAAAACGGCGAATATAAGCTTCTTGCAGGCTACAAAAGCAACACCGCAAACAGCTTTTATGCAACTGCACATGAATGGCTTTTCGGCTTATGGGAAAAAAACATTTTCGGGAATGCCAACAGCGAAATCGTAACCGAAACAGAAAAGGTTTATTTTTCTTATAACGAAGATTACAAAGGCTCAGACCCGTTTACAAACATCAAAAATTCCTTTGAAAGCTACGGCAAGGGTCATTCGCTGACAGCTTATTTTGTGCTGACCTTTGTGTGCTTTGCAGTTGCCTGTGCAGCGTGCATTTATCTTCTCTCCGCCGCAGGCAAAACCGCAGACGGAACAAAGATTAATTTCTTTGACAAGGTGCCGGTTGAAATCAATTGGGCGCTCGGTCTTGCCGTTATGGCAGGTGTTGCAACCCTTGCGGGAGTTATGGTTGCTTATGAAATGTTCCCGTTTGATGCGCTTCATTCCGGCAGACGCAGCAGTGAGATTGTTTATGCCGCATATGATTCGGCGGCAGGGCTTACAAGTGTTGTCAAGGGTATTTGCGTTTCAGCATTCTTTATGATATGGACGGGTCTTAATGCAAGCCTGCTCAGAAATATCCGCAGCAAAACCTTCTTTAAGTATTCAATTGTTTTCTTCCTTCTCAGGCCGCTTAAATGGATTTTCAAAAAGCTGTGGAAGCTGAGCAAGAGAGTGTTTGATAAAATCGGCTATATATTCACCTGCGATTATTCGAGGGGTCAGGGCAAAAAATTCAAGCTGCTTGCCTGCACGGGCACGGCACTGTTTATGCTTGCAACAATAATTTATTATTGCATAGCAGGCGGATGTATAAGCTACGGCGATGAATTTCTTGGCTTTATTTTGCTGCTTCTCGGTATTATCGGCGACGGTGCGGTCATTACTTTTATTCTGCTTCTCATTACATCTCAGCACAGGCTTATGTCGGCTGTTTCGGACATGAGAAACGGCAGAGTCACTCAGGGCATTGACAAAAAGTATATGCCGCCGTTTATGAAGAGGTTTGCGGATGATATCCTCTTTATGCAGGACGGTCTGCAAAAGGCGGTTGACAGTGCCGTCAAGGACCAACGCATGAAAGCGGAGCTTATAACGAATGTTTCGCATGACCTCAAAACTCCGCTTACCTCAATAGTGAATTATGTTGACCTGCTCAAGAAGTGCGAAATTGAGGACGAAACGGCGCAGAGGTATGTTTCCATTCTCGATGAAAAGTCGCACAAAATGAAAAAGCTTATCGAGGATTTGGTTGAGGCATCAAAGGCATCCTCGGGTGCGGTTGAAATACACCCCGTAAAGCTTAACCTTTGCGAATTTGCTGCTCAGGCTGTGGGCGAGCATGAGGATGAGCTCAGGAATCACAATATCGAAGCAGTGCTCAAAATGCCTGAGGAGCCCGTTTTTGTTATTGCGGATGCTCAGAAAACCTCAAGAATTGCCGAGAATCTTTTCTCAAATATCAGAAAGTATGCGCTTGAAGGCACAAGAGTTTATGTGGATGTTGTGCAGGGCAAGGATTTCAGCATGATAACCTTCAAGAATGTTTCGAAGCATCAGCTTGATGTTTCCGCCGAGGAGCTCACTCAACGCTTTGTGAGGGGCGATGCCTCACGCTCGGGCGAGGGCAGCGGTCTCGGGCTTTCAATAGCCAAGGATTTGTGCGAGCTGCAAAACGGCAAGCTGCTGCTGCAGACAGACGGTGACTTGTTCAAAGCCATTATCGCTCTGCCGACGGTGAAATAAAATTAAAGCCGCCCATTCGGGCGGCTTTCAGACTGTTGTAAACCCCCGTGTCACACGACACGGGGGTTTGCTATGGCATTATTTGTTTTTTGCAGCTGCTCGCTGAATTGCCTTGATAATTTCAACAATGGGAATTACAAGGAATGCAAGGCCGATTGAAATACCGTATTCAAGACCGCTGAGGTGAGTGAAGCCGAAGAGTGCTGCAACGGCATCAACCTCTACAAGCACGGTTGTGAGAACAAGTGAAAGAACCATTGCGCCGTAGAGCACGATGTTATGCGATTTCTGACCGAATGCCATGCCGAGAACAGAGCCTCTTTGTGAACGCATATTGAAGGAGTGGAAGATTTCACACATTGACATTGTGAAGAATGCCATTGTCATACCGTTCTGGCATTCAAAAGCTTCTTTCATATGAGTGAATGAGAAGCTCCATACGCCGCCGTTTGCAAGCATAACGCCTGTGAAATATGATGCAAGAGTAAGGATTGTTACAAGCACGCCCTGATAGAACACATCAAAGCCCATGCCGCCTGCGAAAACGCCTTCCTTGCTGTTTCTGGGCTTGCGCTGCATGATATCTCTCTCGGGCTTTTCAAGGCCGAGAGCAAGAGCGGGAATACTGTCCGTTACAAGGTTTATGAAAAGAAGGTGAACGGGTTTGAGAATCGTAAAGTTAAGGATTGTTGCAATGAAAATTGAGAGAACCTCTGAAAGGTTTGAGCCGAGAAGGAACTGTATTGCCTTTCTGATGTTGTCATAGATTCTTCTGCCTTCCGAAACGGCGGCAACGATGGTTGCGAAGTTATCGTCTGCAAGAACCATATCGGCAACATTCTTTGTAACATCGGTGCCCGTGATACCCATGCCCACGCCGATATCCGCACTCTTGATTGAGGGGGCATCGTTAACACCGTCGCCCGTCATGGCAGTAATCATGCCTCTTGCACGCCATGCGTTGACAATTCTTGTTTTATGCTCGGGCTGAACTCGTGCATATACTCTGAACTCGGTAACTCTCTCTGCAAAATCCTCGTCGCTGATTTCGTTGAGCTGTGCGCCCGTGATTGCGCCCGACGCATCTTCAATAATACCGAGCTCCATTGCGATTGCAACGGCGGTGTCCTTATGGTCGCCCGTAATCATAATGGGAGTGATGCCTGCCGAACGGCATTCCTCGATAGCAGCCTTAACCTCAGGTCTTACGGGGTCAATCATACCTGTAAGACCAACAAACACAAGGTCATTTTCAAGTGTTGCGGGAGCAAAATCAGCAGGAGCCGCATCGTATTTTTTGAGAGCAACGGCAAGCACACGCAGTGCCTTATCCGCCATTCTCTTGTTATCCGCAAGCACAGCCGCCCTGATATCCTCGGTGAAGGGAACAACTTTGCCGTCGATAAGTGCGCTTGTGCAGATTTTGAGAATTTCATCGGGAGCACCCTTGGTATACTGAACAATGCCGTCTGCCGTGTTGTGAACGGTTGACATCATCTTTCTGCCCGAATCAAAGGGAGCTTCGCCGATTCTGGGAGCATTTGCAACAAGGTCATTTTTGTTAAGACCAAGCGTATTTGCATAGTTAACAAGTGCTGCCTCGGTGGGCTCGCCCGTAACCTCGCCCGCATCATCAATTTCGGCATCGCAGCAAAGAGCCATCGCCTTTGCGATAAGAGCCTCATCGTCGCCGTAATGGTCAACAACGGTCATCTTGTTCTGAGTGAGAGTGCCTGTTTTATCCGAACAGATTATCTGAGCACAGCCGAGAGTTTCAACGGCAGTGAGCTTTCTGATAATCGCATTTTTCTTTGACATATTGGTAACGCCGATTGAAAGAACGATTGTAACAACCGCAGCAAGGCCCTCGGGGATAGCCGCAACCGCAAGGGATACAGCAACCATAAAGCTGTCAAGGAACACAAGGCCGTCAAAGCCGCCCTTAAGAAGGCTCGATATCACCTGGAAGCCGAGAAGGAATACGCAGATGCCGAGAACAAGCTTTGTGAGAATTTTTGAAAGCTGTGCAAGCTTTATCTGAAGGGGAGTCTGACCCTCTTCAGCCTGAGAAATGGCATCGGCAATCTTGCCCATTTCGGTATCCATACCCGTGCCTACAACAACAGCTTTGCCTCTGCCGTAAACAACAACGGAGCCCATATATGCCATATTTTTTCTGTCGCCGAGAGGAACTTCGCCGTTCTCACCCGCTTCAAGAACATCGGTCTTTTTATTGACGGGAACGGATTCACCGGTAAGTGCCGCCTCTTCAACCTTCATGCTGGCATTTTCAAAAATTCGGCAGTCAGCGGGCACTGCATCGCCTGCTTCAAGCACAATAACATCACCAACAACAAGATCTTCACTGCGCACGGACACAAGCTTGCCGTCACGGATTACCTTTGACATTGCGGCGCTCATCTCCTGAAGCGCTTCAATAGCCGCCTCCGCCTTGCTCTCCTGAACAACGCCGAGAATTGTGTTGATAACAACAACCGCAAGAATGATTACGGTATCCGTGGGGAATGTGAGCCCGCCTTCGTGCATATAATGCTCAACATTCTCTGTAACAGCCGAAATAACAGCCGCAATGATAAGAATAATAATCATCGGGTCCGAAAGCTGTTCAAGAACACGCTTGAACATTGTTTTCTTTTCGCCTTCTTTGAGCTTGTTTTTTCCGTTTTCGGCAAGCCTTTTTTCAGCTTCAGCGGTTGAAAGACCGCTCGCTGAGCTGTTGACTTTTTTGAATACGGAGTCAACCTGTTCGAGGTAGAACTTCATTTGGGTCAATCCTTTCTGTTCTGATATAAAAAAGACCCTTGACAGAGAACCTTGCTTTTCTCTGTCAAAGGTCTTGCTTCCCATTAGGGCCGTTTGCCAGATGCGCTGAGCATCGGTTGTTGACAATCGGTTATGACGGAGCCATTAAGCTACTCCCCTTTAACTTAGCCTTATTTTACCATACAAAAAAATAATTGTCAATAATGCAAAATTCAAATATTGTTGATTATGACACATAATACGGTGCAAGATTCTGCACAAGCTTGTTGCAGAATTCCTCATACATAAACCTCTCGTAAACCTCTTTGTTGAGAAGATTCACGCTCTCACCGCTGCTGTTTGTGATATCCGGGAATCTTTTGACCGCTTCGCCTCTGAATCGCACAAGGTCCTCTTCTCCGTAGCCGCTGTCAGCCACGCTGTCAACAGCGGCATTGAGTTCTGAAATCTCACCCTGAGCTTCCTTTGCCATATAATTAAAAAGGTATATATTTTCATTGCCCGGAACGCTTGAAATAAACGAGAGAATTTTATTGTTGAGCTCAGTCCATGCGGCAATACGCTCCCTTTCGGCGGCAATGGTGAATGAAGCGTTTTTGCCCTCAGCATCCTTGGTATGAAGGCGGTTTATCTCATTGAAAACATCCATCATATCAAGTATATCTGCTTTCAGCGCATTATATTCCTTTTCGGCAGCAACAATTTGAGAAAGAAGGTGTGAAAGCTCAAGCACCTCCTGAGCCATAGTGTCACCGAGCGCTTCACCGTGATTGCACAGCATCTCCGCCGTAAGTGCCCACATTTCAAGTTTATCACGATCATATTCCGAAAGCATAACAGGGTAATGCTCATTGATTTCAAGCCTCAGATTTATATAATCCTCAAGCACCTGCGATTTTTCGCTGCCCGACTGCCTGACAAGCACTGCTGCAGTTGAAAAGTCTCCCTTCTCCGCACTGCTTCTTGCAAGCTCATGAAAAACCGTGTTTTTTGAGAGGAAAAAGGCGACAAGAATAATCATAACGGCAGCAAGGGATGAAACCACGGCAATAAGTGCATTTTTTTTGCCATGATTTGAGCCTCTCCTGTTATTATTTACCGAATATTCCTTCATAAGCCTTCCTGTTTCTCCTCCTATATCATTTAATTATATCACAGAGTTGAAAATATTCAAATACCTGTGTTCAAAAAATTTTTTGAAATTTTGTCAAACAAATGTTTGCATTTCTTGAACATTTGTGCTATAATAGGTATCGTAGAAGAAAAATACGATGAAAAGAGGTTAAATTATGAAACCGATTACCCCTATTCAGCAAAAAATATATGAATTCCTTGTGGAAATGGCAAAAGAAAATATGACCCCCAGCGTAAGAGAAATCGGTGCAGCTGTCGGGCTGCGTTCAACCTCCTCAGTTCAGGCAAATCTTGATGCACTTGAAGCTGCAGGCTACATTCAGCGCCCGCCCATGCTCAAAAGATGTATCAAAATTGTGGGTCAGGCAGAGAATATAACCCATGTACCTGTTCTCGGCACCGTCACGGCAGGTCAGCCCATTCTTGCGGTTGAAGAAATTGAGGGTTACCTCCCGTTCTCAATGCCGGGCGCAAGCGATAAAGAGCTTTTTGCTCTCAAGGTTAAAGGTGAAAGTATGCTCTGGGCAGGCATTCTTGACGGCGATATCGTTATCGTTGAAAGAACTCCTACCGCCCGCAACGGCGAAATGGTTGTTGCTCTTGTTGAGGACTCTGCAACGGTCAAAACCTTCTACAAGGAAAACGGTCATTTCAGGCTTCAGCCCGAGAATGACGCATATGAACCGATTATTGTTGATGAGGTTGTTATCCTCGGCAAGGTTATTGCAAGCTACAGATACTATTAAGAAAAAAGCTTTCTCACCGTTATGGAGAGAAAGCTTTTTGATTTATTCATCCATATAGTCGAGCACACGCTCAATCAGATTAAGGCGGTTTTCGCCCTTGAGCATCTTGACCGCAAGGTGCGGCTTGCCTGCACCTGCACTTACTACAAATCTGCCTTTGAAATGTGACGATGCCTTTGAAATCTTTTCCATATCAAGGCGGTTGATTCTGAAAATCAGCTTGTCTGCCTGCATGGTGATTTCATAAATATCGTGCCTTGCCGCCTTGCCTCTGAGCAGGGCAATTTTAATAAGCCCCTCAACGCTTTCGGGCGGGTCGCCGAAGCGGTCACAAAGTTCGTCGATAACATCCGAGGCATCCTCGTTTGTTTTGATATCCGCAATCCTGCGGTAAATCTGAAGCCTCTGCGGAACGCTTTCGATATATTCATCGGGGATATGAGCATCAATCGGCAGGTCGATAACGCAGTCTTTTTCAGGCTCCGAGGGAGCTTCGCCCTTTTCCTCGCTGATTGCCTGCTCAAGCAGCTTCACATACATTTCATAACCGACGGATTCCATGTGACCGTGCTGAGATGAGCCGAGCACATTGCCTGCACCCCTCAGTTCAAGGTCACGCATCGCAATGTGAAAGCCTGAGCCGAATTCGGTGAATTCCCTTATGGAATCAAGCCTGCGTGTGGCAATTTCGCTGAGCTGCTTGCCTCTTGTGAAGGTGAAATATGCGCTCGCCCTGCGTGACGAGCGGCCGACTCTGCCTCTTATCTGGTGAAGCTGAGCAAGACCCATTCTGTCCGCATTTTCAATGATGAGCGTGTTTGCGTTGGGCACATCGACGCCCGTTTCAATAATGGTTGTGCAGACAAGAATATCAATCTCGCCTTCAAGAAGCCTTCTCCACACCTCGCTGAGCTCATCCTCACTCATTTTACCGTGACCTATGCCTACATTTGCATCGGGCAGCATAGCCTTGATTTCTGCCGCTTTTTTCTCGATATCCTCAACTCTGTTATACAGATAATATACCTGACCGCCCCTGCGAAGCTCCTGCTCCATCGCCTGAACAAGCACGGGCATATTGTGCTCGATAACATAGGTCTGAACAGGCTGTCTGTCCTGCGGAGCCTCTTCAAGCACGGACATATCCCTGATACCTGTCATAGCCATATTGAGTGTTCTCGGTATGGGTGTTGCGGTGAGGGTAAGCACATCAACGGCGGGGAAAAGCGTTTTGAGCTTTTCCTTCTGCGCAACGCCGAAGCGCTGTTCCTCATCAATAATTATAAGACCCAAATCCCTGAACTGAACATCCTTTGAGATTACTCTGTGGGTACCCACAACCACATCAACCGAGCCTCTGCGCAGGCCGTTGAGGGTTTTTTCAATCTCTTTTTTTGTGCAGAATCTTGAAAGCATTCCCGCTTCAATGGGGAAGCCCTCAAAGCGTTTGAGAATTGTCTGATAATGCTGAAGCGCAAGAATGGTGGTCGGCACCATGATAGCGCACTGCTTGCCGTCTGCAATGCACTTGAACACCGCACGCAGCGCAACCTCGGTTTTTCCGAAGCCGACATCGCCGCAGAGCAGTCTGTCCATGGGATATGTTCTCTCCATATCCTTTTTTATTTCGTGAATGCAGCGGAGCTGATCATCCGTTTCAACAAATTCAAAGCGGCTTTCAAAATCGTTCTGCATATCAATATCGGGCGAAAATGCGTGACCCTGAACTTTGATGCGCTTTGAATAGAGCTCGATAAGCTCCTTCGCCATATCCTTAACGGCGCTTTTGACCTTTGAACGGGTTTTCTGCCAATCCTTGCCGCCGAGCTTGCTGAGCTTGAGCGGCTTTTCGTCACTCGTGGGGCCGATATATTTTGAAACCTGATCAAGCTGAGTTACGGGCACATAAAGATTGTCGCCCTTGTCGTAGCGGATTTTGATATAATCCTTGGTGTTGCCCGAAGCTTCAAGAGTCTGAATTCCTTCAAAAATGCCGATGCCGTGGGTGGCGTGAACAACATATTCGCCCCTGTGAAGCTCGTCAAGATTGTTGAAAGCATTTTTGCCCCTCTTTGTTGAAGCAACCTTGTTTTTTGCGCTGACGGTGCGGCTTCTGTAGGTAATCAGCGTAAATTTTGCAGAGGGATATTCCATGCCGTATGACAGACCGCCGGGCATAACGCACACCGTTTTTTGCGGTATTTCGGCAGGGGGTACGGGGCAGAAAAGGGCGGGGATACCCTCACTTTCCAAATCCTCGGCAAGGGTTTTTGCCGCCTTGTCCGTGCCTGCAAGCACTGCGCAGGCGTGACCGAGACGGTTGCGGATTGCCGAAATATCATCAAGAACGGTTGCAAAGGTGCCGTTCCACGGCGCAATCTGCTTTGCCGTGAATGTAACAAGCTCCTTTACGGGGGTATCAAAGCTGCCTCGCGGCAGGTTATCAAGATAAACCGCTCCGTGTTTTTCATAATAATCAAAAAGGTTGAAAAGCTGAAGGCTGTATCTGTCAAGCCCCTTGCAGAGCACGCCGTCTTGAAAAAGCCCTTTCACGGTTTCGTTCATCAGCTTGCAGGAGGCATCGAATTTTTCTTTAACAGAGAAGCTTTCGCATACAAAGAGCATACAGTCCTTTGCATAATCAAAGATGCTTGCACTCTGAGGGTAAATCAGCGGCATATATTTATCAAGCGAGGAAAGACGCACACCGCTGCGTATGCCGTCAAGGTCTTCGTTGAGATATTTAAGAGCATCACCCTTGATTCTTTTTTCGGAAATATGCTTTTCTATCAGCGCCGCAAGCACCTCATCGGTGCAGAGAATTTCCCTTGCAGGAGTGATGCGGATTTCCTCCGTCATATCTTCTCTGCGCTGAGTTTCGGGGTCAAAAAATGCAATGCTGTCAACGCTGTCACCCCAGAATTCAACTCTGCAGGGCTGCTTTGAGTCAGGCGGGAAGAAATCAAGAATTCCGCCCCTGAGTGCAAACTGACCGGGGCCGTCAACCTGCTCGCTCCGTGTGTATCCGCATCGGATAAGGCTGAGCAGAAGCTCGTCAACATCGTGTTCTTCGCCCACCGCAACGGAAAAGCTGTTGTTCATAAGCATTGCAGGCGGCACGGTAAGCTGGGTTGCCGCCTCCGCCGAAAGCACAACGGCATCAAAATCGCCCGACAGCATTTTATCAAGCACCTTAAGGCGTGCGTGCTCATACTCCCTTGAAACGGTTTCAAGAGAGCGGAAGGAGAAATCCCTTGCAGGGTATAGCAGAGCATTGATGCCGAAGGCCGCCATATCCTGCCTGAGCCTTGTCGCCTGTGCCTCATCGGGAGCAATAACAATGGCTTTTTTGAGCAGGCACATACACATTGATGCGATAACATGAGCCTTGTGGATATGCGAAAGCCCCGTCACGCCGCAAGGCAGACGGTGTTTTCGGATTGCATTTGCAAGAGACATGAATTCAGGTATTTTTTTTGCGGTTTCTGTGTAACAGTTCATATATGTTTTTCCTTGGAAAAGATTGTAATATATTTGTTTTAATGGTATAATTTTGTTGAGGTGAATTATATGTTCAGCAAAATATTATCGCTGTTTTTTGTTCTTTACATAGCAATTTCGTCTGCTCTCGGTCTGCCGATAAAGGGATATGACTCCAAGCAGCTTTTTAATGACCCCGATTTTTTAAAGGGATTTTCCGTTGTTTCGCAGCAAACTGAAAACGGAAACGGCGTTAAGCTCGGCAGCTTCTCTTACGGCTTATCCGATGAAGCTCCCGACTGGTCAATCGCTCAATGGAGCAGCGGAAAATGTCTGTGGGCAGACAGAGCCGAAAGCGACCCTTATACCATAACCGACGGCGTTTCCAAAACCGTCAGATATAACCCCGCCGACAAATCGGTTTCCATGCGGCTGAATGCGGCAAATGTTTATAACGGTCAGCCCGCAGGCGATGAAAGCTGGCCTCATCTTCTGCTTGAGCAGTCACCGATTGTCAACTACAGCAATCTTTCAGATTCAGACAAAAGCTTTTATAATTGCTCCGCAGACAGAATCGTTCTTTCGCTTGATATCCGACTTTCGGATTTTGTTGACACAGTAAACAAAGAGGGCATAAATGCGGCACAATATCTTGCCTATTTTTATCTCTGCGGCACAGACAATCAGAAATTTATATGGTTCGGCGTGAATCTCTTTGATGACAGAGGATATCAGGACACCTACTGGGCGCTTGACAAGGCAAGCAACAAGATGATTTACTGCGTTTCAACAAGGGATACCTACGGCTTTACAGGCAGGTCACTTTTCAGAAACGGCAAGCCCTTTGTTTCAGACGAATGGGTGCATATTGAGCTTGACCTCACGCCCCACATCGAGGATGCGATGAAGCGTGCAAATGAATCAGGCACCTTCGGTACAGCAGTTTCAAAAGAGGATTTTTATATCGGCGGCACAAACATCGGCTTTGAAATTCACGGAAATTACGATTGCACGGTTGATATCAAAGACTTCCGGCTTACTTCCTACAATAAAACAAACTGACTGAAAGGGCAGCAAAAGCTGTCCTTTTATATTTTTACGCCTTTTGCTGTCAAATCTTTCTTAAGAATTTCAAGGTCACCGTGATAATAGCAGTGGCCGTCCATTCCCGTTGCCCTTGCGCCGTCAATGTTAGCCTGAACATCGTCGATGAAGAAGCATTCTTCGGGGTTGAGAGAAAACTTTTCGTAGAGTGCAAGATAAATTTCTTTTTCGGGCTTGAGAAGCTTGTAATCCGCCGAAATAAGCACTCCGTCAAACAGTGATAGTGCGGGAATTCCGTTCCTTCTTTCATGAAAATCCGAGGAGGCGTTTGAAAGAAGATAAATTCCGTAGCCGTTTTCTTTAAGCTGCTTTATGAAATCATACATTTTTTCAAACGGCGGCATATACGGATAAAAATTCTCTACCATTCCGCAAACCTTGTCATACACCTCTGCGGGAATGGCGGATTTTTTTTGCTCCATTATTTCATCGGGAAAAATTATCCCCCTGTCCTTATCAGACCAGACGGAATTCCTGAATATCTCTTTGAGAAGGATATCTGCTGTTTCTCTGTCAAACAGTGAGTACAGTGCTTTTTCAGGGTTGTAGTCAATGAGCACGCCGCCCATGTCGAAAATAATGTTTTTAATCATAATAAATCATCACCGAGATAAATAATATCACTTTCTGCGCTTTACAGTCAAGCAAAATTCGTCACAGTGTATCATCTGCGCATATTATTTTAAAATTTTATAAGAGATTGTTGAAATCATCCAATTTATATGGTATTATAAGGTGTAATTTGGATAATCCCAAAAGGAGCGTGCAAAAATGAAAAAAACCCTCAAAAGAATAATTTCACTTATTCTTTGCTCGGCAATTCTCTTTTCAATCGGCGCAGTGGGCGCTTCGGCTGAAAAGAAAACAACCTGCGATGAAAACTGCGAGAAATCCCCCGTAGTTATTCTCCCCGGCATCAACCATTCACCCACAAATCTTTATGATGATAATAATGAGCTTTACAGAGATGCAGACGGCAACACCGTCGGTGGCACCCTGCTTATCCTTGAGCTGAGCAAGCTCTGGGGTCAGCTTCCCTCACTTGTTGTAAGCCTTCTTGCAACCCTTGTTCTTCAGCATAACATCGGCCTTGAGCAGGCTGCATATAACGCCGCAAGCGCTGCTTTCTGGGTTCAGGAATGCGATGACAACGGCGACCATGTTCAGAACCTTCAGACTCAGAGATGGAATCACCCCATTTCGGAGATGACAGAGGAAGATAAGGATTGGCTCTACAGAATGATTCCTCTGCAGAATGTTGAAGCAGTTTACGGCGGCGACCACATCTTCCTTTACACCTTCAACCTTGTAGGCGACCCCATGGATTCCGCAGATGAGCTTGATGAGTATATCCAGATGGTTAAGGAGCAGACAGGTCACGACAAGGTTACCCTTCTCCCTGTCAGCCTCGGCGGCACAATCCTCACCGCATATCTTGACGCATACGGCCACAAAGATGTTGACCAGATTATCAATGTTGTTGCCTGCCTTAACGGCACAGACATCGTTGCTGATATGATGGACAGAAAGTGGAATCTTGCAGATGATTACCTCTATCACGAGTTCATTCCCCCTATTCTCGGTGATGATGTTGCTCTCGGTTACCTCATCAACATCATTCTTCATATTCTTCCCCGCTCAGGCGTTGATGCAATCCTCACGGGCGCAATCAGCGGCATTCTTGACACAATTATGATAAACTGCCCGCAGATCTGGGCAATGATTCCCTCATACAGATATGATGCTCTTGCAGCAAGATATCTCAATGACCCCGCAAAGGCTAACCTCAAGGCAAGAACAGACCGCTTCCAGCAGGCAAGGCTCAACCTTGAAAAGAACATTCTTGATGCTGTTGCAGACGGTGTTGAGGTTAATACCATCGCTGCTGCAAACCTTGATTTCGGCGAGCAGGACTACGCCTTCTTCGGCATCGTTGCATCCGCTTCCGATTATAACTCAGACGGCATCATCAACCTTGCTTCAACAACAGTCGGCGCAACAGGCGCACCCGGCAACAAGACTCTTGCAGATATCGAATACACCAAGAACACAAAGTGCTCAAACCCCGACCATAACCACATTTCACCCGATAACATGGTTGATGTTTCAACGGCAGTCCTGCCCGAAAACACATGGATTTTCCTTGATCAGCATCATGAAGTCGGTAATAACGACGCTGTTCTTAATCTCGTTAAGGCTATCCTTATAAACGAGGTTGAAAATGTTAATGATGACCCCGTAAATCATCCTCAGTTCAACTACTCCTGCAACACAAAGTATATTCGTCGTTGGAGAATTCCCGAAGCAGAAAAGCTCCTTGAAGCTGCAGATAAAGGCGAGGTTACACTTGCTGCAGGTGACAGAGAAGAGCTTGTTGCTGCAATAGCAGACGGTGAAGCGGTTATCAACGCATCGGTTGTTGATGCGGCAAAGGTCAAGGCTGCCGAGGACAGACTCAACGCAATCCTCTTCAAATACACAGAGTACACAGGCTTTACATATGACGAAGAGCCCTCGGATTTTGACATATTCCTTGAAAATGCGCTTGAAGGCACCAGCAAATTCCTTGTTGACACCATCGGCGGCGGCAGCGTTGTTGATTGGGTGCTTTCACCCGTGCGCAATCTTGCAGACAAAATTTTTGGTTAATAATTATAAAGGTGAGCGGAATCTTCTCCGTTCACCTTTACGGAATTAAGGAGAATGTTCAATGAAAAAAATTATTTCGGTTTTCCTTTGCTTTGCAATGATGTTTTCGATGCTTGCAATAAGCGCATCGGCATTCACCGCAGGCGGCGAGTGCAATGAAGGCGATTGCGAATACTACCCCACAATCATAATTCCCGGTCTTGGCCAGTCAAATGTTTTGGCACTTGACGACAACGGTGAATTCATCGTTGATTCAGACGGCAACAAAACTGCCGCATTCCCCGGCGTTATGGATATCGGTGCAATTATCAAAACAGCAATTGTACCCCTGCTTCTCTCCGCAGTAACTCAGAGTGACATAGGCTTTTCCGATGCGGTTGCCGATGTTATAAATGTTATATTCGGCATTAACAAATGCGACAATAAGGCTCAGCCCTCAAAAAATGTATTCGTTGAGAAATATCCGTATTCCCTTGCGGATTGCACGGAGGAAGAAAAGGCTGCCCCTTATCATCATGTTCCTCTTGATGAATTTGAAAGCTGCTACCCCGAAGATCATCTTTACTATTTCTCATACAACTCCTTCGGCAATCACATTGACACTGCCAACGAGCTCTATGATTTCATTCACATGGTTATGGAGCAGACCGGTCACGATAAGGTTATCATCTCACCCATCAGCCAGGGAGGAAGCCTTGCAAACGCTCTTTTTGAATATCATCCCGATATCATGGACTGCCTTGCAAAGGTTCTTTACATCGTTCCCTGCCTTGACGGCTCAACCATTATCGGTGACGCTTTCAACGACAGAATAAGATTCCTTGACCCCGAAGTGCTTTATGACGGCTTTCTGTCAACCTTCTTTGATGTTGAAACCGCATCAATGATTGAAACAGTACTCAGAATTCTTCCCGATGAGGTTATCATGAAGGGCCTTGAAAAGGGCGTTGAGGTGCTTGTTAACGACATCATGACAATGAGCACAAGCATGTGGGCGATGTGCCCCTCAGGCGACTACCTTTCCGCTGCAGAAAAGTATCTTTCAACACCCGAAAGAGCATCAATAAAAGAACAGACATATAAATATTATCAGGCTCAGCTCCATTCAGACGAAAACATTCAGAAGCTTATTGACAAAGGCGTTGAGGTGCTGAATGTTGCGGAATATGATATTCAGATGTACGGCGTAGGCTATTCATTTGATAAAGAAAATGCAGACGGCATTATTCAGCTTGACTCAACCTCCATGGGTGCATATGCAGCCAATGTAGGCGAAACTCTTCCCGAGGGATATGTTCAGCAAAACACAAGCAAAAACTGCTCAGACCCCTCACACAACCATATCTCACCCGACAGAGTTGTTGATGCTTCAACAGCAATGCTGCCCGATACAACCTTCTATTTCGACGGTCAGAAGCACGAGCAGACAGCATTGAACAGCACAATCCTCAAACTTGCTCTCAAAATTCTTGAAAACAAAATAACAGATGTTTATTCAGACCCCGACTTCCCTCAATTCACCACCTGCGCCCCTTACCCGGCTCCCGAAGAAGGCTTCTTTACAAAGCTCAGCGATTGGCTTTTTGATAACTACGGCTCAAACGGCTTCTCGGAGATGCCTGCAATCACCGTAACAAAAGCAGTTACTTTTGTTGCTTCGGCAATAAAGGGTCTGTTTGAATAAGAAAGAAGGAGATTAAACATGAAAAAATTCATTTCGGTTATTCTTGCTTTTACGCTCATTTTCTCCGCCTGCGCAGTCAGCGCATCCGCAGCGGTAAAAACGGATTGCGGCGGTAATTGCGACAAATGCCCCTCAATCGTTGTTCCGGGCATCGGTCAGTCAAATGTATGGGCACTTGATGAAGACGGCAATTATCTTCTTGATGCCGACGGCGACAGAATGAGCTGCTTCCCTGCCATTTTCGATGTGAAATCAATCGTCTTTAAAGTTCTTGTCCCCGTACTTCTCACTCTTATCACTCAGCATGATATCGGTCTTTCAGACGCTCTTTGCGATGTTGTGCTTGACAGCTTTGCCGTTAATCTGTGCGATGAAAACGGCAAGAACACCGGCAACATTGAGGTTGAAAAGTATCCCTATTCCGTTGCAGAATGCAGCGACTACGAAAAAGAGCAGATTTATGACAACATTCCTCTTCAGGCATATTCTGAAATTGCCGGTGAGGATCATCTCTACTATTTTGCTTATAACTCATTCGGCAACAACAAGGATATTGTTGATGAGCTTTATCAGTTCATTCAGATGGTCAAAGAAGAAACAGGTCATGATAAGGTGAACATTGTTCCCATCAGCATGGGCGGCTCCATTGCAAACGGACTTTTTGAATATTATCCCGATGTTGTTAACGACCTCAACAAGGTTGTTTATATTGTTCCTGCGCTCAACGGTTCAACAATTGTAGGCGACCTTTACACAAAGAATTTTACATTTTTTGATACAGATTACCTCTACAACGGCTTCCTTGAAACTCTTATGGATGAAGAAGAAGCAAGAATGATTGAGGTTATTGCAAGAATTCTTCCCGACAAAGTTCTTGCCGGCACACTCCAAAAAGTTGCAAACTGCCTTGTTGAGGATGTAGCGGCAAACATAACCATGCTTTGGGGACTTTGCCCGAAGGAATACTATCCTGAGGCTTCGGCTGCTCTTCTTAAGAATAAACCCGAAATCAAAAAGCAGACAGATGCTTTCTACAAAGCACAGCTCAACTCCGACGCAAATATTCAGAAGCTTGTTGATGCAGGCGTTCAGGTTTTCAATATCGTTGACTATGATGTGCCTCTTTATCAGATAGGTAATTCATGGAATAACGACAACGCCGACGGCGTAATTCAGCTTTCATCAACCGCAATGGGCGTTAAGAGCGCAATTGTCGGCGAAACTCTCGGCGATGATTATGTTCAGGCAAACACAAGCCCCAATTGCTCAGACCGCACACACAACCACATTTCACCCGACAATGTTGTTGATGCTTCAACAGGTCTTCTTCCCGACACCACCTTCTATTTTGATGCTCAGAATCATGAGCAGACCGCAAGAAATGATATCATTATTTCACTTGCAACAAGACTTCTTGCAACAGACGATATCAAGGATGTTTACTCAACCGACGAATATCCTCAGTTCAGCGCACGAAGAGACACAAGAGATTTGAAAAATAACTATATCCCTACCGCAAAAGCTGTTGATACTTCAGCTCTCAGCGCTGAGGATGCCGCAGAGCTTGCAGCAGCAATAAAAGAAGCAGAAGATTTTGTTAACGGCACAAACTGCTACGCCGGTCAGCAGGATGAAATTGAGAAAAGGCTCAACGACATCCTTGTGAAAATCGGTGTGTGGACCGTTGAAGAGGAAGAGGAGCCCTCAACCTTCTTCACGGATGCAAGCCTCTGGCTCTATGACAATTTCGGAACTGCAGGCTTCTCACAGATTCCCTTTGTGGCAATAAAGCTTGTGTTTGAGAATGTTTTCTCATTCGTGGGCAGCCTTCTCGGCGGAATAATATAAAAATTTCTCCCGTCATACTGTTTATGTATGGCGGGATTTTTTTCGCATCATAATATTTCATCAGCAATATTTATTACATTAAGCCCTGATTTTTTTGCGTAATTAACGGTGTATGAAGTACCGCTTTTATCATACTTTAAATAACAAACACAATGCGAACTGCAATCAATCAAATGTCTGTTTCTTTTTTGCATACACCCTTCATAATAATAATCTGAAACATACACATACTTATCCGCTGATTTTTTTATTATATTGTATCTTTCAATATCGCTTCTTTTCCAGTATGCGGTTTGATTTTCACACGGATAAACCATTATTAATCTGATGTAAGGATATTTTTCTCTTAATAAAAGCACCGATTCTGCAGCTAACATATCAAATCCCCGTGCACCGCCGCAGCCGAAAAAGATGACACCGTTTAAAATTAATTTTTCTATGTTTCTGATTAAACTCTTTTTTATTTTTTTACAATCTTCCAAAGGCACTCTTCTGTGACCTGTAAAACAGCAAGTTTTTTCTCTCATAGCTCCTCCTGACTTATCTTTACATTATATAATGTATTAGTCTATATGTAAAGAGAAAGAATAAGATACTATCTAACTAATAAATAAGTTATGGAGAAGTATCTTATGATTAGATTAAAAGTTAAGGAACTGCTTGAAGAAAACGGTAAAACCAAATATTGGCTGTATAAGCAGCTCGGGATGAGTTACCAGAATTTCAGCCGTATGATAAACAACGAAACAAAATCCATAAGATACGAAAATATCGAAACATTGTGCCTGCTTTTCAATTGCACACCCAACGAATTGTTTGAAATCAACGACGAATAACAAACAAAAACCCGTCATACAATTAGTATGACGGGTTTTTATGTTTTGCAAGTTGCACATATTAATCCTGCAAAATTTATGCAAAAAGCAGAATTAAGATACAGTTTTATGAATTTTATTGACACACAAGCCTTCATATTATATAATAAACTCAACAACTAAACACAAGGAGGCCAAGATTATGAAAAACCACGATTTACCGTTATTGCTTCTCGACAATGCTTCGATGAGCACAGTTATCAACGAAGGCGAATTCAAAAGCGAGATGATGACCTTTGAGGAAACAAAAGCAATAATTGAAATGTATGAAGAGGGCGATATCCTTCGCTGCTTCACAGGCGACCTGCTTGAAGAAATCATCTACAAATATCTTGACATCCAGGGTCAGCACTTTGAATACAAAAAAATCACGGATATGAGAGCGGGTCAGCACGCAATTGTGTTTAAGGTGTATGTCACACCGTCTGAAACGCAGCCCGTTATCAACACAAAATACGATTCCGAGGCTAAAAAAATTCAGAATGTATATGTATACTGCCAGCATATTGTAAAAATGGCATAAAAAAAGGGGGCGAATAATGAACTGCCCCAAATTGTGCGGACAGTACAAAAAAAGACCCTATGGCAGAAATATTTAATTAAGCGACATACTGACTTCGTTTTTCAAGCGGAGTCAGTTTTGTTTTTAATTGGATTCTTTCGTTGTTGTAGAAATGTA
>JAFQON010000024.1 GCA_017403185.1 Clostridia bacterium
CGCATCGTTCTTTCTGTGCAAGGAGCTGAAAAACGGTTATCTTGACGGCATCAGCGGTGAATATACTCCGCCGAAAGGATATTTTGTTGATGAGGCTCAAGCCGAAGAATTCGACAAACAATTCCCGCCGAAAGAAAAGCTGAAACTCCCGACACAACTGTTTTAATCTGACCGAACAAAAAGAGCCGTCCGAGCAATCGGGCGGCTTGATGTTTATATCTTTGTACAAATTATGTTCATAAATAACTGGATAATATGCTTTTTCAGAGTTAATATGTCACTACTAAAAAGGGAGATATTACTATGAAAACACCTATACCAGCAATTGAAAAAGTGATTGCAGAAAGAGCAAATTCGACAGAAAATAACATCAATATAAGGTTGTTCTGGGCATACAAACACAGCCTTGAAGCAGGAAATGACCTGATAAACTTTTACGATATTATTTGGGAGCGTGATATTGAAGGCATTGTCAAAAACCTGAATTATTACAAAATCAATGAGTTTTCAATTTCAAGCAATTTCAGCGGACTCATCACAATTCTTGCAGCATTTGATAAGTACGGCTTTACAATGGCAGGCATAACGGATGCAAAGGAAACATACATCGATTTGACAACAAACGAGAGGACTGTTTCAAAAGCAATAAGGATGGTGCGAAAATGAAAACAATATCAAAAGAAACGCTCGCAATGTTGCGTAAACAATATCCGACAGGAACAAGAGTCGAGCTTGTGCATATGGATGACCCGTACACAAGTCTCACTACAGGCGACAAAGGAACGGTCAGGTTCGTTGACGATATAGGCACCGTCCACATAAGCCGGGATTGCGGTTCGTCTCTTGGCGCGGTGTACGGGGTGGATGTTATAACGAAAATCATATAAATCAACGGTTATATATTGCATAACGATTGTTGCATAGGGTTTCGGAAACAACCGAAGAAAACAACATGAAAAAGCGTTGCAGGGTGGATGAAACAGACCACGAATGCAACGCTTTTGTTTTGAAATTATTGATATGCAAGGGTTTGAAATAGCTGAATAAGAACCCCTCACGCATTGCGTTCGGGAACCTTGTTGCTTCGCAATAACAATACTGCAGTTGACACGATTGTATCAACTGCGGTTTCTTTTCTGGCGGAGAGTCAGGGGCTGTTGAAGTATATTTTTTATGCGTGCTCGTTGTGTGCTGCTTGTTGGTTTAGTTTTCTGTAGAGTGTTCCCACGCCCTGAAAACCTTCCCCAGGAAGGTTTTCTTCACGGGCTTTCGAATCCCTGACTAAAAAACAAAGCCGTCACGGCAAATGCCGTAACGACTTTTATGGCGGAGAGTCAGGGATTCGAACCCTGGGTACTTGCGTACACAGCATTTCGAGTGCTGCACCTTCGACCACTCGGACAACTCTCCTTAATTCGATTAACTCAGTTATTTTATCAAATTATTTTTGCTTTGTCAATCGCTTTTGCCGAATTATTTTATATAAAGACAGGCTCAGAGGTCAATCCCTTCGGGGAAGGCTTCCTTTCGCATTATCCCCCACATTTTGTCAATATATGCCAGTGTGTAGAAATTCTCATAGTAATGATAGTAGAAAGCTCCCTTCGGCGTCATGCTGAACACCCCGTTATCCTCGGTAACAAAGCCTGCAAGCTTTGCAATCTTCAGCTCAAAGCCATACATTTTCTTCAGCGGCACGCCAAAGAATTTTTCAAAATCTTCAGCCCTGACCCTTGTGCTGTATGCAGTCCAGAACAGATAATAAATCATGCGCTGGCGCAAGGTGAACCTTGTTGTGAGGGAAGTGGGCAGCTCTTTTTGTTCAATTCTCTTACAATATTCCTCAACAGAAAATGTGTTGATTTTAAACTGCTCCTTCAGCAGCGTTGTTGCCGAACAGCCGAAGCCGAGAAAGTTATCCCTTGTCATGGATGAATAATGCGCCTGCTTTTCGCTCGAGAAGGTCCAGATTGAGTCACGGGCATAGCCCTTCTCAAGGCAGTAATTTGTGATTGCATCAAGAAGTGCTCTTTTTTCTTTTTTGGGCAGCGCAGACACCTTGCTTGATGTGAAGGTGAAATCGATAAACGGATAAATTGCCACATGATTTGCACCGTTTGCGAATGCCGCATCAATATCGCTCTTTAAATCCTCAAATGTCTGTGAGGGCAGGGCAAAAATGAAATCCATGGAAACCGTTTCAAAAGGAACAGCCGCCAAAGCCTGCCTGAGAGCATCAATGTCAACCGTATTCCTGCCGAGAATGCTCTGAAACTTCTTTTGAAACGACTGAATTCCTATGCTGATTTTTGTTACACCCGCATCCTTCAGCACCTGCAAAACGCAGGGCGTGACATTATCGGGGTGAAGCTCAACGCCTATTCCCTCCGTGATATCAAAATACAAGCTTACGGTGTCGATTATTTCTTTAAGACGGTCAGCCGCAAGTGCAGGCGTGCCGCCGCCGAAATAAAGGCTTGTTGCCGTCTTTTTTTCTTTGCCGCCTGCAACAAGATGAATTTCTTTTAAAAGCGAATCAACATAGGCATCGCAAAGCTCCTTGGAATACTTAACCTTGCAGTAAGGGCAGAAGCTGCATATGCTTTTGCAAAACGGAATATGTATATATAACCCGAGATTATCGCATTCCTCATAAGGCAGCGTGCGGTCATATTCATTTTTAAAAGAAAAAGGCTTTGTCGTGCGGGTCAGAAACATTCGCGTAACATCAGTGATAATACTCATACCGTCACCCTTAAATATATCTGAGATATGTTTTCAGCATTTCAAAAATTATCTTCGGATTCCCTCGGAAGAGAAGCGTGTATTCCGCAACGAAGAAATAGCCGCATTCTTCGCACAGGCCGGGCACATCAATGCACCGCCCGCAAACAGAAACCTTACCGTTTTCAATAACAACGCACTGGTGGCACGGAGTGGGGAATTTATTTTCAATAAGATAAGGGAAGGCACTTTTAAGATTGAATACGGGTGCTCCCTCTTTAATCATCTGCTTTATGGTTTCACAGCACTCTGCCTTTTCTTTTTTAGAAAGAGCAAGCTCCCGTGTATCGGGATATGGCGTGTGAAAATTGAAGGACACAGCTCTCACATTCCGTGTATCACGGGCAGCAATGCACACATCACGCACCGTGTTTTTGTTGATTTGGTTAATTGCCATATAGAAGCATATATTATCCGCCGTTGCGTTTCTGATATTTTCCATTATGGTATCATATGTGTCGCCTCTTATTTCGTTGTGGCGCTCTCTGTCGCCGTCAAGGCTGAGCAGTATGAGGTCTGCTTCAGGCAAATCAATCGGGAAGGTGCCGTTTGTGACAACATTCACTATGAGAAAGCCCATTCTTTTTGCTTCAATAACAAGGTCACGAAGTGTAAGCTCGCCGTCACGCCACAGAAATGTTTCGCCTCCGCAGAAAAACAGAATTCTCACACCCATATCATAAAGCTGACGCATCTCGCTTTTTATCTGCTCATACGGGTGTATAACCGCCGTGATGTTATTCACCGAGCAGTGCTTGCATCTGAGATTGCATTTATCCGTAACAATAACCGTGCCGAGAATGGGCTCTTTTTTTCTCAGCAGAATAGTTTTTGCGCCGAAAAGCGCAAAACTCAGGAATGATGACAGCTTCATAAAAACTCCACCTTGTTTTTGTTTTTCAATTTGAATATACCACAATGTTTCTATGTTTTCAATATACATTAAAAAGAAAAACCGCTGCACTGCGCAACGGTTTTTAACATATGGAGCTGATAGTCGGACTCGAACCGACGACCTGCGCATTACGAATGCGCTGCTCTACCAACTGAGCCATATCAGCATTTTATCTTACAGTATTATAATAGATAACTGCGGATTTTTCAAGTGCTTTTTGAATATTTTTTTGGCTTGTGCTGCGGCTGAATTCCTCTTTCACAGTTTTGAAACAAAAGCTTTACAAATTAGTTAACAAATATTACAATTCACCACTTGATTTTAAAAGAAAAATCGGCTATTCTATTATTAACAACATTGAGGCAGGTCAACACGGGCTGCCTACGGAGGAGAACTTATGAAAAAAGGCATTATTTCAATATTTACGGTGTTTGCACTCATCGCAAGCTTTGCTTCCTGCAAAAAAATCCCCGATGATGTTTATGTTGAAGCACCCACAAATGAAAACGGTGAAGTGATTGAAACAACCACAATCCCTGCAGACCTTGAGGAATTTTTTAATTCGCTCGATACAAGCGACCCTGCGGTTATAGAGCAGCAGTTTGAGCAGATGCTCAACAATTCCGAAGCTGTTGATGTTGAGCTTGAATTCGGCGATGAGCTTATCGACGACAGCAACGCAACAAAGATTGATGTTGAGCTTAACGAAGACGGTGAGCCTGACCGCTCAAAAATCGAAAACAACTTCAAAGAGGTTATGAGCGGCGACACATTCACAATGGACATCGTGCTCAGACAGAATATGGACGGCAAAGAGGTGAATATTCCTCTTTATGCAACCTGTGACGGCAACAAATACTATGCAGAAATGACTGCGCCTTATGAAAATAAAGGCTCTCTCACCTTCGGCACTCTCAGCAACGGCGACGGCAAGATTTATATGATTATGCCTTCAATGAGAGCTTATATGCAGGTTTCTGCCGAAGAGATGGGCGATGTGCCCCTTGGCGACCTTCTCTCGGATCAGATGGCGAATCTCGAAAACAGCGAAAACGACACCTCTGTTTATGTTGAAACAAGAGAGGTTGAGGTCAACGGCAAAAAATACTCCTGCGATATTTATGAAGATGAGGATATAACCGTTAAGTATTATTATTCAGAGGATTCTCTTAAGAGAGTTGAGACCATTGACGGCGACGGAAATGTAACCATTATGGAAATCAACAAAATCACCGCCGAAGCTGATTCCTCAAAATTCAAGGCACCCACAAATTACTTCGACATGACCTCACTCATTACAAGCGGCGCAGCAATGGCAGGCGCAGCATCATAAAAAGATGAAAAAATGTGCTTTGATTACCGGAGCATCAGGCGGCATAGGCAGCGAAATTGCACTGAGGCTTGCAAATGACGGCTTCTGCATTGCCGCTTGCTATTACTCCGACGAAAAAGGAATCCTTGAGCTTGAAGAAAAGCTCAGGCATACCGGTGCGGAATACAAGGTCTACAAGGCAGATGTTTCTGACCATGAGCAAATCAAAGATGTGTTTACAGACGCCGCCGAGGTTTTCGGGGGCGTTTCTGTGCTTGTCAACAATGCGGGAATCGCTCAGCAAAAGCTCTTTACCGATATCACACCCGAGGAGTTTGACAGAATAACCGCAGTCAATTTCAAGGGGGTATACAACTGCTGCCACTGTGCCGTACCCTTTATGGTAAGCCGAAAAAGCGGCAAAATAATCAACATATCATCAATGTGGGGAATATACGGGGCATCCTGCGAAACCGTTTATTCGGCAACCAAGGCCGCAGTTATCGGTCTGACCAAGGCGCTCGCAAGAGAGCTTGCTCCCAGCAACATTCAGGTCAACTGCGTTGCACCCGGTGCAATTGACACAAAAATGAACGGCAACCTTTCCAACGAGGATAAAGCAGCTTTTGCTCAGGAGATACCCATGGGCAGATTCGGCACGGCAAAAGAAATTGCAGGGGTTGTTGCATTCCTTGCAAGTGAGGATTCAAATTATGTCACTGCGCAAGTCATAACCGCCGACGGCGGGCTCACCTGAAGCGTGTTCATAGTCATTATGCCGAAAAATCGGCCTTGTTTTTAGTTATAGTTAACTATTGATTTAATAAGGCTGTTATGTTAAAATTTAGATATATATTATAAAGTGTTTTGTTTGGAGGAAATATTATGGCAAAATGTCCCAAGTGCGGTCGCAAGCTTACATTATTTGATTGGAAGCCCAACTGCCCCGGTTGCGGTGTTAACCTTGTTTATTACGGTATGGAAGAAAGGCTCATGGCTGAGGCCGATGCTGCAGAAGCAGAGCACGCCCGTACCCAGAAAAGGATGGATAGGCTCAAGGCTTCTTTCATCAACTCTCCTCTTACAATAATCAGAATTATTCTTTCGGTGCTCCCCATTGCAGCCCTCATGCTTCCTCTTGCAAGCATAAGCTACAGCGGTCCGTTTATCAGCGCAACATCAACTCAGATTAACGCAATCAAAATTTATGAGATTGTTTCGGGCATTGATTTTGACGGTCTGTTCACAATGATGGGTTCAGGTGTTGTCGGTTCAAGCTTCACAGGCTACCTCGTTTCACTTGTCGGAATTCTTCTTTCACTTGTTTTTGTTATTGTAAGCCTTGTTATGCTCACAATGTCATGCGGCAAGCTCGGCAATGTCAGAAACTTCACCTTCAACATTCTGGCAATTGCATCCGCAGTTGTTTCGGTTGTATTCTACAATCAGTTTGCAACAGGCATCACAGGCGTATTCCCCGATTTTGTTACCGAAGCATCGGTAGGCTGGGGCGCATATGTTTACATCGGCACTCTTGTTGCTCTTTTCGGCATCAACATTGTTCTTGCAGTTAAGGGAATTGATGTCAAATATAAGCAGTGCTATGTTGGCGGTATTCCTGCTGAAGAATATTTTGAGCTTGTTGAAAAAGGCACAGACACAGAAACTCTTCACGCAATGATGGCTGAAGCTCTTTCAAAGATGGAAGCTGATAAGAAGGCAAAGGAAGATGCTGAAGCTGAAGAGCTCAAAGCAAAGCTTGATGAAGCCGAAAAAGAAACGGCTGAAAAATAATAAACTCAATATATTAAAAAAGCGACTTGCAAAAACAAGTCGCTTTTTTGTTGCCCTATTCCAATATCGGCAAATCTGTTCCCAAGGGATTCAGCTCCTCTTCAAGAGCTATATAGGCAATCTCTTTATTTTCGCAAAGCTCAGACGCTCTCTCATAAGTAAGCTGCGCAACAAAAGCCGAGCTGTGATTCCGGAGCTCAATCAACTCACCGTCTTTGAGTAGCCGCTCAACAACATCCTCGTTGTAATCAATGTGATAGGTGAGCCTGTTATGGGTTTCACGGTATTTTTCGGCTGCTTCTCTGTCGCCGTTATATAAAAATTCGTTCTGCGACATTCCCGTTGCGGCAAGTGCGGCAGCATCGATTTCCTCCGCCGTGTATTCCTTGCCGAAATATCCTATGGAAACATACACTCTCAGCTTTTCGCCGTCTGCCTTTTTATAAGCCTGAAGAAGGTCGGTGCTGATTTTTGAGTTTTCGGTTAATCCGACCTCACCGTATGAATATATATCCGTATATTCATAATTCTCTGCATTTATCGCAGCGGCTTTCAGCTTATAATTGAATTCAAGCGTTTCATCTTCAAGTGAAAGAAGCTGCTCTTTTGTTGCCGTCATAACAGCCAAAGCATTGCAAGCAGAAAGATAGGGTTGATATTTTTCATCTCTTGCATCGTAAACAAGCTCAAAGCCGTATTTTTCAAGCTCATCAACCGCACCCTTGCTGCGTTCATATCTTTCAAGAAGAATTGCCGTTTCTTTCTCTTCATATAATTCACGGTATTCGTTACGCGCATTCACAAATTCAGGGTCAGTGTATATCCGTGCCCTCGCTTCGTTATAGCTCATTTCTCCCGACGCCGTGTATTTTTCAATGCACTTGTCTGCCGCATCTTTCATTTTTTCTTTTGCGGCATTGCATTTATTTATAGGCTCTGCAAACAATTTTGCATAATCAGTTTCATCATACACACTGACAGCAAAAGCAATTTTTGCTCCCTCATCTGTCTTTTGAAGCTCCTCATAAAGCGCACTGTCCGTTCTTATATATTTGCCTATTGAACAGACAAGCGCCTCTTCTGCCTCAACATTTTGCAGGCTGCCTGCCCATACAATATCATCACGGCCGGATTCTTCTGACACGCCTGCCGAAGAATCTGATGTTGATGTTTCGGTATAACTGCTCAGGCGTGTTGATGTTTCGGGAACCGGTTTATCCCCTGTATCTGTACCTGACACACCCGGTGTGACGGGAATATTATCCGACGGCACACCCTTCAGTATAACGGCACAGACTATAACAATGCAGACACAAACCGCAGCAATAACATAGGGATTGAAGCTGTATTTTTTTCTCTCGATTGTATCTTTTTCAAATGTCTGAGCAGCGGCTTTTCTGATTTCGTCCCAACCGTCGGGCACGGAGTCATATGCCGCTTTTTTTATGTTTTTTTCAAATTTACTTTTCATCTCCGGACTCTCCTTTATGCAGCTTTCGCAGCTTCTTGACGGCATTGTTATATGCCCAGAAAACGCTGCCCTTCGGCATATCAAGCTCACGGGCAACCTGCGTCAGGGTCATATCACTCAGGAGCCTTAACATGACAATATCACGCTCTTTATCATTAAGCGGAGAAAGCAGCTGCAAAAAAGCTGACTCGCTCTCAGCCTTTTCAACGGAATTCTCCGTGTCAGGCAAAGTTTCAGCTTCATCGAGAGGAATAACATTCTTCCTTTTGCGGCAAAAATCAATCGCCTTGTTTCTCGCAACGGTAAAAATCCATGACGAGCCTTTTTCGCTTTCTCTGTAGCTTCCGCAATTGCTCATAACAGAGATAAATGTATCCTGCATCACATCCTCTGCGGCCTCCGGACTGCCGAGAATACGCAACACATAAAAATACACAGGCTTGCTCATCCCTTTGTATAAGGCTTCGAGTGCCTCCATATCTCCGCAGGCAATTCTTCTCATCAAGCTGTCAATTTCGTGATTTGTCACGGTATCACCTCCGTTTTCCCGTTCATTTATAATAACGGCTCAAAAACGAAAAGTATTTGAATTCAGCAAATTTTTTTCTCAGATTATCCCAGAAGCACATCAGATACCAACATCACGCAAAAGCCGACAAGCAGAGCATAGGTTGCTCCCCTTTCGCTGCCGTGCGCATGGGTTTCGGGTATCATTTCATCGCTGATAACATAGAGCATCGTGCCACCCGCAAAAGCAAGCGCAAACGGAAGAATTGCCGATGCGATGCTGACTGCAAAATACCCGAGAAGAGTGCCCAACACCTCAACAAGGCCCGTTATCATTGCGCAGACAAAGGTCTTTTTTGAGCTGATTCCTGCCGCAAGCATGGGCGCAATTATAACCATGCCCTCGGGAATATTCTGCAAAGCAATACCGCCCGCAATAAGCAGTGCCTCGGATGTGTTGCCCGCACCAAAGCCCACACCTGCCGCAATTCCTTCAGGCAGGTTGTGAATTGCAATCGCCATCACAAACAAAAGCACCTTGCTGAGCTTTTCATTCTCCTTATTTCCTTCGAAATCCGCCCCGACAAGCTTGTGCATATGCGGCACAAGCTTATCAATAAGATTAAGACACACGGCACCCGTAAAAATACCCGCAACCGTGATAAGAAGTCCGAATTTTCCGCCGTATTCAACAGAGGGGATTATAAGCCCCAGCACTGCAGCCGCAAGCATAACTCCCGCCGCAAATGCAAGCACAATATCACTGAATTTATGTGATATCTTTTTAAAAACAAATCCGATTACCGAGCCGATAACCGTTGCACCGCCTACTCCGAGAGCGGTAAGAAGCACCATTTCCATAAACCATCAATCCAATCAAAGATTATCGTAATTAATTTTTCTGTCTTTAAAATAGAATTCCTTGTCATGTTCACCGATTTCACGCAAAACCCTGCAGGGATTTCCGACTGCCACAACATTCGAAGGTATATCCTTTGTAACAACGCTGCCCGCACCGATAACGGTATTGTCGCCGATTGTGACCCCGGGCACGATAACGGCACCCGCACCAATCCAGCAATTTTTGCCGATGTGCACGGGCATATTGTATTGATACGCCTTTTCACGAAGCTCGGGGTTAATGGGATGACCCGCTGTTGCCACGCACACATTCGGGCCGAAAAGGGTATAATCGCCTACATAGATGTGGGTATCATCCACCATGGTAAGGTTGAAGTTGGCATAAACTCCGTTTCCGAAGTGAACATGCTTACCGCCCCAATTTGCGTGAAAAGGCGGCTCAATGTAGCAGTTTTCGCCGATCTCGGCAAACATCTCTTTGAGCATTTCTTCACGCTTTTCAAGCTCCGTGGGTCTTGTCATGTTAAAATCGTAAAGTCTGTTAAGGCATTCAAGCTGCTCACTCATTATTTCATCGCCGCTCGGGTAATAAACCTCGCCTGTGTGCATTTTTTCTTTATCCGTCATTTTCGCACTCCTTCAGTTTTATTATATACAATTGTAAATTGTTATGTTAAAAAAATCAAGTGCAAGGTGTTCAAAAAATCTTGCCAAACTCAACAATGTATCGTATTATAAATATATATGCACAATTTCAAAGAGGAGGTAGTATTGTGCCGAATAAAGATGTATTTATAAGCTATAAATCCGATGAATATGCGCAGGCGATATGGGTTAAGGATGCACTTGAAACCAACGGAATTTCATGTTGGATGGCTCCCATGTCAATCCCCGGCGGCTCAAGCTATGCAAGCGAAATTGAAAACGCCATTAAAGGCTGCAGGGTTTTTGTGCTAATTCTTTCAAAAAAAGCTCAGGATTCAAGGTGGGTTACAAAAGAGCTTGACCGTGCACTGAACTGCGGTAAAACCATAATGCCCTTCGATATAGACAACCACCCGCTCAACGATGCGTTCAATTTTTATCTGACCGATGTGCAGAGATATGAAGCATACACCAACAAATCAAAGGCATTTGAAAAAATGCTCAATGAGATAAGAAAGCTGCTTGCAGGCGGCACACAAGCTCCCCCGCCGATACCGCAGCCTCAGCCTGCACCTCAACCTGCACCCCAGCCTACACCTCAACCTGTACCTATGCCCATTGCGCAGCCTGCGTCTATTGATGTGCCTCAGGATATGGTCATACCGGGTGTAATAGATGAAAACAAGCGCAGAAAAAAGAAAAAAATAATAATTGTCTCTGTACTTTCCGCCGCTGCGGTTTTACTGGCAGCTCTGATTGCTTTGTTTGTGATTGTCATGGCTTCGGACAGCGGCAGAGTTGACCACCCTGCAGGCGTAATTTCAACAGCCGATGAACTTCTGAATTTCAGCTTCGAGCTCGAAGGTGTTACATATCAGCTGCCCTGCCCCTACAGTGAATTTTCAAAAAACGGGTGGGAGATTTCTGACGCTGACAACAGCACTGAAGATGACATGGTGGAAGCAAAGTATCTGGAATATCTTACCCTTTCAAAAGACGGCAAAACGATTCAGGTCTGCCCCTTTAACACAAGCGGCAATGCCAAGGCAATAAAGGACTGCGATGTCGGCATGGTATACAGCACAATAGCTGACGGCACCTCCTTCAGATTTTCAAACGGAATAACGCTCTCTTCTTCAAGTGATGAAATCATTGCAGCCTTCGGCACACCGTACAAACACTATACGCAAGACGGCAAGGATTCAATAGAATATAAAATCAACGATGAAACGAATGTTTTTATTCACTTTGCCCGTTACCCTGAAGGAGAAAACTACGGAAGCTCTTCCGTAGAGGTAAGATACATGGTTTACGGCGATATTGACCTTGCAGAAACAAACACAGATGTACCCGAATATCTCAGCACATATGTTGCGCCGACAGAGCTTGGCGGTGATATTAACTCGGGAGTTATTGAGATTGATAAAAAACTCTACCGTCTGCCTGCGCCCGTGAGCGAATTTGTTGACGACGGATGGGAGATAACGGATAAGCCCGATGCAATTATTTCAAGCGGCAACTACAACGCAACTCTCAAAAAAGACGGCAAATCAATTTCAGTCACTCTTAAAAATCTTTCCGATTATCAGACCGTTGCAGAAAATTGCGCTGTAATTTCAGTCAGAATTGAAAGCGGTGTCAGTGCAAGCCTTGCAGGCGGGCCGTATATCGGATGCTCAAAAAGCCTTGCTGATATTGTAGGCGATGAATTTGATGTGTCAAAGCTTTCGTCATATTATCACTACACATATTCAAAGTATGATCCATATATAGATGCGTCCTTTATGGTTGATAAGGAAAGCCAAGAAGTAACAACTGTTAATTTGTACCGCTCCGAATGGGATTATTGATATAAAGCCCGAGCTGTCTCGATTGAGGCAGCCCGGGTTTCGTTTTATTATAAAATTTTGAGTGCACCCGTGGGGCAGATTTCTGCGCATTTGCGGCAGTCCTTGCACACGGCAATTCTGTCGCTGCCCTCAAATTCGGGCTTGATAACCGTTTTGAAGCCTCTGCCAACAAGGCCGAGAATGCTCTCGCCCGCAACCTCTTTACAGGTGCGTACACAGAGGTTGCAGAGAATACATTTGCCCTGGTCACGCTCGATTGTTACAAGGCGTGTTTCCTTAAAGCAGCTGTGCTTTTCGCCTGCAAGGCGTGAAGGCTCAATCGGGTCAAAATTTGCATAGTGAATAAGGCGGCAATCCTTGAAATCGTGGCAGCCGCACTCAAGGCATCTCTTCGCCTCTCCCCTCGCCTGCTCTTCGGTGAAGCCGTTGAGCACCGCTTCAAAATTATGCTTTCTGTATTCGGGGTCTTTGACCGACATAACCGCTCTGGGCTTCTTCTCTCTGTCGGCAAGCATTTCGGCTGTTACCTTGCGCTCTGAATAATAGGGCTTGGGGAAGTCCATAGGCATACCGAGAAGATATGCGTTGATTGCCCTTGCGGCAACATTTGCCTCTGCAATTGCATCAATTGCGATTGATGCACCGTTGTTGGTGGCATCGCCTGCAGCAAAAACTCCTTCGATATTTGTAAGGCAGGTTGTTTCGTCAGCCTGAATTGTGCCCCAGCCTGTTGTGCCGATTGCTTCAAGGCCTGCAGGTGCATATTTCTGACCGATGGCGGAGATAACGGTGTCAACCTCAAGGTTTTTGAATTCGCCTTCAACGGGCACGGGCTTTCTTCTGCCTGAAGCATCGGGCTCGCCGAGCTCCATAATCTGAAGCTTCACCGCCTTAACCTTGCCGTTTTCGCCGATAATTTCATCGGGATTTGTCAGGAAGAGGAATTCAACACCTTCCTCAATTGCCTCTTCAATTTCTATATCCTCTGCAGGAGCTTCGGCTCTTGTTCTTCTGTAGATAACATAAACATTTTCGGCACCGCATCTTACGGCTGTGCGGCAGGCATCCATTGCAGTGTTACCGCCGCCGACAACGGCAACATTCTTGCCGATTTCGGGGATATTGCCCATATTGACTTCACGAAGGAAATCAATGCCGCTGAGAACTCCGTCAAGCTCTTCACCTTTACAGCGGATACTGCTGCCCTTCCATGCGCCAACGGTAACAAGCACCGCATCCGCACCGCTTTTTATTTCATCGAACGATATATCTTTGCCAACCTTGATGTTATTCTTCATCTCAACGCCGAGCTTTGCGATTGCTTCAACTTCCTTTGCAAGCACCGCTTTGGGAAGGCGGTATTCGGGGATACCGTAGCGAAGCATACCGCCCATTTCGGGCATTGCTTCATAAATTGTTACACTGTGACCTGCAAGGCGGATATAATATGCCGCCGTTAAGCCTGCAGGGCCGCCGCCGATGATTGCAACCTTTTTGCCCGTTGCTTCATCGCAGACTGCGGTGTAAGGGTCATCGGATGCAAGGTCGTTATCTGCAGCAAATGCCTTGAGAAACGCAACCGAAAGCGGTTCTTCAACAAGCCTTCTGCGGCAGTTTGACTCGCAGGGATGGGGGCATACTCTGCCGATTGATGCGGGAATGGGAATTTTCTCCTTGATAATCTTAACAGCTTCCTTGTCGTCACCGTTTGCAATTGCTTTGAGATAGCCCTGAATATCTGTATGCGCAGGGCAATTGAGTGAGCAGGGAGCAACGCAGTCGCCCTCGTGGTCGCTCATAATAAGCTCCAATGCAATCTTTCTTGCCTTTTTAACTCTGGGAGTTTCGCAGCTTACATTCATTCCGTCCTGAGCAAGAGTTGCGCAGGCTCTCATAAGCTTTGGGCTTCCCTCAGCCTCAACAAGGCAGAGTCCGCAGGCTCCGTAGAGCTTGAGCTGGCCGTTGTAGCAGAGGTTGGGAATATCTATGCCGTTTGCGGCGGCAATGTTGAGAATGGTTTCGCCCTTGTTGCCGACAACTTCCTTGCCGTTGATTGTAAGTTTAATCTGTTCCATTTTGCCGCCTCCTTTATTCTACGATTATTGCACCGAAGCGGCAGGAATTCACGCACTGACCGCAGCGGATGCAGGTGTTTTCATCAATAATATGCGCTTCTTTGACAGCGCCGCTGATTGCCTTTGCGGGGCACTTCTTTGCGCAGAGTGTACAACCCTTGCACTTTTCGGCATCAATTGAATATGTGAGCAGATCAACGCATTCTTTCGCGGGGCATTTCTTATCGTTGATATGCGCTTCATACTCATTACGGAAATATCTGATTGTGGTGAGCACGGGGTTGGGTGCGGTCTGACCGAGACCGCAGAGTGCTCCGTCCTTGACTGCTTCACAAAGCTCTTCAAGAAGCTCAATATCGCCCTGCTTGCCTTCGCCCTTAACAATGCGGGTAAGGATTTCCTGCATTCTTGCGGTGCCTATACGGCAATGCACACACTTACCGCAGGATTCAAGCGCGGTGAAATCAAGGAAGAATTTAGCCATGCCGACCATGCAGGTGCTTTCATCCATAACAACCATACCGCCCGAGCCCATGATTGCGCCCGTTGCGGCAAGCGCCTTATAATCAATAACTGTGTCAAGGAGCTCTGCGGGGATGCAGCCACCTGAGGGGCCGCCCATCTGCACAGCCTTGAATTCTTTGTTGTCACGGATACCGCCGCCGATGCCGTAGATAACATCGCGGAGGGTTTTTCCCATGGGTATTTCAACAAGGCCGCCCTTGCGGATTTTGCCCGTGAGAGCAAAAACCTTTGTGCCCTTGCTGTTTTCCGTGCCCATAGCGGCAAAGGCTTCGCCGCCGTTGTTTATAATCCACGAAACATTCGCGAATGTTTCAACATTGTTGATGTTTGAGGGCTTATCCATATAACCCTTCTGTGCGGGGAAGGGAGGTTTGAGCCTCGGCATACCTCTTTTGCCTTCAAGCGATTCAATGAGTGCGGTTTCTTCACCGCAGACGAATGCACCTGCACCCGCTTTAATTCTCATATCGCACGAGAAGCCCGTGCCGAGAATATTTTCACCGAGAAGATTTGCCTTCTTTGCCTGCTCAATTGCAATTTCAAGGTGAGTGATTGCAAGCGGATACTCCGCACGGACATAGACAATCATTTCCTTTGCGCCGATTGCATATGCACCGATAAGCATACCCTCGATAAGGCTGTGAGGATCGGATTCTATAACCGCTCTGTCCATAAATGCGCCGGGGTCGCCTTCGTCAGCATTACAAATAAGATATTTCTCTTCGCCTGCGCTCTGACGGGCAGCATTCCACTTGAACCATGTGGGGAAGCCGGCACCGCCTCTGCCTGCAAGACCCGAAATTTTTATTTCTTCAATAACCTGCTCGGGAGTCATTGTTTTGAGAGCTTTTTCAAGAGCCTGATATCCGTCTGCCGCTCTGTAATCATCAAGCGATACGGGGTCAATGATACCGCAGTGACGAAGAGCAATTCTTGTCTGCTTTGTGAGAAATTCCTCATCCTCTGAAGAAATAACAAGCTTCTCAACAAGCAAAAGGTCACCGCTTCTTGCGCAGTCAACAATCGCCTGAGCATCGTCTGCGGTAACTTTCACAAGGCGTCTGATAAGTTTATCGCCTTCATAAAGGTCAACAATGGGCTCAAGGAAGCACATACCGATACAGCCCGTGCTGCCGAGTGAGAAGGGCTCGTTTGCGTTCATAACGGCTTCAATTGCCGCACGGACCTTTGACGCACCCGCAGCAATGCCGCAGGAGCCTTCACCGATTACTATACGCATTATTTGCCCTCCTTTTCCTGAATGGATTTTATAACCGAAACCGCCGAATCGGGGGTAAGATTGCCGTAAGCTTCGCCGTTTATCATAATAACGGGAGCAAGTGAGCAGCAGCCGAGGCAGGCAACATTTTCAAGAGTGAAAAGACCGTCTGCAGTTGTTTCGCCGTTGCCGATGCCGAGGTATTCCGATATTGCCGCAGTGATGCGTTCACTGCCGTTAACATGGCAGGCAGTGCCCTGACAAGCCATGATAAGATATTTACCGATAGGGGTAAGCCTGAACTGCGAATAAAAGGTTGCAACGCCCATAACATCAGCGGGTGTTACCCCCACATTCTCCGCAATGCAGTACATCACATCCTTGGGCAGATAGCCGTAGATATTCTGCGCCTTCTGAAGAATGGTAATAAGATTTGCAGGCACGCCGCCGTATTCGCCGAGCACTCCGTCAAGAAGCGAAAGGTCGCTTTTGGGGCCGCTGCTGTTGCAATTACACATAACATTTCCTCCTTCGTTCACAAATCGGTTTTCAAGCCCGATTTCAACCATTATGTAATATAACATAAAAAAAGAAAAGTTTCAACATGAATTGATTTACAAAATAATCATTTTCAACACATCGACAGCCTGTGTCAAGGCATTCGGAAGCTGAAACGAAAGCTTATAGAATATCACAAACACAGTGTCCTTCGCAACAACATTTCCGCCGCCGTCAACAACCTCAACGGTTATATTCGCCTTCTTTGCGCCGAAAAGGCCCTTGCAGGTCACTCTGCCGTTTTGGTCAACAAGCACCTTTGAATTATCAGATGACCAGCGAAGAGTGCAGCCGTCTGCGTTTTTCACATTGCAGCCGAGCTGAACCGATGCCCTTGTGTAAAGTGAGAAAATACCGAGCTTTTTGTTAACTCTGTCAACGGATCTGCCGTTTTCGGTGATATCGGCAGAGCACAAATCAGATTTTACAGTCACTTCAAACGAAGCTGTTTTGGTGATGGGGCCGAAAGTGTAATAAACAGTAACCGTCTTTGTGCCGACAGAGTTAAGGCTGACCATTCCCACGGTGTAATCGGCAATTTCTCTGCTTGTGCCGTCACTGAAGCAGGCAACAACCTTCATGCCGCTGAGGTCAAGCTGATCGCCTATGCCGTAAACCGTTGTGTCGGGAAGCTTCGTAACCTCAATGGAGTCAACAACCGTTTCAACCTCGATAACCGCGAATTCGCTGAAATGATCGGTTTCAAAAACAATATAATTGCCGTCAATAGTGCTTGCGAAACGGACAAGCGGATTGACAATATCTTCCGTAACGTGATAAACCTTGCACTTTGCGGGGTCAACGCCGTCTGCAAGCCTGATTTTAACGGTTACCGTGCCGTCAGGCTGAACAACCACGGCTTCATAAACAAGATTGATGTCATAAAAACGCAGGCTTCTTATTGAACCGCCGACGGCAAAATTCGTGCCCTCATACTCGGAAGAATCAACCTCTTCAACCGCAAGCACCGTATCGGGCTTTATCTCCTTTGTTGTTGCGGAAACAATAACGCCGCACGGCTCGTGGCGGAGCACAATCGAGGCATATTCAAGAGCGTCAATTGCATCTGAAATTGCCAAAGCATATGCGTTGACCTTATCCTGTTCGGTTATGTTCAGACTGTAGTCAACGGAATTTATCGCCGCATCAAGAACTATGAGCGAAAGCTCGGAGTAATACCGCCTGTCAAACCCTTCGGCTCTTGAAAGCTCAGCTTCAACCTCAGAATAATCCGCGGGAAGATATTCAAGCTTATCCAATGCAGCTTCAATTGCCGCCGCCCATTCCGCAACCTGCGGCTGTTTATCTATTGTTAAATTATAGTCAACCGCCGCAACGGCTTTATCAAGCTCCGCAAGGGTTTCGGGAGTGTAAAGAGCGCGGTCAACCGAATTCACAGCCTCAAGAACACTGTTGATTTCAGAGAAATCGGCAGGTTTGTATTCAAGATTCGATATCGCATCTTCAATGGCTTCACGCCACGCATCAACCTGCTCCTGAGTGATATTCTCAAGCTCCAAATCAACCGCACCCAACACCGCATCAAGCTTTGCAAGGCTTTCGTCTGTGTATAATTTGCGGTCTGTTGCCGCCACAGTGTCAAGGAACTTATTAAGCTCGGTAAAATCTGCTTTTTCCGTTTCGGTATCGCCTAATCTGTCAAGCTCAACAACCGTTGCGGGTCTGATGCCGAAATTGGCTCTGCTCTCAGGATATCCCGCTATAGTGGGCAATCCGCCCGATGCACTGACAGCCCATGCACCGACATCTTTATATGTTGTGCGCAGCAGCCAAAAAGAGTGGCCTTCGGTATCATAATTTTCAGAGTATTCTGCGACATCCGCACCCTGACACTGAGCATAATCCGTAGGTTCTGCCGTGCGGTTGACATCATTAACGGTGATATCAGCATTGAAACCATGTGCACTGTTTTTTACATCTTCAACCGAAAGCAGATATACACTGTCTGTTATTGTATTTTTAACCACCGTTTCAGATGTTGAGGTTATATAATAATCAATATTGATTTCCTGCGGTATGATAAGCTCCTGCTCCTGTGCAGAAAAAGCAGTATTGTAAAAATCATCAATAAGCCATTCTCTGACAGAGCTTGTCTGATAATCGGATGCTTTATTTATAAAATCAGGGTCTCTGTAATGGCTTCTGTCTTCGCTGTTATAGTAGTATTCTTCATTAAACGCCATTGCATCAATAACAGATTCGCAAACAACAAGACCCTTCTCTTCATCAAGAATCCGCCATTTCAGCGGATCGTATTTAAACCAATATACTTCGTTGATATAATATCCGTTAACATATTGCAGGCAGTGCTCATTGCCTTCTGTTTTTACGGCATAATATGTGTAATACTGAGTATATGCCGAAAATGTTATTGCACGGTATTTTTCGCCGTTGAAGGTTACATCCGCATATTTCACATAATCGCTCTCAACCATCGTACCTGCACTGCCCGTGCCGGCATATCTGCCTAAGGAGACCCATGTTTTAGGCTGAGCATTAAGCTGAGAAATCAGTGTAAGGTCAACAACCCTGCTCTGAGGATATGAGCCGAAACGAACTATATTTTCAGGGTCAGGCTCATCAAGCAGCACAAACGGAACTGTATTCTCCGCAGCATAGGTGTGCATTGCAGAATCGGTACAGCAATACACCGTCACTTTTTTACTGTCAATAAAGGCATTTGCTTCTATTGAAGTTATCGACTCCGGAACATAAAGCTCTTTCAGATATATCGCGCCGCCGAAAGTAGCTTGCTTGATTTCCGTCAGCTGATTGCTGAGCTTTATCAGCGATGCATTACTTTGCGAAAAAGCGTTTGTTCCCAACACTTTAACCGTATCGGGAATAAAAAACTGATTTATTTTGCTGTGGGCAAAAGCAGAGCCCTCAATCTCCTCCAGGCCGTAATTAAGCGTAAGCTGTGTAATCGGTGCGCAATAAAAAGCTTCTGTATTTATCTTTTTGCAGTTCTCCGCCACTTCGTATTCGGTAAGCTGTGAATCATCAGGGAAGATAACAAGCTCCGACATATCCTTGCTGTAAATTACGCCGCTGCTGTCTGAAGTAAAACGGGGATTTTCCTCATCAACGGTATACTTCTGAATATACGAAAACGAGCCAAACTGAACATTGAGCCTGTGAACACTTTTGGGAATATGAAGCTCGGTAATTGATGTTCCGTTGAAAGTTCTGTAGCCAAGGCTTTCTGTGCTGTCAGGCAACTCAAGAGTTTTCAGCATATAGCATGAACCGCCGAAAACAGCATCACCGAGATGGGTAAACTCGCTGTCGGGCGCAAAATTCACATGAGTCAGATTCACGCAATCGGCAAAAGCACAGTCCGCAATATATTTTACACTTGCAGGCAAGTCAATGCTGTAAAGCCTGTCCTGCTCACGGAAAGCTCCGCCTGCAATACAGACAGTTCCGTCTTCGATTACAAATTCATCCTCTTCCAGAGGCATTATGCCGCTGTAAACTAAAAACACCTTGCCGCCATAATGCGGACCGTCAGGCAGATTCCTCAGCCACGGAGTGCTGTTGAACGCACCGTTGCCCACATATGAAAGACTTTCGGGGAAGGTAATTTCTTCCAAATCAGTATTTTGCAAGGCATAGCTGTTAATAGAATAAGTGCCTTCTTTGATTTCAAGAGAAGTAAGAGTTGATCTTGAATTGAGTTTATAGAGCATATCGCCGAGATAAACGGGTTCATTCTCAGAAAAGCTTTCATACCAATCGGTGAATTTTATTGCGGAATCAGCATAAATAAGCTTTGAACCGTTAGGAAAACTGAAAGAGGATATGGCGCTGTTAAAAGCAAAGGTATCAATAATTTCAACAGTTGAAGCAATAACCGCAGAGGTTGCCTGAGAGCAACCGTGAAATGCCCACTCACCGATTTTGGTTATTCCCTCTTCAACAACAATTTTTTTGATGCTCTTATAGTATTTACCCCACGGGCCGCTTGAAAAATAATCATACATATCTCCCGTACCGCTTATGGTAAGAACGCCTTCTGTGTCAAGCTGCCATATTGCATTTTCACCGCATTTGAAATCCTGACTTGTAGCCGCGAAAGCCGTCGGCAAAAGCGCACTCACTCCCGCCGTCAGCGGAAGAATCATTATAATCGCGGCAAGGAGAACGGAAATAATCTTTTTCAACTCAACACCCCGTTTGAAGTCATTTTTTGTATTCACTGTTTTCAATTATAGTATAAAACAGTATATTTTTCAATACAGAACTTTAATAAACGCTGTATGGTGCAGCACAAAAATCAGCACGGCAGAGAACCGAAGCCCTCTGCCGTGTCTGTTATATTAACTCCTCAAAACCTTTGAATTAATACTTAGGAATATTTGCATTAAACGATATATCCACACCACTACCTAAATTAGTACCATTATAATTTTCCATCCACTGATAAACTTTTACCGGAACTGTTGTTGTGCTTGCGTTAATTCCAGTAACAGTAACCCAATCAGTCTTTACCGAAAGCGTCCTGTCTTTGCTTGTATTGCTATTTTCTCCCCAAGTGCCAAAAGGAACAACTGTTTTCGATACATTTTTACCTCCGGCAGTAAATTTAACAAGATATTCATACGGAGAATAGTAAGGGCTTTTTATTGTCTGTTGATAAACCAACCTTACCTGGACACTGTTTTTGGTTCTGTTTTGATATTCAACCGTTACCTTGTATGTCTGGTCAGTAATACTATCATCTACTTTACCGCTTTTTGTTGTTTGGGAAACCTGAACCGGAGCATAAACAAAAGTAATTGTTTTAGATGTCGCATCCCATTTCACATTTTGCGAAGCAGGTGTAGTGTAACCGGATTTTGCAGGAGCAGTTACCGTGTTTGTCGTGCCAAAAACTTTTGTAACCTTGTCTGAACCGAGATCTGTTCCGTTGCTTGATTTATACACAACATTGTAAGTGTATTCGTTTGCACTTGCAGTTGCATAAATCTCACTCGATGTTACATTTTTAGTTACAGTTACAGATGAAACACCTTTAGTTGCAAGTGAATATCCTGTAGACGCTGAATATGAAACATTAAGAGTATCTCCATAGTAAACAGTATCTCCGCTGGAAAGATTTCCTGTAGCAGCTCCGCCATTGGGCGAAGCGGTTCTGTTTACTGTAATTGTATATCCTGTGCCCGTTGACCAAGATGCAGTATATGAATTTACTGTCCACTGTGCATAAAGGGTGATGTCTTTTGCAGTTGAATATGTTGTAGATGATGTCACTTTTGTTCCGCCTGATGCAGTTGTATACCAACCGTTAAATGCAAACCCTGTTCTTGTAGGAATGGGCAATGTACCAAGAGCCTTACCACAGTAAGCCCTTAACGATGTTGTAGATACAGATCCCCCGTTTGCATTAAATGTTACTACGAATGAGTTCAGTGTCCATTGTGCATAAAGAGTAACATTTTCTGTTGTTGTCATTGTAGTTTCTGAAGTAACTTTTGTTCCACCGGAAGCAGCGGTATACCAACCTTTAAAAGTATAATGTTCTCTTGTTGGCGTCGGTAATTTTCCGTACTTTTGACCATAATATACAATTTTTGAAGTTTCTGATACGAATCCCCCATTTGCATTAAATATAACAGTATTTGAAAGGAGATAGTTTTTGAATTCAGTTTCACTAATTTCACATAACTCTCCACTTTCAAAGGCGAGCATACTGTTGTTTGTTAACTCACCTGAAATCAAATAATTTCCGGTCACTTTCATCTTCCCTACAGTATTTTCATCAACCTTAAACAAGTTGACATTTTTACTTATAATTGCATTATCTCCAGAAGATGACAAAGCGACTGTGCCAAAAAGATATAAATCAGTATTATCAGCCGGAAGGATGAGAGCGAAGCTCTGTGAATTATCAACAGAAACCCTATTCAATGTAACTTTTTCAGAATTAATTTTCAATGGTGTATCATTATTATCGATAAAGGTCATATTACTGATAAAAGTTTCGGTTGCATTTGATTCAATTCTAAGATTCTTGTAAGCCATTCCGTTACTGATTATAGCAAAATACTCAGTTGAATCATCTATCAAAACCATTCTGTTATCAAACGAATCTTTTATGTTGGAAATAGTCAGGATGATTCTTTTGGCGCCTGAATTTATTGCCGCATTTGAAACATCTGAATTTGCGGCAGAAACAATAATTTCATCAACATTTTCAAATGCGTTTTCTCCCAATTTCGTTACATAATTATCCACTTTAAAAGATCCGAGTTTTGTACATCCCTTAAATGCATTTGCGCCAATCTCACGAATACCATAACCTATGACTGTTTCTAATGAAGTGCATCCTTCAAATGCACCACAAGGAATTTGATATACATATTTAGGCAGAGCAACCGCTTTTATTTTGGTGTTTCCTTTGAATGCATTACTGCTGATTCCACGAACTCTTATAGCAGAATATGTACCATCTTTGTTATTTACTGAAATATATTCGGGAATTATTACATTTTCTGCATTACCGTTATACTCCTCAATTATTCCTGTTTCAGTGTCAACAACAAGACCGCCTGAATGTGCTAAAGCCGAAGATACATATTCATTTACATAGTAAGGAACAGTAAATGAAAGTATAGCGTTTTCACAATCATTGAAGTTCGCATTATTTTTGGAATAATCCAAATACTCATGTCTTTCTTTATCCAATACATTATATGTATAGGTAAAATATGAGTTTGTTGCAATGTCATAACCGACCACGGCAAAAACATGAACCGTTCCCGCAGTTACAATTCTGTAATACCCCGTAGCATTGCTGGAATATGTGATGGTTTTCTTGATGGTTTCACTTTCTTCTACAGAATATTCTATTGTGGAAGCATATTCGTCTGTCAACTCCTGAGATTCGCCAGTTGACTGTGTTGAACTGTTTCCGCCTCCTCTGGTTTCCATGCTTGAATATTCCCATCTGTCATATATAACCTTAGACACTGTGTTTGAAACTTCAGTGTTTGTGCTTGTTGATATACTGTTTTCGTAACCGCTTTCAGAATTCCAATGGCTTGAGGAAGTGCTGCTTGTATCCCAATGCAATCCAGCCGATGCTCCGCCTTCTGTACCAATGTTTTCAGTTCTTGAAGAAGCAATTGTTGCACTTTGCTTATCTGTTACTGTATCATTGGTCGCCATTCCGGCAGACATTTCTGAGCCTACAGAACCCACTCCCGGAGCTTCAAGTTTAGCAGAAAGTTTAGATTCAATGCTTAAATCTACGCTTGAGCTTTCAGTATGTTCAGAAGTGTAGGAACCGTTAATACCGGTCGACTTTCCAGTTGTAACTTTAGCAGACGACGATTTATCGCCTCCTGAATTTGAAGAAACCTCTGTTGCTCCACCTGAAACATTGCTAATATAATATCGACTATCAATAACATTGCCTTGGCTATCGGTTTTCTGCTCGGTTTTGCCTATTTCCTCATCATGTTGGTTTGTTGCAGATGTCGAAGAATTCCAATCTTCAGACAAAGTCCATGCTGAGGTTTTTGTTGTAGCATTTGACACCGCTTTTGCGATAGTATTTTCAAAACCTTGTCCAACTGATTTTGAATACTCATATTCTTTATTAATTTTTATTCCCTGAGAATTACCGATATACTCTATTTGTGACAAAGGAACATTCTCAATAGTGCCAATTTCATAAATGAATAAATACCTTCCATTATCCATATCTTCAACAATACTTGGAGCCGCAAGTGTGCTAACCGCAGTAGCCTTGTTTCGATTACTTGTCCAATTAGCATGAAGAGTAAGATTTCCTGTGGTTCCTGGAGGAATAATTGAAACTATTTCACCAGCCATTGACCATCCCACAAATGTATATCCAAACCAAGAAGGATTTGTAAGGGTGGCTCCCTTGTCTACAGTATAATTTATGCTTTCTACAGGCACATCGGGAGAATCAAATATTATTGTATATTCAACTTTTTCCCAATGTGCATAAAGATTCTTTTTGCCGGTTTCGCCCTTGTTGATTACTTTGATTCTCTCTGCGTTAGTACCTGCGCCGTCATACCAACCCAAGAAAATATAACCGGGAACAATCAAATCTTCAAGCTGTATTTTTTCGTTAGAAGAATAATATGTAGGGTTATTGTTTTCGATTTCTAAACCTGCAAGATAATTATCATTGTTAGCAATATGATACACTATTGCATATGTGTTTTCATCAAGAACGGGTATCTTTTCCTGTTTTTTCAGCACTTTATTACATACTGAACAATGTGAACCTTCCGTCAAACCGGGTGTAGTATATGTAGGAGCAACCGCAGCATCAACAACCTCAGTATGTCCTGTTGCTTCTATAACAACATTATCAGCTTCAACGGTTGCATTCTTATCTTCAAATTTTTTTCTGCAATTCGAGCAAATCCAATAAGAAATATTTCCATCCTCAGTGCATGTTGCTTTTTTTGTCTCAACATAGCTCACCTTATGATCACATTCATTCGGATTTGCCAACTCGAAAGTGTAATACACTTTGACAATTTGCTTTATATCAATTCCGGAGTAATTAACAGTTGCATATGCCTCCTGACAATTTCTTCCATCATTAATATCATTGCCAATAGTTGCAGCACCTTTGAAAAATTTAATGATATTTATAATAAGTCTCTGAAAGAAGTTCAGATTAACATTTTTGGTGTTAATCATTGCATTAAAGCTGAAAGTAAAACTTTCGTTCGCATTAAGTGAGGAAACTTCTTTTTTTGTTTCACTTTTTTTACCAACCGGAACAAGTTCATCAAAAATCGCCACTGCGCTTATGTTCTCTACGGTTTTACCGCTCACATTAGAAACTGTAACTGTAAATGTTGCAGTATCAAATGTCGAATAACTGCTTTTTGAAGATTCAATTCTGATATCTAAATCAGAAACTGCATTTTGATTTACAGAAAAAGCAATCGTCAAAGAAGAAACAGCTATCAAGAGTGCAAGAAATAAACTTATAAATTTTTTCACATTAGATTCCTCCGTTTTTGTTTATAAATTTCAATAAAATTTCAATAAAAACTATCTTACCTCCTTTAATATATCCCCAGCAGTTCCATAATCCAATTGAAGGGTATGATGAACGAGGCGACAAAACCTTCTAACAGTGCGGGGTTAATCGCCATAAGAGCCTCGCCTATGATATAAAAAGGAATAAGGAACGGCATAAACAAAAGAAACCCCATAAATCTATACTTTGATTAACAACAACACATAAGTCTGAAATACAATAATATCACGCACATTCGGGCATTTTTCTCTTTGACATACGCGCGTATGCCTGCATCGAAGAAATGCCCGACTGCACGCAATCTATTGCATTTCAGATGCA
>JAFQON010000025.1 GCA_017403185.1 Clostridia bacterium
TCAACGGTAATTCGCTGATACGGCATTTCCGAAACTTTCATAATATCTCCCCTTTTGCTAATGTTTAACAGTTATAGTATACTATGGAAAGGGTGATAAATACAACAATAATTTTGCTGTTCGGTGAAAGTATGTAAGATTGATTTAAAGATTTTTGTTTCTGAACAAAGAAAACTCGGAATGTCAAAACATTCCGAGTTATTTTCAGGTTTCATTATTAAGCAATGAACATTATTCACAGCAGAATTGCTGAAACCGATTTAATTTAGTTTACATTCAGCTTTTTGTGAACGAATTCACAGGCTTCGTTAATGTCGTTTTGGTTCGGACGGCCTAAAGTATGCCTGCAGTTTTCCATAGCGGCATTTGCCCATTCGTTATCCGGTTCTTGATTGAGAACGGTTTGCAATTTTTCAAGTGTTTCATCTGAAACCTGACCGGGACATAAATACAAGCCTCTGTAATCACAGTTGCTCGGCATAAAGGGTTCTAATCTGCGTTCAATCTCCTTAATGTGAACCTCCGTAGGTTTTAAAGAAGCGGTAACAAAAAACAATATGGTTTTATCTTCAAGTTCCTCAAGAATTTCCATAATTTTAAGTGGAATAGCTTCTCGCTTCATTCCGAATCCGATCAGGTAAACATCCGCCTGCTTTGTTATTTCTTCACAGGAAAGATCTGTTACAAATGTATCTGTTTGAGGAAGACTGTCAGCAATGCCGTGAGCAAGTTTTTCAGTGTTTCCCGAACCGCTTATATAAGCAATTTCATATTTCATTTGAATAACTCCTTTATCGGTATTCGCAGGTTATGCTTTTCGCTCTTCCATAACGCTCATATATGCGGGACGGATAATTTTATCCGTGCATATCAGTTCTTCAATCCGATGGGCACTCCAGCCCACAATACGGGCGATGGCGAACATAGCGGTATATAACTCCTGCGGAATTCCCAGCATATCATATACAAATCCGCTGTAAAAATCCACATTGGGGCTGACGCCCTTGTAGATGCGTCTGTGCTGCGCAATAATTTCCGGAGCAAGCTCCTCGATATTGCGATATAATTCCAAATCCTTTTCACGGCCTTTTTCCAGTGCAAGTTTTTCCACATAGCCTTTAAACACCCGTTCTCTCGGGTCAGACAGGGAGTAAACTGCGTGTCCCATGCCGTAAACAAGCCCTTTTCTGTCAAAAGCTTCTTTATTTATAATCTTTGTCAGATACGCAGCCACTTCATCTTTGTCGGAACAGTCGGAAATATGCTTTTTAATATCCGCCATCATTTCCATAACCTTGATATTTGCGCCGCCGTGCTTCGGCCCTTTCAATGATGACATTGCCGCCGCCATTGTGGAATAGGTGTCTGAACCCGACGATGTAATAACTCTTGTGGTGAAGGTTGAGTTGTTGCCTCCGCCGTGCTCCATATGAAGAATCAACGCAGTGTCAAGAACCTTCGCTTCGGTTTGGGTATATTTTTTGTCGGGACGCAGCATCATAAGAAAATTCTCTGCCGTGGAAAGAGACGGGTCGGGGCGGTGAATGAACATACTGTCCATATTATCGGAGTAATTGTATGCGTGATAACCGTATACCGCAAGCAGCGGAAATTCTCCGATAAGCTGAATGCACTGACGAAGAGAGTTGCTGACGGAAGTATCGGCAATGTGCTCATCATAAGATGCCAGAGTAAGAATGCTTCGGGTCATTGAATTCATAATATCTTTGCTCGGAGCCTTCATAATGACATCTCTTGTGAAGTTAGAGGGAAGTGTACGGCACTCGCCGATCAAATTCCTGAATTGACAAAGCTCCGATTCATCGGGCAGTTCGCCCATAAGCAGGAGGTAGGCAATCTTCTCATAACCGAGTTCATTTTCGCTCAAGCTGCTCAAAAGCTCTTCCACACGATATCCGCGATACCACAGCTCGCCGTCACAGGGAATCTTTTGACCGTCTTGTGTTTTTGATGAAACAATTTTTGAAATATTGGTAAGCCCTGCAAGAACGCCGTTACCGTTCTTGTCACGAAGACCTTTTTTTACGCCGTATTCCTCGTAAAGATTCGGGTCTATCGCATCATTTTTCTGACACAAAATTTCTTTGCCTGCAATGTATTCAATTACTTCCGACTTTATCATATGCCGTTCATCTCCTTTACTGTTGTTTATAAAAATTCAATTTTTTGCACTGTGATATATCTTGATATTTGTTGAAACTCTTTCAAGATAATTTTTAAGATTTTCTTTTTCCGAGTCCGAAAAGCCTTCAAACAGAATATTAAAAAATGTGTTTTGTGCCGCTTGGCTTTCTTCAAGAATGGTTTTTGCCTTGTCGCAGACATTGAGATGAATTGAACGGTGATTGCCGTCAATAAATTCACCGGATACAAGTCCTTTTTCGTGAAGTGATCTCACCGCCACAGATACGGCCGATTTTGTTAATCTCCGTCCTTTAACGACATCTGTAGCGGTGTTCAGTTCGGGATTACCTGCAAGGAAAAGCAAGGTTATCATTTCGGCGTGTGTCATTTCGTGCTTTAAGCAAACCGGAGCTAAAATTGATTGATACAATTCTTTGCTCAAAAAGATATTTTCAAGAATATTATTCATAGAACCTCCCTATCAACGCAAACAGATAGTTCACAAATGAACAGTTCAATTATAAACCGTCACAAACACCATGTCAAGCATTCTACCCGTAATGTCACAAATTATTTACATATGAAATTGGTGTGTTAACCGTACTGCATAAGAAACAACTGTTTCAGACAATTATGTTGATACATCGGTTGTGTTTTATTTGATATTTAATTTAAAATAATATGATATTATTAAAGCAAACAGGTTCCAAATCAAAAAAGTTTGAAACCTGTTTGCTGTTTTTTCGTTTATAAAGCAACCTCAAACCTTGCGCCGCCGTTTTTGCCGTCGGTCACGGATATTTCACCGCCGCAGAGGGTCAGGATTTTTTTGACGAGAGCAAGACCCAAGCCGTTGCCTTCGGATTTATGTGAGCTGTCGCTCTGATAGAACTTATTGAAAACGTGCTTCTTTTCTTCGTCGCTTATGCCACAGCCTTCATCTTCTATGGTGAAGGTTATTTTATCATCTGATCTTTCCAGCTTCATTCTTATCAAGCCGTTTTCGGGGCTGAACTTGATTGCATTGTCGAGAAGATTGTTCCACACATGGAACATCAGGCTTTCATCACCCGTATATTCAATCTCATCCAAATCAACATCAAAGCCAATTTCTTTTGTGCTCCATTTCGGTTCAAGAAGAACGATTGACTGCCTTATCTGCTCATCAAGACGGTAGGTTGTTTTCTTTGCCTGAATAGCTTTGTTATCAACCTTTGAAAGCAGAAGAATGTTGCTGACAAGCTCTGAAAGACGCTTTGTGTTGAAAAGTATCTTTTCGATATATTCGTTTTCAACCTCGTCTATGTTTTCGGTATTCTGCAAAAGGGTTGCATAGCCGTCAATCGCAGTTATCGGTGTTTTGATTTCGTGGGAAACGTTTGAAACGAAGTCGGTCTGCAATGTTTCGGTTGCACCGAGCTCTTTTACCATAAGATTGAAATTCGTATAAATATCCTGAATTGCTTCAAGCTTGCTTTCGGTTTCAATCTGCGTTTCAAAATCTCCTTCAGCAACCTTGTTCATTGCAGAGCTCAAATTTGTCAGCGGAGTAATAAGTCTTTTTGAAATAAAAGACATAACAATTCCGCCGACAATTATGCTGACAAACACAATCCATATCAGATTAGGAATGCTTATCTGAACATCAAAATAATACTTTGCAATATATGCAAGCGAAAGCTCCAGCGGAATGGTTACACCGAAGCCGACGATGACCGAAGTGATAAAATATCTCCACAGCTTTTTTGAATTCGGATTCTTTTTCATTTCTTCTCCACCTTATATCCGACGCCTCTCATGGTGACGATTCTGAAATCGGAGTTATCCTTGAAGCGGTCACGCAGTCTGCCGATATGAACATCAACCGTATGGGTATCGCTCACGGCATCATAGCCCCATATCTCGTCCATCATCTGCTGACGGGTAAAGATTTTGCCCGGATAGGATGCCATTTTATACAGAAGCATAAATTCCTTCTGCGGCAGAATCATGTTTTCGCCGTTGCAGGTTACGGTTAATGAATCGCATTCCATAACGGTTGAGCCGATAGTCAGCTTGCGTTCATTCATAACCTGCGCCCTGCGAAGAAGTGCACCCACACGAAGCACCATTTCGTTAACATTAATGGGTTTGACCATATAGTCATCCATACCCGAAAGGAAGCCGAGCCGCATATCGTCAAACGCATCCTTTGCGGTAATTGTAAGAACAGGTATGTTGTTGCCTGCTTCACGCAGGGAGTGAACAAGCTCATAGCCGTCCATAACAGGCATCATTATATCGGAAATTATAAGGTCAAAATATGTGTTATCCATGGCATCGAGCGCTTCTTTTCCGTTGGAAACACCCGTTACCGAATATCCGTTTTTAAGAAGAACATGTGTGAAAAGCTCACGAAGCTCAACATCGTCTTCAGCAATAAGTATTTTAAACATATGAATCACCTCTCGGTTTTATTTTACAGTTAATATGTGAACAAATCAAGAAGGTGCAAAACGGACAGCACCATTGTTACGGAACTGTCCGTTCAGCGGTTCTGCGGAGGAACCATATACGAAAAAACTTGGAGGAGATTAGAAACATCTGAAAATAAAATAGCAAACGGGAACAACGAAAAGTGTACTGTCAAAGCGGTCAAGCACTCCACCGTGACCGGGCAGAAAATTGCCGAAATCTTTGATTTTGCATTCCCTTTTTATGTATGAGAGGAATAAATCTCCGAGCAATCCGAAAACCGATCCGACAATACCCATAACAATAAAATTCAGCCAAGGCACATCGGTTTTGCAAAAATGAAGGATAATTCCGTAAATGAGCATACCGAGTATTCCGCCCGCAACTCCGCCGAATGCACCTTCAACGCTCTTTTTCGGGCTGATTGACGGTGCAAGTTTATGTTTTCCGAATTTTGAGCCGATAAAATATGCTCCCGCATCCGCACACCAAGCGGATATAAACGGAATCAGAGCAAGATTTCTGCCGTTTTCAAGGTTCATCATCGGGACAAGAAGCGAGATGAAGAACGGAAAAACATAAGCACCGAAGAATGATGCAAAGATTGCGCTTGTGCCGCTTTTTTTCTTTGAAGATATTTCAGCAAAAAACAGAATGAACACAAAAACAAACATCATTGCAATAAACATATATATATCCGCTTCGTAATATATCAGCCACGGAACCATCATCGCCTGAATGATGCAGAACGCACACATCAATTTGTTTTTAACAAGTCCTGTGTTACACACAAGCTCTTTCGCCATAAAGAAGCAGGCGATTGTTTCAAGAATTCCCGTTGCCCATACAGGCAATTTAAGCAGCACTATCAGACAGACAGCAATCCAAACAACCGCAACGGCAAGCCGTGTGCCGAGCGACTGAAATTTCGTTTTTGAATTTCCCATTTTAAATCCCTCATTTTTTAGCTTTTATTACAGCTTTTATTCTGTGAATTCCGTAAAGCACGGTTGAAATAACCATAGCTGCTATCGAAATTATAATAAGTGTATTCGCAAGCCATAGCGGAATATTTGTGAAAAACAGTAAAATGAGCATCACTGCATAAAGGATAACCGTGCAGGCTTTGCCGTACCATAAAGCACTGTTGATTTGAGCAGAATACTTTGTTTCCATAATCGCAGTGACCGTCATAAAAATTTCTTTTGCAATAAGAATAGCAAGTGCAGGCAGCATAAGCTCATATTTGGTTAGCAAGCAATACATCATTGCCGCTTGCGTCAGCTTATCTGCAATAGGGTCAAGCACTTTGCCGATATCCGTTACCATATTGAAACGACGTGCAATTTTGCCGTCAATAACATCGGTAAGTGCCGAAAGAGCAACGAATATTACCGTCAGAAATCCGTTCTCTTTTTCGCAGTAAGCCCAAATAATAACGGGAATAAGAAGCAAGCGAAGATAACTGATTAAATTAGGCACGGAGAAAAAATCTTTGAATTTGATTTTTATATTCATAATATCGCTCCTTACGGTCTGATTGTTTTGGCAATAGATTTAGTATTACGGTCAATTTCATCAACATCTCTTGAATTTGCATAAATCTTTTTCATTCTCTCATCGGGAAAATACTCATCAAGGAAAATTTCTAGTCTGTTTGAAGGCTCTGCTCCTTTTTTTCTTTTATTCCATCGGAGTGCGGCAACAGCGGAAAGCCCTGCATCGAAAATAAAGAAAACTATAAATGACCAAACAAGGATATGACTTAAATTCGCAGGAACAATTTCTGTAAATTTATCTGTCAGCGGCATAACGAGCTTAACCCATACAATACCGAGCATTCCCCAAAATATCGAATACAGCAAACACACTCTACCATTAATATTCAGCGGTAAATGGCTGTAGTCCCATGCAACGGATCCGAAAACTATTTCCTGACCGAGCGAGCATATATATTCTGCAGCCGTGCCCACAACAAAAGAAACAAGAAACACTTTCAAAAGAGAAGAATCTGTGAAATTTGTAAGAACGGCAGAAAGCAAAACGCCGCCCATTCCGTATGCAACACTGAAAGGTCCGTAAACCAACGATTTACGGCTTTCAATATAACCGTTTTTTATCAGGCACCAAAATGTTTCAACCGCAAACCCCACCACACAACACACAATAAAAATATATACATACTTATAAAATGTGTTCATAGTTTTATAATTTTCCTTTCTTTTTATGAGTTTAAAATATTCATAAACTCTTCGCCCGTAATGGTTTCTTTTTCGTAAAGATACTGTGCCAATCTGTCAAGTTTTTGTTTGTTTTCGGTAAGTATTGTCATTGCTTTGTCATACTGCTTTTTGATAAGTGCAACAACCTGACGGTCGATTTCAGTCTGTGTTTCTGCCGAGCAAGCAAGCGAAGCATCTCCGCCGAGATACTGATTTGTAACAGTTTCAAGAGCAACCATACCGAATTCATCGCTCATGCCGTAGCGGGTTATCATCGCTCTTGCAAGCCTTGTAGCCTGCTCAATATCATTGGCTGCACCCGTTGACACCGAGCCGACCGCAAGCTGCTCTGCAGCCCTGCCGCCTGTATAGGTGGCAATTTTATTTTCAATCTCTTCCTTGCTCATTAAATAATGATTCCCTTCGTCAACCTGCATTGTGTATCCCAATGCACCCGAAGTTCTCGGAACTATCGTGATTTTCTGAACGGGTGCGGAATTTGTCTGCATTGCGGCGACAAGTGCGTGACCGATTTCGTGATATGCAACAATCATCTTTTCCTTATCGGTCAGCAAAGAGTTTTTCTTCTGATAGCCTGCAATAACAACCTCTATGCTTTCTTCAAAATCCGCCTGCATAGCTGCTCTGCTTCCTCTGCGTACCGCACGCAAAGCAGCTTCATTAACAATGTTTGCAAGCTCTGCACCCGATGCACCCGATGCCATTCTTGCAACAGCAGAAAAATCAACATTCGGTCCCACGCAGATTTTTCTTGCGTGAACTTTGAGAATTTCTTCTCTGCCTTTCAAATCAGGCAGTTCAACGGGAACCCGTCGGTCAAATCTGCCGGGTCGTGTCAAAGCAGGGTCAAGGGATTCGGGTCTGTTGGTTGCGGCAAGGATAATAACACCCGTATTGCCCTCAAAGCCGTCCATTTCGGTCAGAAGCTGGTTGAGAGTCTGCTCTCTTTCATCGTTGCCGCCGATATGATTATCACGCTTTTTGCCTATGGCATCAATCTCATCAATAAACACGATACACGGTGCTTTTTCTTTAGCCTGCTTGAAGAGGTCACGCACCTTTGATGCACCCATACCAACAAACATTTCAACAAATTCCGAACCTGAAATCGAGAAAAACGGAACATTTGCTTCGCCTGCAACAGCCTTTGCGAGCATTGTTTTACCCGTACCCGGAGGCCCGACAAGCAGAATGCCTTTGGGCATTGAAGCACCGATAGCCTTATATTTATCGGGGTTGTGAAGATAGTCAACAACCTCTGTCAGGTTTTCCTTTGCTTCATCTTCGCCTGCAACATCGCTGAATTTTATTCCGCTTGACGATTTAACATAAATCTTGGCGTTGCTCTTGCCCATGTTAAACATCATGGAGTTGCCGCCGCCCGCTTTATCCGTGAATTTTTTCATCACAAGCTGACCGAGTCCGACCATAAGAGCCATAGGCAAAATCCAACTCAAAAGTATACTGAGAATCGGCGACATTTCCTGAACTATTTCCGTTGAGAATTTTGCTCCTGCGGTGTAAAGTCTTTGAGTTAATGCAGGGTCATCCATAAGTCCTGTTTTATAGTAATTGCCGTTCTTATCACTGAAAACAATCTGATTATCCTGAATTTCAACCTCGTCAATATTCAGCTCCGTTGTCATTCGGATAAAAGTACCGTAGTCAACCTCTTTAACTCTCATATTGTTGAGAAGCGGCATAACAATCGCATTGAAAAGAATGATTACCGCAAGAAAAATGCCGTAATAGAACATCATCGGCTTTTTAGGCGTTTTAACTTCGTTCATAAAATACCCCTTTATCACTTTATGCCGCAATTATAAAACACTTTCCTCAACCAAACTTCAACTGAATTTCAACAATTGTTGAGATTTATGACGGTCTTGAAATTAAACCCCGTTGGGTGTATAATACCGAAAGACTTTATTTCAGGTGATAAATATGGATAACAACAAAGAATTTTTAGGAACAGAGCCTGTGGGCAAACTGCTTTTCAAGCTTGCCGTGCCCACGGTTATTGCCCAGCTCGTAAATATGCTCTATAACATCGTTGACCGCATTTATATCGGTCACATTCCCGAAGAAGGCAGCCTTGCACTCACGGGTGTCGGCGTTTGTATGCCGATAATTATGATTATCTCAGCTTTTGCGGCTCTCATAAGCTCGGGCGGTGCTCCGAGAGCATCAATAAATATGGGTAAGGGTGACAAAAAATCCGCAGAGAAAATTCTCGGCGGATGCTTCACACTTCAGATTATTATTTCAGCCGTTTTAACTGCGGTTTTGCTTATATGGAACAAGGATTTGCTTCTTGCCTTCGGTGCAAGCGAAAACACAATCGGCCACGCAACCGACTATATGAACATCTACGCCGTCGGCACGGTTTTCGTTCAGCTCACGCTCGGTATGGGCGCATTTATCAATGCGCAGGGCTTCACAAAAATCGGTATGATAACGGTGCTTATCGGTGCTGTCAGCAATATTATTCTTGACCCTATATTCATTTTTGCATTTGATATGGGTGTCAGAGGTGCGGCACTTGCAACCATTCTTTCACAGGCAATTTCGTGCATATGGGTCATCTCTTTCCTCTGCGGCAAGAAAACATATCTTAAGCTTAAAATGTCGGATATGAAGATTGATGCAAAGCTCGTTTTCCCTTGCGTTGCGCTCGGTCTTGCAACATTTATTATGCAGGGCAGCGAGAGCGTGATTTCCGTTTGCTTCAACTCATCGCTTCTCAAATACGGCGGAGATATTGCCGTGGGCGCAATGACTATTCTGACAAGCGTTATGCAGTTTGCAATGCTGCCTATGCAGGGAATCGCTCAGGGTGCACAGCCGATTTCAAGCTATAACTACGGCGCAAAAAATGTTGACAGAGTTAAGAAAACATTCAGGCTGCTGCTCACCTGCTGTCTGACATATTCGGTTGTTTTGTGGGCATTGATTATGATTTTTCCTCAACTCTTTGCAGGAATATTCACACCCGATGCAGCACTTATCGAATTCACTGCAAAGGCACTCCGTATCTATTGCGGAGCTATGTTCCTTTTCGGCATTCAGATTGCCTGCCAGATGACATTTGTTTCAATCGGCAACGCACCCTGCTCAATAATCGTTGCAATTGTGCGCAAATTCGTGCTTCTTCTGCCGTTCATCTACATTATTCCGAATATTGTTGCTGACAAAACAATGGGCATTTACCTTGCTGAGCCCGCTGCAGATGTTATCGCAGTAACTTTCACCGCAATACTTTTTGCCGTACAGTTCAAAAAATCGCTGAAAAAGCTTGCTGAATAAACCATACAGGAGTGTTGAAAATGAAAAACAGTGAAATAAATATCCGTGACCCGTTTGTTCTGTATGAAAACGGAAAACATTATATGTACGGAACAAGAGCAAATAATTTCGGAAGGAACACAAAAGGTTTTGATGTGTATGTTTCTGAAGACCTTGAAAATTGGAACGAGCCCGTTGAGTGCTTCAATTCGGGAAAGCACTCATTGAATATTGAAGTGAATTGGGCACCCGAAGTGCATAAATATAATGATTTTTATTATATGTTTGCTACTTTCACAAAAGAAAGCAACGGGTTAAGAGGCACTTTTATTCTTAAGGCGGATAATCCGCTCGGCCCGTTTGTTCCTCACAGCAACGGCGCCGTAACGCCCGAAGATTGGGAATGCCTTGACGGCACACTTTACATAAACCGTGAAGGCAAGCCGTATATTGTTTTTTGCCATGAGCACACTCAGATTATTGACGGCACAATCTGTTATGCACCATTAAGCGATGACCTGAAAGAAAGAGCAGGCGATGCAGTGACTCTGTTCAAAGCCTCCGAGCCTTATTGGGCTGAAAAAAGCAAGGATGAAAATGAGCACAGAATAACAGACGGTCCTTTTATGTACCGCACAAAAACAGATGAGCTTCTGATGCTCTGGTCAACCTTTATCAAGGGCAAATACGCCGAATGTCTTGTGAAATTTGACGGCGGAGAAATCGGCACAAGCTTCACTCACCTTGAACCTCTTATTGATGATGACGGCGGACACGGTATGATTTTCTGCAGCGGAGAAAAATTATATCTCACATTCCATTCCCCGAACAAGTCAGGCTTTGAAAAGCCCCGCTTTGTTGAAATTGAAGATAAGGGGTATGCCGTTTCGCTTAAATAATAAAATTAAATAAAATATGGGGATGTAAAAACTTGCGTTTTTACATCCCCTTTGGTTTTACAATCTGCTATGCCATTCTTTCAAGCATTTCTTTTGTGACTTCATAGTTCAACGGATTTCCGTTTTGGTAATTTTCAAGCTGTTCAAGCATATAATCAGCCATACGCTCTGTTTCATTGCCGAGGCTGCCCGCAATATGAGGTGTTATTATCGCATTGGGGCACCCGTGGCGCAGATAACATTTTGAGTGTAAAAGCATTCAAACGCATTTGTTTCGGTGTTCAAAGCGGCGGCACCGCTGCCGATTATTATTGCATCATATGTTTTTTTCATAAGCATCTCACATTGAATCCGCCGTCACAGTCAATAACCGTGCCCGTGCAAAAATCAAAATCGCCTTTTGCGATTGAAGCAACGCATTTTCCTATATCCTCGGGCTTGCCTATTCTTCTGACAGGTGTAAGACCCTCATCTATCATCTTTTCGTATTTCTCTTTTACCTTTGCGGTCATATCCGTTTCGATAATACCGGGTCTGATTTCAAGAACGCTTATGTCTATACCTCTTTGTAAAAATTTTTAATCCTTATATATTCCTCATCGGTTATCTCAATCACCCTGCCGTGCTTGAAGCCGTAGGGGAAGCTGAAGCTTTCGGGCACCCGTTCAAAATTCATATCGCCCGCCGATGGGGAAACAAAAGGCACATAGCCCATCTTCTCTTTTTCGCAGCCGAAGAAATCAAGCATCATGCACCATTTGCCGTCAGGCAGAGTATAAACCGTCGGTCCCTCATATGAGCCGGGGTGATAAATCTCTTCATCCATGTATTTTTCAAACGAGGTATCATGCTCAAACGGGCCGTAGAGGTTATCGGACACTGCGTGCATATTCATGGGCGGATTGTTTGCATTTTTATAAAAAAGATGGTATGTTTTGCCGACCTTGATTATGTGAGAATCAAGAATTTCGTTATCCTTCGTAAAATAAAGCTCAGGCTCGGAAAATGTCTCAAAATCCTTTGTTTTGCTGCAATAAATTGACATATGTGTGTATCCGTCTGCAGCGACGGTTGAACCCCAATGAATGAGGTATTCTTCGTTCTCTTCATCAAAGAACACTTCCGGTGCCCACATACAGCCGAAATCATCCCTGCCGAAGTGAACAAGCTTTTCCTCGGAAAAATCAACAAGATTATCCGTTCTCCACATTCTCAGGCACTTGCTGCCCGTGCTGTTCACCTTTTTCCAGTCAACCTGATGGTTTTCATCCATTCTGTAAGCTATGCAAAGGTCGGTTGTAATAACCATAAAGCCGCCCGTGTGAAGCCTCACAACCTCAATATCACGGCAGCCTCTTTCACCAAGAGCTGCTGTTAATACGGGCTGACCGCCGTTCACCTGCTCGAAGCTGTATCCGTCACGGCTGATACCAAAATATACCTGCTCACCGTCAGGAGTTATTTTTTCTTTAAAATGTGCAAAAAGATACGGCATAAAAAACCTCTTTTCATAATTTTCATGTGTATATTATAGTATAAAAATACACTTTGTTCAATGCTTTGAGTAAATTTTATACAGCAGTCGGTTTGTTGACAAAAGCATATGTCAATGATATAATTGAACGATAATAAAATGCGGTTTCAGGTGAAAAAATGAAGAAAAACATATATTTCGTTCAGGTCAGTGCAGTTTACGGAGAATCCGTAAAAACAGCCTATCTTCCCTATGCCTCGGGCTGCCTCGCCGCCTATGCGTGGAGCGATAATGCAGTTGCCGATAATTACAACATAGGCAGATTTATATTCATAAGAGAAAATATTGACCGTGCAATAGAGTCGTTGGAGGAGCCCTTCCTTGTCGGCTTTTCTTCTTATATCTGGAACATGGAATACAACAAAGAATTTGCACGCAGGCTCAAGAAACGCTACCCCGAATGCACGGTGCTTTTCGGCGGCCACAATGTTAACCCCGACGGCAGCAACCTTGACGATATGCCTTATTGTGACATTGTTATGCACGGCGAAGGTGAAGAGCCCTTCAAAGCATTGCTGCTCGCACTCCATGAAGGCAAACCGCTTTCATCGGTGAATAATATTTCTTACCGTGAAAACGGCAAGACGGTTTCAACCGAAAGAACAGCACCCGGTGATATTGAAAATTATCCTTCGCCCTATCTTGCGGGCTGTTTTGATTCAATAATAGAAGAATCGGGGATTTCTCCGTCAATTATATGGGAAACAAACCGGGGCTGCCCCAACAGATGCGCCTTTTGCGATTGGGGTGCACTCAAAGCAAAGGTGCGCCACTTCCCGATTGAAAGAATCAAGGCAGAGCTTGACTGGATGGTTAAGAACAAGGTTGAATATGTATACTGCGCAGATGCAAACTTCGGTCTTTTCCCGAGAGATACCGAGATTGCGGATATGATAATCACATACCGTGACACCTACGGATATCCTCAGGTGTTCAAAACCAATTACACCAAAAACCGTGACGATGTTGTTTTTGAAATCAGCCGCAAGCTTCTCGGCAAAAGCATCGGCAAATCCCCCACGCTCTCGTTCCAGAGCCTTTCGCCCGATGTGCTTAACGCTATAGGAAGAAGCAACATGGAGCTCGACCATTTCAAAAACCTCATGGTCCGCTACAACAAGGCGGGCGTGCCCGTTTATTCCGAGCTTATTCTCGGGCTTCCCGAGGAAACATATGAATCATTTTCAGACGGCATCTGCACATTGCTTGACTGCGGTCAGCACACCTGCATAGGTATTTACCCCTGTGAGCTTTTACCGAATTCGTTGCTTGCAAACCCCGAATACATGAAAAAATACGGCATAAAAACCGTGCGCACGCCCTTCAGCCAGTATCACTGTATACCGAACAGCGACGACGTGAGCGAGCTTTCAAATATAATAGTTTCAACCAATGCAATGAACCTTGAAGCTTGGAGACGCTCCTTCATATTCTCAATCTGCGTTCAGGCATTCCACAATTTAGGGCTTACGAGAGCTGTTGCAATGTATCTTAAGCACGAAAACGGAATTTCTTATAAAGAATTCTACGAAAAGCTGATTGAATGGCTTGATTCAATGCCCGATTCGTCGGTAAGCGGCGGCGCATACGCCCACCTGAAGCAGCTGACCGTTGATGTGAGTGAGGGCAAAGGCACTTTCTCGGTGCCCTTCGGCGAAAAAGAAATCATCACATGGAGCTTTGAGGAATACATCTTCTTCCGCCTTGTCAAAGAGCTTGACGGGTTCTGCAATGAATTCTCGAAATTCGCAAAAAGCTTTGATGCGGATGATGAAATAATAAACTCATTGCTTGCATATCAGAAGACGATTATAAAGCAGCCCTGCAAAAGCTGCATTGAAGCAGAAAGCGACTACGATTTCTACGGCTATTTCAACCGCATTTATGCAGACTCATACTCACCTCTTGAGCACAAAAAAACTCACCTTCGCATTGAAGGCGAAGCCTTTGACGGTTGGGATGAATATGCAAGGGTTTGCATATGGTACGGCAGGCGTGACGATGCACAGCTTTACACAGGCAAGAAAAACAAGGTCATAAAGATATAACAAAAAAGCATCTCTTCGGGTTTCGAAGGGATGCTTTCTGTTTATTTGAGTTGTTCCCACTCCTGAGGCTTAAAGCCCGTGAGAATAAGATTATCCGCTATTATCAACGGCCTTTTCACAAGCATACCGTCTGTTGCAAGAAGCCTTAGCTTCTCATCATCCGTCATTGAATCAAGCTTGTCTTTGAGGTTCATCGATTTATAAAGCAAACCGCTTGTGTTGAAAAATTTCTTAAGGGGCATACCGCTTTCGGAATACCATTTCTTAAGCTCATCATAGGTCGGATTCTCTTCTTTGATATGCCTGTCAACATACTCGATTTTGTTATCGTCAAGCCATTTTTTTGCCTTTTGGCAAGTTGTGCATTTGGGATATTCAATAAAAAGCACCATCAGAATTCCTCCTTTATCTTTTCAAGAATCGCATCATCCGCAGGGCAGAATCGGTATTGCGGAATTTCGTCGGGAGTTATGCACCTTATATCATTATGCTCAAGCTTTTCGGGAATACCCTGCGCAATTTCCGCATTAAAAAGGGTCAGATGAATCGTTATGTCGGGATATTCGTGGTCAACCTCCATAAAGATATCTCCCACCTTGACCGTAACGCCGATTTCCTCACGGCATTCACGGATAAGCGCCTCTTCAAGAGTTTCGCCCGCTTCAACCTTTCCGCCGACAAACTCCCACTGAAAAGCACGGGTTTTTGTAACGGGTCGCTGAAATATCATAAATTTATCGCCCTGACGGATAAGGGCTGCCACAACCTGCACCATATTATCACTCCGATTGATTATGTTGATTTTAATTTATAGCATCAAAGACGAAATGTCAATAAATTTTTATTGCGCAGATAATTATGTTTTAGAAATTTCACCAAATTTTCACAAAAGTATATATGCAATATGCACATATACAATTCACACAAAAGATTGTAAGTTGTGCCAATATATGATTTTATTTTTATGCGTTTTTCTGTAAGTAATTATCATTGACTTTGACGGCTCTTTTATATATAATATTAAGAAACCTTATAGTGCATAAGTGTTATTTATTTATTTCAGGCATATTCCTGCGGGAAATGCTGTTCAAAAGGAGAGATTCGCATGAAAAAAATCACAATCGCAGACGCAACGCTCAGAGAGTGTGCAAAAAAGGGTGATATCGCCCTCAGCTTCAAAGAGAAAATCGAAATTGCAAAGCTTCTTGATAAGCTCAGCATTGATGTTATAGAAGCTGCTCCCATCTCGGATGAGAAAATTGACACACTTGTATTGCGCACTATAAGCCCCCTCCTACAGAACAGCATTCTATCATGCCCCGTCGGCAGCTCAGTTGAGGAAGCGGACAGAGCCATGAAATCAATTTCAGGCACAAAGAAGCCCCGCCTTCTTGTTTCACTTCCCGTTTCTGCCGTTCAGATGGAATATTTCTGCCACAAAAAGCCCGCTCAGATGCTTGAGCTGATTTCCTCACTCACAGCTCACTGCTCAACTCTTTGCAATGATGTTGAGTTTGCTGCGGTTGATGCCACAAGAGCGGATAAGGCATATCTTTTTGAGGCAATCAAAGCTGCAATTGAAGGCGGAGCAAAAACAATCACGGTTTGTGACACTGCAGGCGCACTTCTGCCCTCAGAGTTTGCAGCACTTATTGAAGATATTTACGAAGCTGTTCCCGCCGCAAAGGATATTACCGTCTGTGCAGAATGCAGCGATGCGCTTGACATGGCAAATGCGTGCGTATTCTCGTGCATTGATGCGGGAGCAACTCAGATTAAAACCTGTATCGGCAGTGAAGCGCTCCCCAACCTTGAACATGTTATGAAAGCTCTTCAGGTCAAGGGTCACACTCTCGATGTGAGCTACGGCGTTAACTCAATGGCAATCAACCATTCTGCAAATCAGATTCTCAGAATGACGAGCGAAAGCCACGGCGGCTCATCGCTTGCAAATGTTTCTTCCGAATCCGCAAGCACCGTGCTGCTTGATGATACAGCCGATATCGCAAAGGTGAGCAAGGCAATTGTCACTCTCGGCTACGAGCTTACGGAAGACGACACCTCAAAGGTCTTTGAAGCATTCAAAAATGTTTCGGGCAAAAAGCAGGTTGGTGCAAAGGAGCTTGATGCAATCATTGCTACCGTTGCCCATCAGGTGCCCCCCACATACAGAGTGCAGAGCTATGTGCTCAACTCGGGCAATCTTATTTCATCAACAGCAAACATTGTTCTTGAAAAAGGCAGCCGCACCCTTAAGGCGGTCGGCATGGGCGACGGACCCGTTGATGCCGCATTCAGAACAATCGAGCAGATTATCGGTCACCACTATGAGCTCGACGATTTTCAGATTCAGTCAGTAACCGAAGGCCGTGAGGCTATGGGTGAGGCTCTTGTTAAGCTCCGCTCAAACGGCAAGCTTTATTCGGGCAAGGGCATTTCAACCGATATTATCGGTGCAAGCATCATCGCCTATGTAAATGCACTCAACAAAATCGTTTATGAGGAGGAAAATATATGAAGCTTTCATTCTCAACAAACGGCTGGCAGGATCTTTCATGGTCTGAATTCATAAATACCGCCGATGACCTCGGTTTCAGCGGTATCGAAATCCACAATATAACAGACAGCAGATTCACGGGCAGCGACGCACCTTTCAACAAGGTAAATTCCGCTGCAACGGTTCACAGACTCCTTGAAAAATCAATCTCAATCCCCTGTATAGATACTTACTGCAACATTGCAGACGAAAGCGAAGCCGACAAGGGCTTTGAAGAAATTGCAACCGCAATTGAAATTGCAGCAAGGATAAGATGCCCATATGTAAGAATTCATGCTTACGCAACCGGTGCAGAAAAGAAGGCGGAGGATGCCGCCGTTATATCGCTTATCGGCAGGCTTATCGAAAAAGCGGAGCAGGACAAGGTAGCACTTCTTGTTGAAACCGTCGGTCTTTATGCCGACACATCAAGGCTGCGTGACCTTCTCAATGTTTTTGCCTGCGATTACCTTGCGGCACTCTGGGATATCAACCACCCCTACAGAGATTTCGGCGAAGAGCCTGACACAACAATCACAAACCTCGGCGCATACATAAAGCATGTTCATGTAAAGGATTCGGTTGTTGAAGACGGCGAGATGAAATACCGCCTTGTGGGTGAGGGAAATCTTCCCATAGGCACAATGCTCCGTGCCCTTGATTCGGTTAACTATGACGGCTTCCTTTCGTATGAATGTCAGCCTGAAAAGATGGAGGATTTCGGCGTTGCCGATATCGTATTCCCCCACTTTGTGAATGCAATCACAGTCTACGATAACAAGAAGAAAAGCGAAGAGCTTCTCTACACCAACAGAAGCGGAAGCGGCAAATTCGTTTGGGAAAAATACAAGCTCATCAACAAGACCTTCTCACAGGTGCTTGACACGATGGTTGAAAAATTCCCCGATCAGCTCGCTTACAAATACACGACACTTGACTACACAAGAACATATTCTCAGTTCCGTGACGATGTTGATAACTGCGCAAGAGCACTCATTGCTCTGGGCGTAAAGCCCGGCGACAAGGTTGCCGTATGGCTCACAAACCTGCCTCAGTGGTTCATCACCTTCTGGGCAACCACCAAAATCGGCGCAGTTCTTGTTACGGTCAACACTGCATACAAAATCCATGAAATCGAGTATCTTCTCAGGCAGTCAGATACTCATACACTTGTAACCATCGAATCCTGCCTTGATTCAAATTACGCTCAGTCAATCGCAGAGCTTTGCCCCGAGCTTGAGGTTGCAGTGCCGGGCAAACCCCTTCATTGCCGCAAGCTCCCCTTCCTGCGTAACATCATTACGGTCGGCTATCGTCAGAAGGGCTGCCTTACATGGGAAGAAGCAATGGATATGGCGGTAAGAGTTCCCATTGAAGAGGTTTACCGCAGAGCAGCCAATGTTGACTGCCACGATGTTGCAAATATGCAGTATACATCGGGCACAACAGGCTTCCCCAAGGGCGTTATGCTCACTCATTACAATATCGTCAATAATGGCAAAACAATCGGCGACAAAATGGATATGTCAACGGCAGACCGTATGATGATTCAGGTTCCCATGTTCCACTGCTTCGGCATGGTGCTTTCAATGACATCAATGATGACCCACGGCGGCACACTCTGCCCCCTGCCTTATTTCTCGGCAAAGTCATCCCTTGCCTGTGTGAATCAGGAGCATATCACCTGCTTCAACGGCGTGCCCACAATGTTTATCGCCATGTTCCAGCATGAGGATTTTGCAAAAACAGATTTCTCATATATGAGAACAGGCATTATGGCAGGCGCAAACTGCCCGCCCGAGCTTATGAAGCGTGCCGCTGCTGAGATGAATATGACCGAAATCCTCAGCGTTTACGGTGAAACCGAAGCTTCTCCCGGCTGCACAATGGGCGAGGTTAACGAATCGCTTGAGGACAGAACCGAAACTGTCGGCAGGGCATTCCCGAATGTTGAGTGCAAAATCATTGATCCCGAAACGGGCGAAGACCTCCCCGACGGCGAAAACGGCGAATTCGTTGCAAGAGGCTACAACATCATGAAGGGCTACTATAAGATGCCCAAGGCAACCGAAGGCGCAATAGACAAAGACGGCTGGCTTCACAGCGGCGATATCGCCTGCAGACGCCCCGACGGATACTATATGATAACCGGCAGACTTAAAGACATGATTATCCGTGGCGGTGAAAACATCTATCCCCGTGAGATTGAAGAGTTCATTTTCACTCACGAATATGTTCAGGATGTTCAGGTTATCGGCGTGCCCGACAAGAGATACGGCGAAGAAATCATGGCTTGCGTAATCCTCAAAGAAGGCCGTTCAATGACTGAGGATGAAATGAAGGATTATATCAAATCCCATATGGCAAGGCACAAGGTTCCCCGCTATATTGAATTTGTTGAGGATTTCCCCAAAAATGCGGCAGGCAAGATTCTCAAATATAAAATGAGAGAAGAATTTGCCAAAAAATTAGGACTTTCCAAAGATTAAATTACCGAAAGGGTGTTATATAATGTTAAATATCAAAATTGAGAGAACAACCGCTCCCAAGCAGAAGCCTGACGAGAACAATCTCGGCTTCGGCAAAATCTTCACTGACCATATGTTTATCATGAACTACACAGAAGGTCAGGGCTGGCACGATCCCCGCATAGTTCCTTATCAGAACCTTGCTCTTTCACCTGCCTGCATGGTTTTCCATTACGGTCAGGAGATGTTTGAGGGTCTTAAAGCTTACAAGGGTGCTGACGGCGAAGTCCGCCTTTTCAGACCCGAAATGAATGCCAAAAGAACAAACGACACAAACAAGCGTCTTTGCATTCCCGAGCTTCCCGTTGAGGATTTTGTTCAGGCTGTAAGCGAAATCGTTAATGTTGACCGCGACTGGATTCCTTCCGCTCCCGGCACCTCGCTTTACATCCGCCCCTTCATCATCGCAACAGATGATTTCCTCGGCGTTGCTCCTTCAAAGACCTACCTCTTCATCGTAATCCTCTCACCCTCAGGCGCTTATTATTCAAGCGGTCTTGCTCCCGTAGGCATCTGGATTGAAGATGACTATGTAAGAGCAGTCAAGGGCGGTATGGGCTTTGCAAAAACAGGCGGCAACTACGCAGCAAGCCTTGCAGCTCAGGTCAAGGCTCACGATGACGGTTATTCACAGGTTCTCTGGCTTGACGGCGTTGAGAGAAAATATATTGAAGAAGTCGGCGCAATGAACATTTTCTTCAAGATTAACGGCACAATCGTTACCCCCATGCTCAACGGCAGCATTCTCCCCGGTATCACAAGAAACTCGGTTATCGAGCTTTGCAAGAGCTGGGGTCTCCCCGTTGAAGAGAGAAAGATTTCCGTTGACGAGCTTCTTGAAGCTCAGAAAAACGGCACTCTTGAGGAATGCTTCGGCACAGGCACCGCAGCTGTTATTTCACCCGTCGGCAAGCTCCGCTACAAGGATGATGTTATGACCATCAACGGCGGCGAAATCGGCGAAATCAGCCAGAAGCTCTATGACACCGTAACAGGCATTCAGGGCGGCACTTGCGAAGACAAGTTCGGCTGGGTAACGGTTCTCTAATATGAACAGTAAAAGAATTACCCTTTTTGCAGGTCATTACGGCAGCGGCAAAACCAACATTGCGGTCAACTATGCTCTTTGGCTGAAAGAGGAGCACGAAAAGGTTGTTATTGCAGACCTTGACATCGTAAACCCCTATTTCCGCTCAAAAGACAGCGAAAAACATCTTGAAGAAAGAGGAATCCACCTTATTTCTTCGGAGTATGCAAACTCCAATGTTGATGTGCCCGCAATGCCGTCGGAAGCGTATTCGATAATTGACGATAAGTCACTCAGAGCCGTTATTGATGTTGGCGGCGACGACAGAGGAGCACTTGCAATGGGCAGATATGCCCCCGCAATCCTCGACGAAAACGATTATGAAATGCTTCTGATTATCAACAAATACAGACCTCTCACCCGTGACTGCGCATCAACGCTTGCAGTTATGCGAGAGATTGAAACAGCTTGTCAGATGAAATTCACAGGCATAGTCAACAACTCCAATCTCGGCGACGAAACAGATGAAGAAACCGTGCTTTCATCAATTGATTATGCCGAAGAGATTTCAAAGGCAAGCGGTTTGCCGATAAGAATGACCACCGTAAAAGAAGATTTATACGATAAACTAAAAGAAAAAGTTGCAAACTGCACTGCGATTAAGCTTTATGTAAAGCAATCGTGGGCTAAACAGGAGGAAGATTTATGGCAAAAGTAACCTTTAATACCGACCTTTGCAAGGGCTGCGGTCTTTGCGTCGGTGCATGCCCCAAAAAGATTGTGGCATTGCTCAAGGATGAAATCAACGCCAAGGGTTATCACCCCGCCGGCATCACAGACCAGTCAGCTTGCATCGGCTGCGCATTCTGCGCAACAATGTGCCCTGACTGCGTTATAACCGTTGAAAAGTAAGGAGAATAGAAATGGCTGAAAAAGTTTTGATGAAAGGTAACGAAGCTCTTGCGGAAGCTGCTATCATGGCAGGCTGCCGCCACTACTTCGGCTACCCCATAACCCCTCAGACAGAAATCGCAGCATATATGGCTAAGAGAATGCCCGTTATCGGCGGCACATTCCTTCAGGCTGAAAGTGAAGTTGCTGCAATCAACATGATTTACGGTGCAGCAGCAGCAGGCAAAAGAGCAATGACCTCAAGCTCAAGCCCCGGAATCGCCCTCAAGAGCGAAGGTATTTCTTACCTTGCAGGCTCAGACCTCCCCGCTCTTATCATCAATGTTCAGCGAGGCGGTCCCGGTCTCGGCGGCATCCAGCCCTCACAGTCAGACTACTTCCAGGCAACAAAGAGTGCAGGTCACGGCGACTTCAAGCTCATTGTTCTCGCTCCCGCTTCCGTTCAGGAAATGGTTGACCTCACCTTCAAGGGCTTTGACCTTGCAGATAAATACAGAATGCCCGCTATGCTTCTTTCAGACGGCACAATGGGTCAGATGATGGAGCCCGTTTCACTTGAAATGGGTGAAGTTAAGGAATATGACAAGTCATCATGGGCTGCCTGCGGCACAAAGTGCGAAAGAGAGCACAATGTTGTCAATTCACTCTTCATCCAGCCTGAAGAGCTTGAAAAATATAACTTTGAGCGCTACGAAAGATACGCTCAGATTGAAGCAAACGAAGTTATGTATGATGAATACAAGATGGAAGATGCTGAAATCTGCATCGTAGCCTACGGCGTTGCCGCAAGAGTTTCGCAGAACGCTATCGACAAGGCACGCGAGCAGGGCATCAAGGTTGGTATGATAAGACCTATCACTCTCTGGCCCTTCCCCAAGGCTGTTCTCAATGCCGCTGCAGATAAGGTTAAGGCATTTATCAGCGTTGAGCTTTCAATGGGTCAGATGATCGAGGATATCGAGCTTGCAACAAGATGCAAGAAGCCCGTTCTTCTTTGCAACCGTGTTGGCGGCATGATTCCCACAACAGAGGATGTTCTCAATTCAATTAACAAAGCAAATTCCGTCGGAGGTGACAAATAATGATAGTTTTTGAAAAACCCAAGGCACTTGCCGATGTACCCCTTCATTATTGCCCCGGCTGCACACACGGCATTATTCACCGCCTTGTTGCCGAAGTTATTGACGAGCTCGGCATTGAAGGCAGAACAGTCGGTGTTGCACCCGTTGGCTGTTCAGTTTTCGCATACAACTATTTCAACTGCGATATGATTGAGGCTGCTCACGGCAGAGCTCCCGCAGTTGCAACAGGCGTTAAGCGTTCACTCCCCGAAAACATCGTTTTCACATATCAGGGTGACGGCGACCTTGCTGCCATCGGCACTGCAGAAACAGTTCACTCAGCTGCAAGAGGCGAAAACATCACAATTATTTTCGTTAACAACGCAATCTACGGCATGACAGGCGGTCAGATGGCTCCCACCACTCTCCCCGGTCAGGTAACACAGACCTCACCCTACGGCAGAAATCCCGAGCAGGTCGGTCTCCCCGTTAAGGTTTGCGAGCTTCTTTCAAATGTTGACGGTGCAACCTATCTTGAAAGAGTTGCCGTTAACAACGTAAAAAATGTCAAGAACGCAAAGAAGGCTATCAAGAAGGCTTTCCGGAATCAGCTTGAAGGCAAGGGCTTCTCGCTTGTTGAGGTTCTTTCAACCTGCCCCACAAACTGGGGTCTCAAGCCCGACAAGGCTCTTGAATGGCTTGAAGAAAACATGATTCCTTATTATCCTCTCGGTGTTTATAAGGACAAGACAGCTGAAAAGGAGGATAAATAATCATGACACATGAAATACTTCTTGCAGGCTTCGGCGGTCAGGGCATCCTTTTCTCGGGAAAATTTCTTGCTTATGACGGTCTTCTTGAGGACCGTGAGGTAAGCTGGCTCCCCTCATACGGCCCCGAAATGAGAGGCGGCACCTGTAACTGCTCAATCATTCTCAGCGATTCAAAAATCGGCTCACCCATCGTTTCAAACCCCAATGTTCTTGTTGCGATGAACCTGCCCTCACTCGATAAATTTGAGGCTTCGGCAGTGCCCGGCGCAAAGATTTTTGTTGACAGTTCACTCATCGACCGCAAGGTTGAGAGAGATGATGTTGAGGTTTATTACATCCCCGCAACAAAGCTTGCTTCAGACGAAAACCTTCCCGGTCTTGCTAACATGATTATGATAGGTCATGTTATTGCAAAGGCAGGCGTTATGCCCTATGAAAATGTTGAAACAACAATGAAGAAGCTTGTTCCCGCAAAGAAACAGAATCTTATTGAGCTTAACATCAAGGCTGTTGAGCTTGGTTACAACTACTAATAATAACGGTTAAGGAGACACCCACATGCTTGAATTAAAAGAAATTGGCCTGCGAGTTGCTTCCCTGCGTGAAACCTGCGGCTTTTCAGCTTCGGATATGGCAGAAAAGCTCGAAATCTCAGAAGAAAACTACAATGCTTTTGAGCACGGTGAATATGACTTTGCCATAAGCACGCTCAACAACATTGCGCTTATCCTCGGCGTTGATATCCTCGATATCATCAGCGGCGAATCCCCCCGCCTTTCATCCTGCACGGTTGTTAAAAAGGGCAAGGGCTATGTTGCAAACCGCAACCCCGGATATGAGTTTTCACACCTTGCATACACATTCAGAAACAAGAAGGCAGAGCCCTTCCTTGTTACAATCGACCCTTCGGGCAACCCTCCCGTAATGGATGAGCACGAAGGACAGGAATTCGACTATGTTCTTTCGGGCAGCCTTCATCTTTACATCGGCGATATCTGCTACGAGCTCAACGAGGGCGACAGTGCATATTTTGATTCCTCAATTCCTCACGCACACAAAAATGTGGGCGATACCAAGGCGCAGTTTATTGCACTTGTGCTTAAATAAGGAATACTAAAATTTATCAGGAGTCAGAATAATGGCGATTTATGAAAAATTTATAGGCAGAACAAGAGAGTCGTTTATTTCTCTCAAGGACTGTCAGGAAAATTTTAAAATAACCTATGAGCAGGATTTCAATTTTGCTTATGATGTAATTGATGTGCTCGGCACTGAAAAACCCGATAAGCTTGCACTTCTCTATGTCGCAAACAACGGAGAAGAGAAGAGATTCACCTTCGGCGATATGAAGCATCTTTCGGATAAGGCGGCAAATTACTTTGTATCAGAGGGTGTAAAAAAGGGTGACCCCGTTCTTCTTATTCTCAAAAGAAGCTACCTTTTCTGGGTTATCACCCTTGCGCTCAACAAAATCGGCGCAATTATGGTGCCCGCTTCAAATATGCTCAAGGGCAAGGACTATGTTTACCGCTGCAACAAGGCAAAAATAAAATATGCAGTTATCACGGGCGATGACGAATGCACAGACGATTTTGACTCAGTAATGGAGCAGTATGAAACCATCGAGAAAAAATTCGTTACAAAGCACAAGCCCGTTGAAGGCTGGATTGACTTTGAAGAAGGCTTTGAAAAGGCAAGCGAGGACTGGGTGAAGCCCACAGGCGAGGCGGCAACAACAGTTGACGACACAATGATTATCAACTTCTCCTCGGGCACAACGGGCTACCCCAAAATCATCGCTCACGATTTCAAATATCCCCTCGGTCACATTATGACGGGCGTTTTCTGGCACCATGTTATTGACGGCGGAATTCATTTCACCGTTTCTGACTCGGGCTGGGCAAAATCTCTTTGGGGCAAATACTACGGTCAGTGGATGGGCGAAACCGCAATTTTCGTTTATGATTTTGATAAGTTTGACGGTGCGGATATCCTCTCAAAGCTCGAACAGTACAAAATCACAACCTTCTGCGTGCCGCCCACGATGTATCGCCTTATGCTTCAGAATGATGTGAGCAAATATGACCTTTCGTCAATCACTCACTGCTGCACAGCAGGCGAAGCACTCAATGCCGACATCTTCAACAAGTGGAAAGAGGCTACGGGCCTTGAAATTCACGAGGGCTTCGGCATGAGTGAAACTCCCGTAAGCATATGCACGATTTATCCGTGGACAAAGCCCGTTCCGGGCGCAATAGGCTTCCCCGCACCCGGTCTGAGGGTACATATTCTTGATGAAGACGGCAACCACTGCCAGAGAGGTACAATCGGCGAAATTTGCATCAAATCCCCCTCGCCTGCCGAGCATCCCTGCGGCGTTATAGCAAGCTATAACTTCAGCGAAGAGGATACCAACGAGGCTTACAGAGGCGGATTCTTCCATACGGGTGACCTTGCCTACAGAGATGAGCAGGGCAGATTTGTCTACTTCGGCAGAAACGACGATGTTATCAAATCCTCGGGCTACAGAATCGGACCCTTTGAAATTGAAAGCGTTATGCTTGAGCACCCTGCAGTGCTTGAAGTTGCGGTTACGGGCGTTCCTGACCCCGTAAGAGGCTTTGTTGTCAAGGCAACCGTTGTTCTCAGACCAGGATTTGAGGGCAGCCCCGAGCTTGTCAAGGAGCTTCAGAACTATGTTAAAACAAACACGGCACCTTATAAATATCCCCGTATTGTTGAATTTGTTGATGCGCTTCCCAAAACCTTCAGCGGCAAGGTAAGACGAGTTGCAATAAGACAGGCGGATAACAAATAATATCAAACGGATTGCATCGGAATTCACCTTTGCAATCCGTTTTTTTATAACAATAAAACCGCTATGATAATCAGCCCGAGGGCAATCCTGTACCACCCGAACACTTTAAAATCGTGGCGTTTGACAAAATCCGTAAGAAATTTTATCACGGCAAGCGAAACTGCAAAGGCGACAGCCATGCCAAGAAGGAGCGCAAAAACCTCGTCTCTTGTAAAATCAAAACCGAATTTCAGAATTTTGAGCATACCTGCACCGAACATTGTGGGCACGGCGAGGTAAAAAGTGAACTCGGCTGCTGCCATTCTTGAAACACCAAAAAGCAGTGCGCCGATAATCGTTGCCCCCGAGCGGGAAGTGCCCGGTATCATCGAAAGCGCCTGAAAGCAGCCGATTATCAGTGCGAGCTTGTAGTCTATTTCATTCACGGAGTTGATTTTCGGTTTTCTTTTTCCGGTTTCAATCAAAATAAAAGCAACACCGTAGACAATCAGCATAATTGAAATTGTGAGCGGATTGCCGAAATGTGTTTCAAGAAAATCATCAAAAAGCATACCGAGCACTGCGGCGGGGATGCAGGCAATCGCAACATGAACCCACATCATAATTGCATCTGTTCTGAGCTCAAAGATTTTATTTTTATATTCCAGAGGAATAATCCTTTTCCAAAAATAAACCGCAACGGCAAGAATTGCCCCGAATTGAATAACCACAAAAAACATTTCCTTGAAATTTTCACTCATGTCAAGCGGAATAAATGCGTCAAAAAGAAGCATATGACCCGTGCTGCTCACGGGCAGCCATTCCGTCACACCTTCAATTATTCCGATTAAAATAATTTTAAGTATTTCCGTTAAATCAAAAGTCAAGTCTCTCTCCCCTTCCCATGCTATTATATACAAAAAAGCGTATGCTCATTACAAGCATACGCTTTATATTATCTTACTCCGTAAAGAAGATCGGCATATGTGGGGAAGGGCCAGTATTCCGCACCGGTTATGCACTCGGCGGCATCGGCATAAGAGCGGATTTCTTCCATTTTAGGGATAATTATATCCCTGAATTTGCCTGCTTTTTCGACCGCATCAAGAGGCTTGATTTCTTTCAGTGAAGCTTCAAGCTCATTGACCGACTTATAAATCGAAGCGGAAAGAGAAGAAAGCTTTTTGACGGTGTTTTCTTCGTAGGTAAAGTCGGCATCTGCAAAGCAGCTTTTCTTTGCCGCAGCAGTGCTGCTGACCTTGCCGATATATGAGCTGATTGCAGGCAGGATATCCTTATTAATCATATCAATAACGGTGAGAGCTTCAATGTTAAGAGTCTTGCAGTAATTCTGGAAGTAGATTTCCTGCCTTGCTTCAAGCTCTGCTCTTGTGAACACTTTGTGCTCTTCAAAAAGCTTCACATTCTTCTCAGCGGTAAGGCAGGGAAGTGCATCGGGGGTTGTTCTGAAATTGCTGAGACCTCTTGCCTCGGCTTCTTTGGTCCATTCATCATCATAGCCGTTACCGTTGAAGATTATGCGCTTGTGGTCTCTGATGGTCTTTTGAATAAGAGCGTGAAGTGCATCTTCAAAATTATCAACATTTTCAAGCCTGTCCGCATAGGATTTGAGAGACTCCGCAACGGCGGTGTTGAGAACAATGTTTGCGCTTGCGATTGAATTTGCTGAGCCGAGCATTCTGAATTCAAATTTATTGCCCGTGAATGCGAAGGGTGAGGTTCGGTTTCTGTCCGTGGTATCCTTGGGAAAACGGGGTAAAACATGAACGCCGACCTTCATCTGCACGGTTTCTTTTGCATCATATGACGCATCGCTCTCTATTGAATCGAGGATTTCGTTGAGCTCGTCGCCGAGGAACATTGAAACAACTGCGGGAGGGGCTTCATTGGCACCGAGACGGTGGTCGTTGCCTGCGCTTGCAACGGACATTCTGAGCAAATCCTGATAATTGTCAACGGCCTTGATAACTGCGCAGAGGAAAAGAAGAAACTGTGCATTATCATAGGGTGTTTCGCCGGGCTCAAGAAGGTTGACACCCTTACCTGTTGAGATTGACCAGTTGTTGTGCTTACCGCTGCCGTTAACGCCTTCAAAGGGCTTTTCGTGAAGAAGACAGATAAGATTATGCTTCTTTGCAACCTTCTGCATAACCTCCATCATAAGCTGATTATGGTCAGTTGCAATGTTTGTTGTTGAGAAAATGGGAGCAAGCTCGTGCTGAGCGGGGGCAGCTTCATTATGCTCTGTTTTAGCGAGAATGCCGAGCTTCCAGAGCTCTTCGTTAAGCTCCGCCATGAATGCGGCAATTCGGGGCTTGATTGAGCCGAAATAGTGGTCATCAAGCTCCTGACCCTTGGGGGGCTTTGCACCAAAAAGGGTTCTGCCTGTAAAAATAAGGTCCTTGCGCTTGTTATACATATCGCCGTCAACAAGGAAATATTCCTGCTCCGCACCGACGGTTGTTTTAACACTTGCGGTTTCATCCTGACCGAAAAGCTTGAGAATTCTCTTTGCCTGCTTACCGATTGCTTCCATTGAGCGAAGAAGCGGAGTTTTCATATCAAGAGCTTCGCCGCCGTACGAGCAGAATGCGGTGGGTATGCAGAGCACACCCTCTTTGATAAAAGCGTATGATGTGGGGTCCCACGCCGTATAGCCTCTTGCCTCGAAGGTTGAACGGATACCGCCTGAGGGGAAGCTTGAAGCATCGGATTCGCCCTTAACGAGCTCCTTGCCCGAAAACTCCATGATAACCGAGCCGTCACTGTCGGGCGAAATGAAGCTGTCATGCTTCTCTGCAGTAATGCCCGTCATGGGCTGGAACCAGTGTGTATAATGGGTTGCGCCCTTTTCAACCGCCCAATCCTTCATTGCGTTGGCGGCGACATTTGCAACCTCGATGTCAAGACGCTTGCCGTCACGCATCGTCTTTTTGATTGCTTTATAGGTTTCTTTGGGTAATCTCGACTTCATGGCTTTATCGTCAAAGACCATACAGCCGAAATAATCGGGAACACTGTTCACATTTATCACTCCCAATGTTTTTTCAGTTAAAAAGTATATCCTTATTGAAAGTTAAAGTCAAGATTGAAATATGATAAAAAGCACCCTCATTTAAGAGGGTGCTTTGTTAAATCAGTCAAAGAGATAAACCCTTGTTTCATAAGGCTTTGTGTCAAAGTGGTTGAGAGTTTTATCCGCCTCAACATCATAGTTTGAAAGCACAAGCTTGCCCTTGCCGAGCTCAAAGCCTGCAGGTGCGGTGAAATGAACGGGCTGCTCGGTGAAGGAGTTGATTACAAGCATACGCTTGCCCTCATAGTTGCGTTCATAAACAAAGAGCTTGCGGCTGTTCTTATAATGAAGCTTGAAATCGCCGTAGATGCAGATTTCATTTTCCTTGCGGAATTTAAGAAGCTTTCTGTAATAGTTAAGAATTGAGTTCTCATCCTTATCGGCAGCTTCAACATTGATTTCGGTGTAATTCGGATTAACCTTGAACCAAGCTTCGTCTGCGGTCGTGAAGCCTGCATTTTTATCGGCAGACCACTGCACGGGGGTTCTCGCATTATCTCTTGATGCACGGTTTGCAATCCTGAGGAACATCTTGTCGCTGAAGCCGAGCTTTTTGAAAAGCTGATATGTGCTCTTCACCTGAGTATCGGTGTAATCGTCAACACTGTTCATCTTTATGTTGAGCATACCTATCTCCTGACCCTGATAAATAAAGGGTGTGCCGCTCTGACAGATATACATTGTTGCGAGCATCTTGCCGCTTTCAACCCTGTATTTTTCATCGCCGTAACGGCTGATAATTCTGGGCTGATCGTGGTTTTCAATATAGTTTGCGTTCCAAGCAATACCGTAAAGCTTGTGCTGCCATCTGTTGTAGGCATTCTTGAGCTTTTTGAGGCTGAAGGGCATGGGAATCCAGCTTACCATAAAGGAATCCGCCTCCATATGCTGGAAGTTGAACATCATATTGAGAGTCTGACCCGCACCCTCTTTGATAAATCTGAGGGCAAGCTTCGGGGTCATCATAGGCGCTTCGCCAACGGTCATACAATCGTAGTTATCGGTTACTTCTCTGAATTCTCTGAGATATTCGTCAAGATGGGGACCGCATTTATAATGCTCCATACCGCAGGCAACGGGAATGGGGAAGCCGTTGGGCAGCCCCTCCTTCTTAGAAATGAATGTTATAACATCCTCACGGAAGCCGTCAACGCCCATATCAAGCCAGAAACGGATTATATCCTTGATTTCTTCTCTGACCTTGGGGTTATCCATATTGAGATCGGGCTGTTCCTTGGCAAAAAGAGTGAGATACCATTCGTCAAGGTGCTCATTATAATGCCAGCCGGGGCCTGCAAAGGTTGAAAGCCAGTTGTTGGGAGGCTTCTTGCCGTTTGGCTTTTTGCCCTTGCGCCAGAAATAATAATCGTGATAAGGGTTATCGTGACCCTTCATGCTCTCTTTGAACCATTCATGCTCATTTGATGTGTGGTTAATAACAAGGTCCATTATAACCTTAAGACCTCTTTCGTGAGCGGCATCAAGAAGCTCTTTGAACTCCTCAATTGTGCCGTATTCAGGGGCTATCGCCTTGTAATCGGCAATATCGTAGCCATAGTCATGCTGAGGTGATTTGTAAAGAGGAGAAAACCAGATTGCATCAACGCCGATGCTCTTAATGTAATCGAGCTTTTCCATAACACCCTTGATATCGCCTATACCGTCGCCGTTACCGTCCTTAAAGCTTCGGGGCCAAATCTGATAAACGGACATTTCTTTATACCAATGCTTTTTAATCTCTGCCATATCTGTATCTCTCCTTTAATAAGATGTGATGTTATAATCCTCGGCAACGGTTGTCTGACCCGCCATGACGGTCAAATCAAATGAACCGACTGAATTGCCGTATCTGTCAAAAAGCTCTGCAGTGCCGCTGCCCTCGGTAGTGACAAAGGAATATGTGCCGTCGGAATAAACGGTGTGGGATTTGCCTGCATAAACAATTCTGTCTGCGCTGCCGATTATTTTGCCCGAAACCGTGCCGCAGGAAGCATCGCTTCGTCTTATCGCCTCTTCAACGGCAAGCTTGGCATTAACCATGGGGTATTCCATAAGCTCAACATCATAATAATATTCGCTTTCGGTATAGATTTTTGCAACGGAATCGGTTGATGTGCAAACGATATCCTTAACCTGTGCGCCCGTGAATGAAGGATTTACCGACCACACAAGCGAAGCAACACCCGTGACAATCGGGGCGGACATCGAAGTGCCCGAAAAAACCTCATATCCGCCGTTGAGCGAGCTGCTGTATATATCCTCGCCCGGCGCTGCAATTGTAACCGCCGAGCCGACATTGGTGAATTCAGACTGAGTGTATGTTCCGTCGCCGTTGTGCGATGCACTTGCAACAACGATTATGCGGTTGAGAATATCCTGCTTGGATACATTCTTTGAGCCGGTAAAAATGTTGCTCTCGGTAAGAGAACAGAAATGACCGTTGTGCCTTGCATCCACGGGATCGCCGAAGATATCACCGTTACCTGCCGACTGAACAACCACAAAATCATATCCTTTGGAAAGAAGAGAAGCCATCATGTATGATGTGGCAGCCGTACCGATAACTCTTTCAATAAAACCGGTGCTGTTGCTCGTTTTTGAGCCGGAAGTGCCGAGCGACATATTGATAACCTTTGCGCCTGCCTTTACAAGCGTTGAAACTCCGAAGAAAATTGAAATATCCGTGCTCCAGAACTGAAGCAGGTCAGGCATCCAGTCAATACAGATAAGATTTGAATTATCGCAAACACCTGCTATGCCCACATCATTGTGGTTTGCCGCAATTATGCCCGCAACATGGGTGCCGTGAGAATCGGGAATGTTTCGGCGTGCCTGCTTGCTGTCGGGGAAGGTTATTTTACCCGTAAGCTCGGGGTGATCGGTTTCATAGCCTGCATCCAGAACACCGATATTGATTTTGCTGAAATTATCGCTGTAATCCCACGCCTGCCTTGCATCAATGGCTTCAAGCCACCAATTGGTGCCGCCGGGAACGGTTTCATCCCAGACAACCGGTTCATCTGCGGTTGAATCAAACGGGTCAGCAGGAGTAATGTTTTTTTCTGTTTTGTATGCCATAACAGGCACGGAAAGCTCAACGCCGTCCTTCATATCAAGCTCATCGCACTTTTTCATAACCTGCTCGTATGTCATACCGGGATAGCTTATGACATAAAGGTCAGCAGGAGCACACCAGCCTGCAAGCACACCGCCGCAGCCTGCAAAAAAATCAAGCTTCTGCGAAAACGACATATCCGAATCAACAAACACAGCTATTTTGTCATTGATAAATCCGCTGTCATCATCAAGCTCAACCACATCGCTGTCATCAATTTCATTGAAAAAGTCGTATTTCACCGCTTCAACGGTGTAAGGAACGCCGAAAAGCAATTCACTCACGGAGTCTATCACATCGCTGACTGCCGTTGAAAAAAAGCCGGTGACAGACATAACAAATGACAGAATAACTGAAACAAGCTTTGCTAACACATCATCAACTCCCCTGTTTAATTATGAGTTTTTCTTTTTAAAGGGCTTTAAGAAAACTTCTGTGGGAACCTGCGTAAACACAATGGCAATAAACATAATAAGGCAGCCAAAGAGCTCTCTCTGAGAAAGCATCTGATCGAGCAGCAGCCAGCCGAAGAGAACCGCAAAAACGGATTCAAGGCAGAGCAGAAGCGATGCAACTGCGGGCTCTGCGTATTTCTGACCGAAAATCTGTGCCGTGAAGGCTACACCGCAGCTCATAACGCCTGCATAAACAAGCGGCAGCCATGCGCCCGAAATTTCACTGAGCTTGGGCTCTTCAAAAATAAACATACATATTACCGAAAGTGTGCCCGCAACAAAAAACTGAGCACATGAAAGCGCAATATTATTAACCTTTTTGCAAAAATGGTCAATAACAAGTATATGGGCGGCAAAGGCAACAGAGCAGCATATTGTTATAAGCTCACCCTTGCCGATTGAAAAATCGCCCTTGGGGATGCTGAGAAAATATAATCCGATAACACCGAATGCAACGCCTATCCATATATTAAAGCGTGCCTTCTGCTTCAAGAAAATTCCGATAACGGGAACAAGCACCATATAAAGTGCCGTTATAAAGCCTACCTTGCCAACATCTATGTAGTTGAAGGCGTGCTGCTGAAGATTGCCGCCGATAAAAAGAGGAATGCCGCAGCATACACCGCCTATCAGAACATCCTTAAACGGGAATTTCTTTTTTTCACCCTCAGGGAGTTTCTTATTTTCACTTTTAAAGCTGAGAATTACAAGCGGAACAAGCACAATTCCGCCAAGAAGAGTACGCAGACCGTTGAAGGTGAAGGTGCCTATGCTTGCGCCTTCGCTCTGCGCCACAAACGAAAGACCCCAAACAACCGCTGCAAGAATACAATAAAAGGGGCCGAGTATCTTTTCTTTTTTAATAATATATCACTCCAAAAACCGACTGATTGAAAAACCGCCCACAGAAAAAACTGCGGGCGGCAAAATACAAATATTATTCAGCTGCTTCTTCTGCCGCAGCTTCTTCTGCAACAGCTTCTTCAACAGCCTCAACTGCTTCTTCAGCTGCTTCCTCAGCGGGCTCGATGAGAGCACGGATTGAAAGGCTTACACGCTTCTTATCGTAATCAATAGCGGTAATCTTGCAGGTTACGGTTTCGCCAACCTTAAGAACATCCTGAGGCTTGCTGATATGACGGTCAGCAATCTGTGAAATGTGGATAAGGCCGTCAATGCCGGGGATAACTCTTGCGAATGCGCCGAATGTTGTCATGCCAACGATTTCAGCTTCAACAACCGAGCCTTCGGGATAGTTGTTCTTGAGAATTGCCCAGGGATTGTCCTCGTCTTTTCTGTAGCCGAGTGAAATCTTCTTGTTTTCTGCATCAAGTGACTTGATGTAAACATCAACTTCCTGACCGATTTCGAATACTTCTGAAGGATTCTTGATGCGCTTCCATGACATTTCTGAAATGTGAACCATGCCGTCGATGCCGCCGATATCAACAAATGCGCCGTAGTTTGTCATTGACTTAACAACGCCGTGATATGTCTGACCCTCTGCAGCCTGTGCCCAGAATGCCTCTGCAGCTTCCTTCTTTGCTTCCTTAAGTACGGAACGGATTGAGCCGACTGCTCTTCTGCGCTGCTTGTTAACCTCGATGATGCGGAACTTAACAGTCTTCTTGAGAAGATCCTCAAGATTCTCATCTCTGCGCTCTGTTGCGTGTGAAGCGGGAACAAATACGCGAACGCCGTTTGAAACAACTCTTACGCCGCCCTTAACAACTTCTGCAACGGTGCCTTCAAGAACTCTGCCGTCTTCTTCAGCGGCAATAATTTCAACCCAAGCGTTCTGTGCATCGAAGCGCTTCTTTGAAAGCATAACAGTTCCTTCGGCATCGTTGGTCTTCATTATGATAAGATCGATTTCGTCGCCGATTTTGAGCTCCTTGGCTGCATCAGCGTTGGGGTCTGCGCTGTACTCATCCATGGGAACATAGCCGGCATGCTTTCTGCCGATGTCAACCTGGATTTCTGTGGGAGTGATGCCCATAACAACGCCCTTGACCTTTTGGTCAGTGCTCATGCTGCTGAGTGAAGCTTCAAGTGCTGCGGAAAAATCCATATCGTCTGTTATTACTGCTGCTTCAGAAGGCACCTCCTCTACCTGCAATTTTGTGGTTTCGTTTACGATTTCGGACATTTCTAAAAGTACCTCCTTAATTATTACGGAAGGGGTTGATGCCCCTGCCGTGACGCCGACTTCGGCGTGATTGGAAAAATTTATGGTCCTGAGCTCGTCAGCTCTTTCCACCAGATATGTTTCACAGCTGTCACTGCAAACCGCCTTAAGCTTTGCCGTGTTGGAGCTGTGGCGACCGCCGATAATAATCATCAGGTCGCTTTTCTTTGAAAGCTCGGCAGCTTCATCCTGCCTTTTTCGTGTCGCACTGCATATTGTATCAAAAATTTTCGGATTTGTACAGTATATTTTTATTTTTTCTTTACAAATTTTCCATTCTTTTTGCGAAAAAGTGGTCTGAGAAACAACTATTATTCTTTTTTTGCACAATTCAGGCTTCTCACCGAGAATTTTTTCAAGCTCATCGGAGCTGTTAAACACAAAAACCTCACCGTTGCTGTGACCCTTTATGCCGATAACCTCGGGGTGATTGGGGTCACCCGCAATAAGAACGGGAATATCTGCCGAGGAATTCTCAGCAACGATTGTGTGGATTTTTTTCACAAACGGGCAGGTTGCATCACAGATAACGGCGCCCGTTTCTTCAAGCTCTTTATACACACTTTCAGCCACTCCGTGCGCACGGATAATAACCGTTTCACCCCTCTGCGCCTGAGACGGAGAATCAATAAGCCTCACGCCCTTGTTCTCCAACTCGGAGGTGACAAAATTATTATGTATAAGCTCGCCGAGAGTTGCAGCCTTCACATTTTTTTTCGCAAGCTCATAGGCCATTTCAACCGCTCGGTCAACGCCGAAGCAGAAGCCCGCCGTTTTTGCAAGTGTTATTCGCAATGACCCATCCCCCAGAGCTTAACGATTTCAGACATAACGAACTTTGCGCAGTTTTTGACTTCCTCTCTGGCGCCTTCTTCGGTAAATCCGAGCTTTTCGTAGGGGATAAGCTCGCCGAATCTTATGGTAAGCTTTGTTCCCTTCTTCATTTCGTCGCAATTATAGATTGAAACAGGGAGAATATCCGCCTTTGTTTCCTTGGCGATAAGGCCGATGCCCGATCTTGCTCTTGCAGGTTTATAATCCTTTGAGCGTGTACCCTCGGGAAAAATTCCGAGAATATGGCCTTCTCGGACAACTCTTTCGGCATAGTCGATAGCTTCTTTATCAGATCCGCCTCTCACAATGGGGAAGGCATTTGCCTTCTTGAACAAGGTCTTAACAACGGGTATTTCAAAAAGCTCTTTCTTTGCCATGAAATGAATCTGCCTTTTTTCAACGCCGATTGCAATGTATACGGGGTCAAAAGCCCTGATATGGTTTGAGGCAATGATAAAGCCGCCCTCTTCGGGAATATTTTCTGTTCCGATATAATTTATATCATACATACCGTTTATGATTTTTTTGCCGAGAGGACGGAGCTTGTCATAAAGTGCCTCTTCCTCTTTAACATTTGAATAATCAAAACCCTTCATTATATATTCTCCTTAATAATTCTGATAATTTCGTTTACGGATTCTTCAAGCGAAAGCCCCGTGGTGTCAAGAATAACGCCGTCTTCGGCAGGCTTGAGCGGAGCAATTTCACGGTGGGAATCGTTATAATCCCTTTCAATCAGCTCCGAAAGAACATCTTCGTATTTAACATCAGTGCCCTTTTCGATAAGCTCCTTATATCTTCTGGTCGCTCTTTCCTCAGGTGATGCGGTGAGAAAAATCTTAACCTTTGCATCAGGCAGCACAACGGTGCCTATATCCCTGCCGTCCATGATGCAGTTGTTCCTCTTTGCGATATCTCTCTGCAAATCAAAAAGAAATGCTCTGACCTCGGGCACCGCAGAAACATCCGATGCCGCCATTGATGCGGGGGGAGTTCTGATTTCGGCAGAAACATTCTCGCCGTTAAGCAGCACCTTCTGCTCGCCGTTTTCAAACACAAGGTCCACGCTGATATCGGCAAGGCTTGCCGCTACTGCAGGCTTATCCTTGGTATCAATACCTTTTCTGAGCGCATTCACACCGACTGCACGGTAAAGCGCACCTGTATCAACATAAATATATCCTACCGCTTTTGCGGCAGCACGGGAAACGGTGCTTTTGCCTGCACCTGCAGGCCCGTCAATAGCTACATTAACAACTGCGTTATTCATAACAACTCTCCCTGTTTTCAATTATACTTCCGGCAGCGCTCAGCCCTGCAAGCCTGCCCGTTGAAAATGCAATCTGAAGGTTAAATCCGCCCGTATAGGCATCGGCATCAATTACCTCACCTGCAAAATAAAGACCCTCAACAAGCTTTGATTCCATTGTTTTGGGATTAATCTGTGAAACATCAACACCGCCGGAGGTGATTATAGCCTCCGCTATGGGTCTGAAGCCCGTAACGGTTATGCACATACCTTTGAGCAGCTCGGCAAGAGCTCTTCTCTGCTCCTTTGTAATCTGATTGACCTTGGTTGTAAGCCCGATTTTACTGAGCTTTACAATTACGGGCACAAGCTTTTTGGGCAAAAGCAAATTGAGGGCATTGATAAAATTCTTATTTGTGTTTTCGGAAAAATCACGCAGAATTCTCGCATCAAGCTGCTCTGCCGTTAAAGCAGGCTTAAGGTCAATATATATTTTGTATTTTCCGCTTTTCATGCTTCTCATATGCGCCGATGCACTGAGAATCATCGGCCCCGATACCCCGAAATGAGTGAACAGCATCTCGCCGAAATCAGTGTATACGGTTTTGCCGCTCTCGGTATCAACAACCCTGATTGTGGTGTTACGCAGCGAAAGACCCATAAGGTCGCTGCAGAAGCCCTCATGAATTTCAAGCGGAACAAGCGATGGAACGATTTCGGTTATCTTATGCCCTGCCTGCCTTGCAAGCTCATAACCGTCACCCGTTGAGCCGGTGCCCGGATAAGACATACCGCCGGTTGCGACTATCACCTTTTCGGCAAAGATTTCTTCGCCTTCTTCAGTCCTTACGCCTGCAACCCTGCCGTCATTTATCAAAAGCTCCTTGGCTCTGCCGTGCATTATTCTTGCCCTGCTTTTGGCATAGCCGTGAAGAGCGTCAACAATATCCGCAGCGCTGTCCGATACGGGGAAAACTCTGTTACCCCTTTCGGTTTTGAGCTCAACTCCCCTGCTTTCAAAGAAATCAATGACATCCGCCGGCATAAAGCGTGAAAATGCGCCGTATAAAAATCTGCCGTTGCGTGGCACATTTGAAATAAGCTCCTGCAGAGAAGTGCAGTTATTCGTTACATTGCACCTGCCTTTGCCCGTTATCATTACTTTTCTGGCAGGCTTTTCGTTGCGTTCAAGAACAAGGGTTTCAACCCCTTCGTTTGCGCAGGAGCCTGCGGCAATAAGCCCTGAAGCACCGCCGCCTATAACAAGCACGGAAGTTCTCATTTCTTATCCTCCCCGCCTGTGCGGTATACCTGATATTCATCCCATATCTCTTCAAGCGCTCTGAACTGATTATAAACAACATCACTCTTCTGCCTTGCACACGCCGCTATAAGCGCATTGATAAGGCTGAGCGGTGCAACAAGCGAATCGACAAACGACACCATGTTGCTCTTGGCAACGAGAAGGTGGGTTGCATAGGACGCAATGGGTGACATCTCACCGTCTGTAACGGAAATAATGGTTGCTCCCCTGTCTTTGGCAAAAGAAAGAGCCTTGACGGTCTGATTTGAATATCTCGGGAAGCTTATGGCAATGCAGACATCCTCACTGTTTATGCGGAACATCTGCTCAAAAAGCTCACTTGACGACGATGTATCAATAAGCACAACATTGTCACAGAGGTATCTGAAATAAAATGCAGCAAAGCTCGCAATAGCTGCCGAGCTGCGCACACCGAGAATATATATTTTTCTCGCCTTATTGATGGCTTCAACGCTTTTCTCAAAAGCCTCTCTTGAAACGCCGTCACGGGTCGCCTTGATCATATCAATATCGGCGGCAAAGGCGTTTTCAATGAAATCGTCACCGTCAAATCTGCTCGCAGCAACCTCCATACGCTGAACGCTTGTGAGATGGCTCTTAACCATTTCCTGCAAATGCTTCTGCAGCTCGGGATAGCCCTCGAAGCCCACATTTGATGCAAAGCGCACAACGGTTGATTCGCTCACGCCGACGGCCTTGCCGAGGCTTGCCGCAGTCATAAACGATGCTTTCTCATAGTTTGATTTTATGTAGTCCGCAATCTTTTTGTGTCCCTTCGAAAGACTGCCGTAGACCTCTTCGATTTTTGCCTGAAAATTTTCCGACATAAGCATACCTCTTTTTTTATCTCATACAAAAAATAATTTTACACCAACCTGCCGCAAAATGCAAGTGAAATTTACAGTTTTGCAGGATTTCTTTCATTTTTATCAATTGACTGTTTCAAGCTGTTAGTGTATAATAATATAAACTTTTTGTTATAAAAGGAGACTGCGTTATGTCATCTTCAACAGTTTTATGGTATAACTCACCCGCAAAGGCGTGGACTCAGAGCCTGCCCATAGGCAACGGCACGCTCGGCGCAATGATTTACGGCACACCTTCAAAAGAGGTTCTCTGCCTCAACCACGATGAATTGTGGAACGGCAGGCCCAAAAACACCGTCAGAGAAGGTGCTCCCGAAGCATTCAGAAAAGCCCGTGACCTTGCCCTTGCAGGCAGGCTTCATGAGGCTCAGAAAGAAATCGAAACAAACTTCCAGAGCACCTGGAGTCAGGCGTATATGCCGCTCGGCGACCTTGAGATTGAATTTGAGGCAAAGGGAAGGGTAAAGAATTACCGCAGAAGCCTCAACCTTGAAAACGCAACCTCAAGCGTTGAATTCACTCGCTCGGATGTTACATATAAAAGAGAATATTTTGCATCTTATCCTTCAAAGATTATTGCCGCAAAGCTTACAAGCGAAGGCGGAAAGATGAATTTCTCCGTTGCGCTCACTTCAAAGCTTCGCAGCAACAGCTTTGTTGAGGGCAACACCGTTATTCTTGACGGTGAATGCCACGGCGAAAACAATATTGATAACGATGCAAGCAACAAAAAATACTTTGATGAGCCCGAAATGAAGGGCATGCACTTCAGAGCAGTTGTTAAGGTTATCACCGACGGCACGCTCAAGGCTGTTGAAAACAGGCTTTCCGTTACCGACGCAACCGAAGCCGTTCTCTTCTTCACAAGCGAAACAAGCTTCAACGGCTGGGATAAGCACCCCTTCCTTGAAGGCAAGGAATACATCAAGCCCTGCATGGACAGAATCGCCGCCGTAAATAATTATGATAAAGAGAAGCAGGCTCATATCGCAGACTACACCGAGCTTTACGGCAGAGTAAGCCTTGACCTTGGCGAAGGCAAGGGTGATATCCCCACAAACAAGCGACTTGTTGCTTTCAAAAGAGACAAGAGCGATATTTCACTTATTACTCTGGTTTATAATTACGGCAGATACCTTTCAATTTCATCATCAAGAATCGGCTCACAGCCCTCAACCCTTCAGGGTATATGGAATGACAAGCTCACTCCCCCCTGGCATTCAAACTACACGGTAAACATCAACACCGAAATGAACTATTGGCCCGTTCTTATGTGCCGTATGCCTGAGGTAAACTATCCTCTCATAGAGATGGTCAAGGAGCTGAGCATCAGCGGTGAAAAGGCGGCTATGGGTCAGTACGGCGCAAAGGGCTGGACCTCTCACCACAATGTTGACCTGTGGAGGCTTTCAACTCCCGTTGCAGGCAGCGCATCATGGGCATTCTGGCACGGCTCATCAGGCTGGCTTTGTGAGCATCTTTTTGAGCACTATGAATACACAAACGATGTTGATTACCTCAGAGAAACAGCTTACCCCGTAATGAAAAAGGCTGCAGAATTCTATCTTGACATTATGACGGAATATGAGGGCAAGCTTGTTCTTGCGCCCGGCACATCACCCGAAAACGGATTTATTTATGAAAACGAATCCTGTTATGTTGCGAAATATTCAACCATGTCAATGTCCATTGCCAAAGAGCTGTTCATCAACTGCATAAAGAGCTGTGAAATCCTCGGCATTGACGGCGAATTCGCATCTGAACTCAAAAACACTCTTGAAAACATGGCGGATTTCAAAATCGGCAGTGACGGTCAGCTTCTTGAATATGATGACGATTACCCCGAAAGAGAGCCTCATCACAGACATGTTTCACATCTTTATGCCCTTCATCCCGCACGCCTTATCACCGTTGACGGCACACCCGAGCTTGCAAAAGCCTGCCGCAGAACGCTTGAGCGCAGAGGCGATAACGGCACGGGCTGGAGCCTCGGCTGGAAAATCAACTTCTGGGCAAGGCTCTTTGACGGCGACCACGCACTCAAGCTCATTGAAATGCAGCTTCGCCCCGTTAAGAGCATCGGCGTAAACTACACAAAGGGCGGCGGCACCTACGAAAATCTTTTTGACGCACATCCCCCCTTCCAGATTGACGGCAACTTCGGATTTGTTAGCGGCATCACCGAAATGCTCATGCAGAGCCACAGCGGCAGGATTTACATTCTGCCCGCACTTCCCTCAAAATGGCAAAACGGCAGTGTAAAGGGTCTGCTTGCAAAGGGCGGCGTTATTGTTGACATCGAATGGAAAAACGGCAGGGTATCAAGCTGCAGCCTTGAGGGCAAGGGCAAATTCACCGTTATTTTTGACGGAAAAGAAAAAGAAATTGAGCTCACGGGCAAAAAGGTAACCTTCAATGTCTGATAACAAATTCGATCTTTACGATTTTGACAAAACGGTCTATCCCGTTGATTCGGAAACGGTATTTCTGTTTTACTGCCTGATTCACAGGCCCTATCTTATCATTCTTGCACCGTGGCTTCTGCTCAATCTTGCCCTCTTCTTTCTCGGCTTCGGCGATCAATTCAAGGGCAGGTGCTTTTCATTCCTGCGCTTCACAGACGGCGAAAAAATGGCTGAGAAATTCTGGAATAATCAGCAAAAAAGGATTTATCCGATTTTTGAGCCCGAAAACAGGGGCAGCCGACCGATTGTTGTTTGCTCTGCATCACCTGAATTTTTTCTCAGACCGATTTGCGAAAAATACGGTGTGCACACCCTGATTGCAACAAAAATGGACCCGAAAACGGGCAGGATTGACGGCTTCAACTGCAAGGATAAGCAAAAGCCGTTAAGGCTTGCACAAGCACTTCCCGATGCCGAGTTTATAAATGTGTATTCTGATTCGCTGAAGAATGATATTCATATATTTGAGCTTGGCCAAAGGTGCTTTCATGCAGTGAAGGGCACTCTTACCGAAATGAGCATTGAGGAAATACGCCGCAAGGTCAATAAATAAATTTTCCACCCGACGGATATAATACTGTCGGGTGATTTTTTATGCTTTATATTGTTTTATGTGCTGCCTCGGCATATCTTATAGGCAGCATAAACGCATCGGTCATTATTTCAAAAAAATATTACGGTAAGGATATCCGCACTCAGGGCAGCGGCAATGCAGGGGCAACAAACACCTTAAGAAGCTTCGGCAAAAAGGCGGCAGCTGCGGTTTTTATCTTTGATTTTTCAAAGGGACTGTTAACCGTTGCGGCGGCAAAATGCCTGATTCTGTTTCTTGATGCACCGTATGAGTGTATGCTTGTTGCAGGCTTTTTTGTTCAGTTCGGTCACTGCTTTCCGCTCTTCTTCCGATTCAGAGGCGGCAAGGGAGTTGCAACCGCTGCAGGGGCGGCAACAGGAATAATTCCGCTCGCCGCAGTTATTCTGCTTGCACTTTTTGCGGTTATCACTCTGTCAACAAAAATCGTTTCCCTTGCTTCGGGAATATGCGCCGCAATCTACCCTCTTCTTGCATTTTGGGTTGCGGGCAAAAACCAAACAGCCCTCTTTATTTTTGCTGCGGCGTGTTCGGCACTGATTATAGTTATGCACGCCTCAAATTTTGCAAGGCTTATTGACGGCAAAGAAAAACCCGTTTCCTCCAAATAACCCTTAATTTTACAGTAATGTAAAAAATTGAATAGAAATCCGTTTATTTTTACAAAAGTTCATTCTGAGTTTGCAAAATATTTTACGTGCGTTCACAATATATTAACAGCGGATATGTAGAAAGAGCACTGCAAAAAAAGTATAATCTTTATCGTATTTAAAGATACTTTGCGGACGGGGACACCGCACACTTCATATTTAATAATGTATCTTTAAAGAACACATAAAACGGAGGTATTTTATGAAGAAAAGATTAAAACAGCTCACTGCAGTGTTTGTTGCGCTTGCGTTTGTTCTTACCGCAACTCCCCTTTCGGGCTTTGCGGCTGATGAAGAAACAACGCTTAACAACGAAACGGAAATTACAACCGAGGCTGTAACCGAGCCTGAATCGGAAAAAGAAACGGAATCCGAAACAAAACCCGAAACCGAAACTGAAACCGAGTCTGCAACAGAGTACAAAATCACCTACTACTCAAACGGCAAAAAGTACGGTGATGAGCAGACCTACAAGGCAGGCGAAACCATTGTTCCGCCTGCAGCACCCGAAGCTCCCGAGGGACACATTTTCAACGGCTGGGTTATTAACGAAAAGCAGGACAAGCTGCCCGAAACAATGCCCGAAGCAAACCTTGAGGCTTCGGCTTCATGGAAGCTTAAGGATATCACTTTAACCTTTGTTTCGGATGAAGCCGAAATTCACAAGGAAACCGCCCCCTACGGCTCAAGCATGGCTGATACCGTGCCCGAGGACCCCTCAAAAGAGGGCTACACCTTTGCAGGCTGGTATGATGAAAACGGCAAAAATGCCTTTGACCACGCAACCGTGCCTGCCGAGGACATCACCTTCACGGCAAAATGGCTCAAAAACGGCAATGTTGTTTATATGATGTCAAAGGATAAAACCTACGCTTCCTATGAAGTAAAGGAAGGTGACAAAATCCCCGTGCCCGAAACGGCACCCAAGAAATTTGCCCATAAATTTGTTGGCTGGAGCCCCGAAATCCCTGCAGAAATGCCTGCAGAGGACCTTGTTTTTGAGGCACAATACGAGGTCGATAAGGACTTTGTTACCGTTGTTATCGGCGGCACGCTCATTGCAGGCGGCATCGTTGCAGGCGTTGGTGCGGCAATAACGGGCCTTTCAATCGTGGGCGGTATTATCGCTGTTATCGGTCTGTCTTCGGTAATCGGAAATGTTAACAAGACATACACCGTAACCTACAGAGTTGACGGCGATATTTATAAAACCTACAACATCGCTGCAGGCTCACAAATCACGCTGCCTGCAGAGCCCGAGAAGGAAGGCTATGATTTTGTTGGCTGGACACCCGATGTGCCCGAAAAAATGCCCAAAAAGAATCTCTCCTTTGACGCAGTATGGTCAAAGGGCGAAACGGATATACCCGAAACAGGCTCATCAGCAGCAGGAATCACGGCTTTTGCTGCTCTTGCAGTATCTGCAGCGGCAGCAATAATCTTTATACAAAAGAAAAAGGATAAATAATTGATTTTTCACCGAGAATCCCCTGTCCCGAGGATTTTCGGTGATTTTTTTCAAAAAAAAGGCTTGACAAACGAGGTTTATAATTATAAACTTAAGGTGAGGTTTGTAATTACAAACCAAATTTGTATAAACGGAGGACAAAATTATGAGCGACCTTAACTTATGGGACAGCGAGTACAAATTCATGTGCGTAATATGGGACAGTGCGCCCGTGAATTCAGGCAGGCTTGTTGAGCTTTGCAAGGAAAAGCTCGGCTGGAAGAAGTCAACCACCTACAACGCAATCCGCAAAATGTGTGAAAAGGGGCTGATAAAAAACGAAAACGCCGTTGTTTCGGTGATAGTGCCGAAGGAGAGTGTGCAGGCAAACGAAAGCGAAAGCTTTGTTGACCGCACCTTTGAGGGCTCTCTCCCCTCTTTTCTCGCATCATTTCTCGGCGGCAAAACCATTTCTGAAAAAGAGGCGGATGTGCTCACCGAGCTGATAAATGCTCACAGGGAGGACTAAAGATGTTTGATTTTATTGAACAGACCTTTATTAATTTTCTCAACATGAGCATAACGGGCAGCTACATTATCGTTGCAATAATGCTTGTGAGGCTGCTGCTGAAAAAAGCGCCTAAGATTTATTCCTACAGCTTATGGGCGATCGCAGGCTTCAGGCTGCTTTGCAAATTTTCATTTTCATCGGTGCTGAGCATTTTCAACCTTTTCTCCGTGCCGACGGACAACTCCTCGTTAAACGGCGCAACGGTCAACAGCTATGTGCCCGATGACATAGGCACCATGCCCGTGCCCGAAATTTCAACGGGAATTCCCCCTGCAGATGCCGCAATCAATCCTGTTCTGCCGCCTGCAAGCGTTACGGAAAGCGTAAATCCCATGCAAATCGTAACGGCTGTTGCTTCGGTTTTGTGGATAGCGGGCATGATTGCAATGGCGGTTTACGGCGTTGTATCTTTTATTAAAGTACATAAAAACATTGAATTTGCAACAAGGCTTGACGGCAATGTGTATGAGTGTGAAAGCATAAAGTCACCCTTTGTTTTCGGCGTTATAAAGCCCAAAATATATCTGCCCGGCGGTATGGACGAAAAGCAGCGTGAATATGTTATTCTGCACGAAAAAGCTCATATAAAACGGCTTGACCACATCATCAAGCTTGTTGCCTTTGCCGTTTTGATGCTCCATTGGTATAATCCGCTTGTGTGGCTCGGCTACAGCCTTATGATTCGTGATATGGAAATGAGCTGTGACGAAAGGGTTTTGAAATCCTTGAATGAAAATGACAAGAAAAGCTACGGCTTAACGCTTGTTTCGGTTGGTGCAAACCGCAAATTTGCTGCCTCAGCTCCCCTTTCATTCGGCGAAAATGTTGTTGAAGAAAGAATAGTCAATATTCTCAAATTCAAAAAGGCAAAAGTCATTGTAGCCGTGTTGTGTATAATTGCCTGCGTTGCCGTTGCAGCAGTATGCCTTACCAATGCAAAAACCGAAAAAGACGAATACGCCGAGCTTGAACAAAAAATCGAAGAATATATTGAGAAAAACAACCTTGACAAAGTTGTTGCCGCAGAAATTGTTTCTGTCAGCCTTGACAACGGCGCATATTGCCGTATAAACGAGGCTTATTGTGACTTCAGTTATTCAAGCTATCTTAACGGCAAAACAGAAAAAGAAATCGAAATGTTCAGATTTCGTGTTGATGAAGCGCTTGAATCGGGATATTTCCTTACCGAAGAAGGTTTTCTCTCCTCGGTTACGGCTGAAGTTCATTTTGATGAGAATAATGAAGTTGTTCATATCGAGGGCTTGCTTAACGAAGCACCCGTTGATATGGGGGATGAGGCCGAATACACCGAAATTCTGTGGAAAAAGCTTGCCGATAACGCAGAGGACAAGCTCGAAAACGCATACGGCGGTAAATATAATCTGAAGCACGCCGAGCTTATCGGCTCTGATAAGCTGAACTATCTTGAAATGTATGCTTTTGAGGTTGTTGACTATCTCGGTTCACCCGTTCTGCTCGTGAAGGTCAAAAACAATCTGCCCGTTGTCAACACTGTTCAGATTCCGTATTACAGAATTGGCAGCGATTTTGAGCTTCGCACCCTTGATGAAGGCAGTGAAGCCGAAGGTGAGCTTCTGAAAAGAAAAGACGGAAAATTTCACGAGAATTCGATGTATATGATTGAAGGCGGTTCGGGCAAAGAATATCTTTGCATTTATGAGCTTGCACCTTATCTTGATTCGCTTGAAAAAAACAAGAATTATTTTGTTGACATTGATATTGAAACACCCTTCGGTGAAAAAGTTGATGCCTCAATCAAATTCAGCGTTAAAAGCGATAAAACATATAATAAAAAGCCGTCTTTGACCTACGAGAGTATTTCAGAAGGAGTGTATGCCGAAACAACAGAAAAAATAGTTACACCGATAAGCGGTCGGATTTCTCAGGGGTATTCAAATCCGATAACTTACGCACTGTCGGAAGAAGACCTTGAAGAAATTGGGAAAGCCTTCAATCAGACAACATTCAAAGAAAAATCCGCCCCCGATCAGGAAATACTTTATGATGAAGTTTTCTGCGTTCAGATTCAGGCAAAAGACTCCGGAACGCACTCGATTATCGTTGTATCGGCAAATACGGTTCTGTCTGCAGATTACAGCAGGCGTCTGTATGAAACAAACAACGAAATTCTCTGCAGAACCATAGCCGAGATATTCTATGAAAAGCAAAAAGACGCTGTTGAATCATCAACAGCCGCACCCACCCTGCCCGAAGGCTATGTGCCTCAAACAAAGCCGCCGAAAAATCCCGATGATTATACACGGCAGCCTGAGTTATACACGGGCGTGAAAACCACTCAGGCAGCGGCGACCACAGAGCCGAAGCCCTACTACGCAATTTCGGATATAAAATCATACACAACGGGCAGCCTGAGCAACATTAAATTTTGGGGCATCAAATACACCTCGGCATACACGGGCGGACCGTATTTTCTGATAACATTAATAAACGAAAGCAATAACGAATATTATGTAAAAAACGAAATGCGCTCTTTGGTAACAAACGGGTATACCCTTGAAAAGCTTGAAGACAACCAATGGAAGGCTTATAATGACTCAAGCGTTGATCTTGACACAGATATGTCAAAGCTTTACACAAATACGCTTTCCTCTGTTCTTCTGCCTGTTTCGGAGCTGAAAAACGGCAATTACAGATTATCGCTGCCGATATATGAAAGCAACGAAAAAGCGGGAGATGTAACAGTTGAATTTACCGTTACAAAATATATGTCAAAAGAAGCTCCTGCAGGCTCAAAAATTGAAAAGGCAACCTCGTTCACCGTTACGCCCGGATACTCGGGGGTTGAGCATGTGCTCACCAATATCTCAGAAGAGGATAAAAAACGGATTGTTGAATATTACAACAGCTTTGAGGTGATTCCTGCCGAAAAGCCGAGCAGCTCATTGGGCTATGACTTTGTTCAGATAACGGACAGCGAGGGTAACCTGCACGCATTCTTTGTTTCTTCAACAGGCATAATCACTCAGAACGGAACTTCATTCAAGCCGCAGAAAGGCGAGCTCATGTATAAACTGATTCAAAACCTTTATCTGAAATAAGCAAAAACGGGTCGGAAAATCCGACCCGTTTCAGCTTGTCGAAAAACTTGCTTTTTCGGCAAGGTGTGGCTGTTGAGAAAGGAAGCTGAATGCCGTTTTCTTCGACCGAAGGTGTACAAAGGTACTCCGATGGGAGAAAAAACGGCAAATAAACGAAAAAACATAAAATGTACGGAGAACACTTGTTTTCTACATATTCTTTCGTTTATGTTTCAGCGACTTTATCGGCAGTCAAAAACGGGTCGGAAAATCCGACCCGTTTAATTTTATCCTTGTGTGTAATCTTTGTTCATCTGTGCCTTGGCTATTCTTTCAACCTCTTCCTCATCCTTGGCGTTTTCAATTGCGTTTCGCATTGCTTCACGCCTTGCAAAAAGCTCCTGATACATCTTATCTCTCTTTTCGCCGTTAAGGTTGTGGAAGAATTTGGGGATGATACCGAGTGCGCCCGTGATAATGGGGATACCCGTTCCCATTGCGAAAATCCACCATTTTGTGGAGTCTGCCTGAGTGCCGATTGAAAGGCCCTGAACATAGCCGATTCGCTTCATGATAAAGTTCTGAATCGAGCCCATTGCAATACCCTGCAGCTTCTTGACAAGGTCTCTCGCAACGCCTGTCATCGCCTCTGCACGGTAGCCGTTTTTCCATTCACAATAGTCCATTGCCTCGTTGAGAATTTCATCGGGGATAACATTGCGCAGGCCGTAAACACACATTTCGAAGCATTCTTCAATCGCCATAAGAGGCAGCATTACCCATTTGTTTTTGTAAAGACCGTTTTTCATTCCGCCTATGGAGCCTATTCCGAACACCATCATCCAGCAGGCGTCATTCCACACATCCTCAAGAATCCACAGTGCTTTAGTTGAATACCTTTTGCGCAGCGGAGCTATAAACGCATAGCTTATTGTTGAAATGGGCGATGCAGGTATGCCGACAATGGTCTGATATGTAGCAGAGCCGAGAACATCAATATAATAATTGATTCTGCTCTTGCTTACTGCGAAGCCTGCAAGGAATTCGGAAAGAGTATAAAGCAAAATGGGCCTGTTGTTCATAATCGCTTTAAGACCCTGAATAATGCTCGGCTTTTCGATTGACTGCGGAACTCTTTCTTTGGTTACGCAGATAAAATAGAACGACATGAGGCAGCTTGCAATTGCCGTGAAAATACCGAATCCGATAAAAAGATTTGTTCTGTTCCACTGAACAACCTGATTGTTAACAAGGTCAAGCAGCAGACCGAACACAAGCTCGGGGAGCTTTTCGCCTACAAGACCCGAAAAAAGCTTTGCCATTGTGATAAGGCTCGTTCTTTCAATCGGGTCGGGCGTGATGGTGGACATAAAGCCGGTGCCCGCAATTGCGGTGAAGGTGCCCGCCGTTTCACAAATTATGCTGAAAATCGCATAAAACAACAGCTTGGGTGCGTAATCAGCCGCTGTGTTTGAAAACACAACCGGCATAAACCAATACCACAAACCGATAATGGTGAGGGGAATTTTACCGAGAAGGATGTATGGTTTGAATTTGCCCCATCTTGTGCGGGTGCGGTCAACAATAACGCCGATAAAGGTGTCATTAAGAACATCCCACAAGCCCGAAAACAAGCCGAATACCGCTAAAAAGTCAAAGTCAAGCAAAACGATGTCATAAATAAAGCGTTCTTTATATTTATCAATATTAAAGCTGCCCGAAACATCGTTAAGCAGATAGCCTATGCGCTCCCTCTGACCAATATAACGGCGGTTTTTCAAAAGCGGATTTTTCACACCTTTTTCATAGTCGATGGTCAAGCCCTGATTCTGTTCATCAACAGCTAAATTCGTATTTTCTGCCACCGAATCACCTCCCGAGCATATTATTTGTTTAATGATAACATATTTTTTTTCAAAATTCAATATCTTTTAGATAATTTGTATGTATTTTAATAAAAGTATACTTTGATTGACACATAATAAAAACTGTGATTTAATATTATTACAGAGGTGATTTCATGAAACTGCTGCTGCCTAGAATTTTATGCGCCGCATCTGATTTTAAAATGAACTGTTCATCAAAGAAATATTCTTGTTCAGACAAACTGCCTGAGAGCTTCACGATAACCTGCCATGCCGGATCATTCCGCACAAGAGCAAACAGTGTTTATTCCGTAAGAGCTGCCGTTGAATGGGGAGCGGATATCGTTGAGTTTGATGTGAGCTTCCGCCCTGACGGCACTCCCGTTATAATTCATAACCCGAGCCCTTCAATGGATGAGGGTGTACTTTTGGAAAAGGCGCTTGATGAGGTTGCAAAAAGCGACAGGTGCAAAATTAATCTTGACATCAAATCAACCGCAAATCTGCCTGCAGTTGATAAGCTTGTTTGCCTTAAGGGGCTTGAAAAAAGAGTGTTTTACACGGGTGTATTTGAGGATTGGGTTGACACTGTGCGCAAAAACTCATCTATCCCCTATTATGTAAATTATAATCCTTCCGAAGAGGAGGGTGCCGACCCCGAATACATAAAAGGCATTGTGAACAAAGCGATTGAGCTCGGTGCAATGGGAATAAATTCAAATTTCAGAGGGGTTTCGCAGCAAATGGTTGATGCCGCTCACAAAAGCGGGCTGCTTGTTTCGCTATGGACTGCAAACAGCATACCTGATATGCTCACTGCACTTGCACTCTGCCCCGACAATATCACAACAAAAAAGCCCAATGTGCTGAAAAATCTTATGGCTTGCGGTTAATCAAATTATACTTTGATTAACAACAACACATAAGTCTGAAATACAATAATATCACGCACATTCGTGCATTTTTCTCTTTGACATACGCGCGTATGCCTGCATCGAAGAAATGCCCGACTGCACGCAATCTATTGCATTTCAGATGCA
>JAFQON010000026.1 GCA_017403185.1 Clostridia bacterium
CTTATATGAATTGAAATTATAACAGGGTATTTCTTTGCCGTCATATACAACCTTGAATTCATCAGCTGCGGGAAGCTCATAGCCGCCGATATAGAATGTTGTGAGCACATAATATTCCTTTTGCGGGTCAGCTACCTCGCCACCGCAATTTGGAACCTGTGTTGACATGATTTCCGAATAATAAGGCGACTGATTGTAGTCAAGCGATGGGAAGCAAGGGGCAAGGTTTGAATTTTTGAGGGTTTCTCCGTAATAGATTGAGGGGAACTTGCTGATTTCAATAACCTTTGTTGCGGCTGATGCCGAAGTCATTGAAATGCTCATCATTGCAAAAACAGTAATGAGAACGAGCATAATTGCCGTTATTTTTTTAATCATCTTAAACTATCTCCTTTTTATCCTGCGTAATAAATCTCTTCAAAAAGCTCATATTCGGGTGTTCCGTTGATACAGAGCTGATAATCCGTTCTGTTTCTCTCAACATAAATTCTGCATTCTCTGCCGTCATCAAGCTTTGTATCAACGTACGTTTTGCCGTCTGTACGCAGAAGGGTGAACTCTGAACCTGCTTTGATAAGTTCGGTTTTCATATCGGGAAGAATTTTAACGTTGAAAGCTTCTTTTGATGTAAGAACGAACGGGAATCTTTTGTCTATGGTATAGAATTCATCGGTCGATTCGGGCATACCTGTTTCGGAATTCACGGTGTAGGTTTTATCGGCAGCGTATGTTCCGAGAATATCAAAAGTTGTTTCAAGAACAAACTGTGTGGGGTTATTGAAAAGAAGCTTCGCCTGATGGGTATCTTCGTTTTCATCCTCCCAGACCATACTTCCTAAAGCTGTTCTGTCAAGTTCACCTGCTTCTTTTATCTCATTGCCGTTCAGGTCATAAACGAGAATGTTTGTGTAATCGTTAAAGCCGTGGGGCACAAGATAAACAAAATATCTGCCGTTTGAATTGACAAGATAATATTCGGCACTGAAAGCATAAACATCTTCAACCGTGAATTCGTTACCGTTGAGATTAAGACTGATATCTTTGTATGAGCCTTCTTCCGTGTAATACGAAAGACCAACGCAGATTGTATCTTTTTTACCGTCAGACGGATTCATATCAAACTCAACGTCGTTCCATTCGGAAAGTGTTACGGCATAGGATTCGGGGGCAACCGTATATTTCTTGTTGAAAAGCTCTGGATATTCGTCAAAATAAACCGTTGCGGTAATAAGACCTGCTGCAAAGGATGCAATTTCATAGGGACTGAAACAGAAGGTTACACCCTGATAACCGATTGTCCAGTTAAACTGTTCTGCTGTGTATTCCGAAAGAACTTCTTCCAGATTTCCGAAAAATCCGTCTGCAAATTCATCTTTTGAATTTATCTTTTCCGAAAGAATTGAGGGAAGAGATGAAATGTCGGTCATGACATCAGTTATAACAAGCTCTTTACCCGTTGCGGTATCGAAGTTATATCCGCCATAGCCGTAATTTGGATGTGCGCCGCCTGAAAATTCATCGGAATCGCTTCTGATACTCAGAACAACGTTATCTGCTCTTTGAAGAAAGTATTCGTTGTTTGCGGTGTAAACCGCAGGCTGTTCGCCGTCTTCAAAATAATAATCAAGCTGTTCCGATGCATACTCATCAAGCTCTTTTGCCTTATCCTTATAGAACTCTGTTTTTTCAGCATTAAGGGAATCAAGAGCTTTTGCAAGGCGGGGATATTCTTTTTCATTTTCTTCTGAAAGATGCAATTTCTGATAGTTTACCTCTGTCAGATAGTAATAATCTTCAGTGTATGTTTCATACTCATAGGCTTTTTCCGTATAAACAGAAAGAAACTCTATGTCATTTTTCTTTTCTGCTGAATTGTTATTTCCTGCACTTGTTGATTCATTTACGGGATTTTCGGGTTTATCTGCATCGCAAGCTGCAAAGCCGAAAAGCATAGCAGCTGCGAGAACAAGAGATATAAACTTTTTCATAAAATCACCTTTGATTAATAAACGGAGTGACCGCCGGAAACGGCCACTCCGTTAAATTCAGTTGATTACGATTGTTTCGATAACGGGTGTTGCATCTGCAACGGAGCAGTTCCATACCATAACGTACATTGCATTGCCTGTTGATGTTTTTGCAACAAGATATGTAACACCTGTGTTGGATTCGATAGCATCAAATGTGTTTGCACCGATTGTTACCGATGTGTATTCCTTGTTGGGATATGCATAGCCGAACTGCTTTTTCTGAACTTCGTATTCCATGCTCTGCTCGTCATAAACATAAACAGCGGCATTTGCACCGAGAGAAGTGTTGGTGAAAGCAAGTGAGCTTTTATCCGACTGTGCTTCGTCATAGATAAAGCCGCCTGCAGGAGTAACTGTTACAAAGCCTTTATCTGTTTTAATGGGTCCGTTTGCGGGAGCTTCGGGTTCGCCTGCATCGGTGTTTTCAACTTCTGCCGCACCTGCTTCAATTGTAAGATTTTCATAAACAGTCTTGAAGAGTTCGCCTGCACGGAGTGCTGCATAATCGTCCCTCTTTGCGCCTTCAGGAAGCTTGAACTCAAGCATAGCAAACTCAAAGTTGTTGAAGCAAACGATAATCTGCATTGCGGAAGGTCCGTTCTGACGGATATATGTTGTGAATTCGCCGATTTTACCTTCTTCAAAGATTGTATTATTGGAAAAGCTCTTTGTTACATAATCGTGAACTGAATCGTATGCTGCATGAGTGACGGCAAAGGCAACACCAATATTCACTTCTGCGTTTTCAAGAGTACCGCACTTGACGATATTGGTCTGTGCAAGGAAGTTGCCCTCTGTGTTGGCTTCGTTGAAGGTAAACTCATCAATGGGAGTTCTGATTGTGAGTTTGTTGGTTTTGCCGTCTGTAACAACGGTTTCGTCGAACTTGGGAGCTTCGGTTGTTGTTTCGGTGGGCTGAGTTGTGTCGGGATTTTCGTTACCGCCGCAGGCAGCAAATGAAAGAAGCATTACAAGAGCCATAAGAATTGCTAAAAACTTTTTCATATTATTATCTCCTCAATATTTTTTTAAGTAAAATCAGTGTTTTGCACCGCAGAATTCGCAAATCTTGTTGTTGCCGAAAAGCTTCTGGAAGAAAAGAACTATCTTATAGAAGAAGCCTGCTATACCGCCCTGATGGCACTTGCAGGGGCAATCCTCATAAATCGCTTCGGCTGTTACGTCGGATGTGCCGACTGTTACGGTTGTTTCTTTTGCATTCTTATCGGAAGCGGCTGCACCGCTGATTTCCCAATGGCTGAAAACCTTGCCGTCAATCTGATTTGCGGTAAGAGTTACGGTTCCGCCCATAACTGCAGTTGAGGCTGATGCCTTGCCGTTTGTTACGGTTACTTTATAAACAACGTCTTTATAGGTTGCCTGAAGCGCAACGTCATTTTCAGGCATTACAAAGCTGATTTCAGCCTTTGTTGCATCAGCAAGAGCAACGCCGTCTGCAACCCATTTGTCGAACGTTTTTCCTGCAAGTGCAGAATCGGCTTTGAGAGTAATTGATGTGCCTGCAACCGCCTTTGAAGCGGATGCAGTACCGTTTGTGACGGTGATATCATATTCGACTGCAGGGAGAGTGAAAAACAGTTCCGCTTCATAGCTGCCGTTTGATTCTAATGCCAGATAATCAGGATCTGAACCATTGATTTTTGCGGTTACGGATGAATCCCACTGATAACCTTCTTCAACAAAGAAATGCATTGCAACTTTATATGTTCTGCCGCCTTTGAAGACGTTATCTGTAACAGCTGTCCAGCCGCCTTCGGTTTTCATAGCCCAACTGTGAAAAACGACCGTGTAACCTTCGCCTGAAGTTGTTGCGGCTTTTGAAGGAGTTTCACCTGCAACAGGTTCCGTTACCGTTGCATCAAGCTCGGATATCCTGATTTTCTCGGTCGCGGGGAATGTATAACAAACCTTGAGTTCCTCTGCTCCGCTACCGATTTTAACCGCATTCTGACCGTTAACGGTAAAAGCGGATGCACTGTCAAACTTATAGCACGAATTTGCTTCGATGCTGATTATGGCGGTGTATTCAATGCCCAGTTTATAGGGATCATCAACGGGATTCCAGTCAACCGATGCCACGGTGATATTGGGATTATCGCAAACAATTTCAGCTGTTGCCGCAGGAGTCTCGCCCGTTACGGGTGCAGGAATTGTGAAATCCGCACCGATAATTTTTTCTGCTTCAAGAATCGGGAACGTATACGTCATTTTAAGTTCATTCTTTCCGCTGCCGATTTTAACCGCATCCGCCATATCGTGGCTGAGATAAATGTTTTTATCAAAGGTAAAACCTTCTGCGGTTTCAAGAGCAAGCTGGAACGTATACTGCGTTCCCTCAACAAAAACGGGATCTTCGGGGAACCATTCAATGCCGACAATGATTACGCCCATATTATCTGCAGTTACCTGAGAAAGGTCTGCAGGAACGGCACCTGCAACGGGTGCGGGAACGTGGAAATCAATCGCCTTGAGATTTTTCATCGGGTCGCCGACATACAGCTCAACCTCAAGTGAAATATAGGAAATCGTGCCTGAACCTGTGTTTTTTTCCTGAACCAATGCGGCATATTTACTGCCGTTCACCTCAACCTCTGCAAATGATCCCGCAGCGGGTAAAGCATAATAAGGTGCTTCGGTAAGCTTAACAGTAAAAATGTAATAATTGCCGCCTTCAAATTCGGAATCATAGCTTTCTGTGGTTTTGTTGAAGGCTTCAACGGCAGGACCGTTTGATTCCTCAAAAATTACACCTTCGGTTCCGAGAGTAACGTAATTTGCATAGCTGTCAACCGATTTGCCGCCAAGGTCGGCAGTTTCAATTGTTACGGCTATTGTTCCGATTGCATCTGCCGCTGACACAAATGAAACTGCAAACGGCATTATCATAAGCATTGCGAGCAAAATAGAAATAATTTTTTTCATAAAATCACCTTAACTTTTAGGTTTTCCGCATTCCGTGCAGAACTTGCCTTTATTTCTGTTTCCGCAGGAGCAGACCCAATCTTCAGGCTTTTTTGTTCCGCATTCGGTGCAGAACTTTCCCGAATTGTTATTGCCGCAGACACATTGCCAGACGGCGTTACCCTGCGGTGCAGGTGCAGAAACAGGAGCAGAAGCAATGTTCATAGTCGCAACAGTCGAAAGCAATTTTTCCGTTTTGGGGTCAATTTCGATAAGCACATCATTTATTGCGGTTGCTCTGATGCCTGCTCTTGCTTCCCAACCTGCAATTGCGAAGTCCTGCAAAACCAAATCAGCCTGTGTGTCTGCCTTATATTTCAGCTCATCAACAGAGCAGCCTTCCGCAAACATTTTTGTGAAGGTCATTTCAGCAACACGAGAAGCATCTGTCTTAATAATATCAACGGGAAGCTGACCGCCGAACATAGTATTGAACTTATCAGGATCCGCAATCTCAATAATGAGAGTTGCTGTAAACTTAACTTCTGTAAACAGTTTATATGTACCCTGCACCACTTCGGTATGAAAACGACCGTCAAATTGAATTCCGTTAAAAGCTTCCATTTGATTCACCTCCGATTATGCCCAAGGGTTTGCGCTTTCCGGCTGACGGATACCGACGAGAATAAACTGCTCCCAGAGATACCATTTACCGTCCTTTGCCTTGCGCATCTGAACGCTTCGGGGACTGTCTGCACCGCCCGATGTGATATAAAGCGTTGCATAACCCTCATTCTGATATGAATAGGGACTTTCGCTGACGATTATTGTATAGGGTTCTGCAGGAGTATAATCGTTTGCAGGAGTTGAGCCCTCGAAATATGAACGGGGAACGTAATCACTGTCACGGAATCTGTCTGCAATAAAGGATATATCTCCCCCACTCAGAGGTCTCGGACCTCTGAGATAATTCACCATCTGCAAAGCAAGGTCTTTGTTCTGCAGATAATAGCAGAAGGCAAGAACGGTCATTGCGGCTGTTTCAAACGGAGTTGACAAAGCCGCCTGAGGCAGAGAAGCAAATTCCTCGAAAGATGAGGGCAGAGAAGAAAAAACAATCTTTTCTTTTTTATTGCCGAGATTGCTGACTGCGGATGTAGCTTTGTTAATGCCTTGTGTTACAGCGGAGTTCACACTCTTTTTAATAGCGTTTTCCGCTTTGCTTTTGAATATGTCAAAAAGTGCCATATATAATCACTCCTTAGAATTTTGCACCCGAGCCGCTGTGAGTTCTGCCTGAAGAGCTTGTGTGCGTTGAGTCATCGTCGCTGCTGTCGCTTGTCTGCTTGGGCTTTGTGTCAACGAACGAATATGCATATACATCCTGAGCGC
>JAFQON010000006.1 GCA_017403185.1 Clostridia bacterium
AATCTGACCTGCATCAACATAATAGTCGGTGAGGATGTGGTTTGAAGCTTCGCCGTAAGTGCCGTCTGCATTTACGGTGATGTCGATTTCATAGAACTCTGTGCCGAAGTATATGAACTTGTCATATGCTGCTGCGAGTGAATCGTATGAATCAATCTTTGATTCGCCTTCTGCTGCTGAAGCATCGGGTGAGGTAAGGCCGCCGAGGATAGCAAATGTACCTGCAAGCATAGAGATACAGAGCACTATACTGATGACCTTTTTGAATGTGGACATGAAATTTTCCTCCCTTTTTTATTTTTGAAATTTCCGTCTTTGCCATAAAAGATGCAACACTTTTTGAGCATTACATTCCATTTTATCGTCTAATTATTGCACATAAAATGAAATAAAGCAATACTAAAAAAGAAAATCATAAATGAAAACTGATGTTTTTGTGAAATGTTGCTAAATCCGCTGTGTTATATTCGTGCAATTCCACAACTGCGAGCTGCTTCTCCGACAGCCTTCGCAACGGCGGGGCCTACCCTTTCATCAAATGCTTCGGGCAGAATATATTCTGCGCAGAGCTTTTCGTCGCTGACAAGCTCTGCAATGGCATAAGCCGCCGCAAGCTTCATTTCTTCATTGATGTCGGAAGCCCTGACATCAAGCGCGCCTCTGAATATTCCGGGGAAAGCGAGCACATTGTTTATCTGATTGGGGAAATCGCTTCTGCCCGTGCCCACAACGGCTGCACCTGCTGCAAGCGCTTCATCGGGCATGATTTCGGGAGTGGGGTTTGCCATAGCCATAACAACGGCATTTTCAGCCATTGAAGCAATCATTTCCCTGCTGACTATTCCGCCCGCCGAAACGCCGACAAACACATCCGCGCCCTTCATTGCATCGGCAAGAGTGCCTGTTATCCTGTTTTTATTTGTGAAATCCGCAAGCTCATCGAATGCGGGCGAAAGGGGCTGACCCTTGCAAATTATTCCCTCACGGTCGCTCATAATTATGTTACCCGCGCCGCAGGCGTTGAGAAGCCTTGCAATCGCCGAGCCCGCCGAGCCGGCGCCGCTCATTGCAACGGTGCATTCCTCAAGCTTTTTGCCCACACATCTGAGCGCATTGAGCACAGCGGCAAGCACAACAACCGCAGTGCCGTGCTGGTCATCGTGAAAAACGGGAATATCGCAGATTTCCTTAAGCCTTCTCTCAATTTCAAAGCATCTCGGAGCGGCAATATCCTCAAGGTTTATTCCGCCGAAGCTTCCGGCAAAAAGTGAAACGGCTTTTACGATTTCATCCGTATCCTTTGAGCGTACACACAAAGGGATGGCATCAATACCGGCAAATTCTCTGAAAAGCAGGCACTTGCCCTCCATAACGGGCATACCCGCCTCGGGGCCGATATCGCCCAATCCGAGCACCGCCGTGCCGTCGGTAATAACGGCAACGGTATTCCACCTGCGGGTAAGCTCATAGCTTTTGTTTATATCCTTCTGAATTTCAAGGCAGGGTGCAGCAACGCCGGGGGTATATGCAAGAGATAAATCCTGCTTGCTTTTTGCGCTTGCCCTCGCTTTTGTTTCAAGCTTGCCCTTCCACTCATAATGAAGCCTTAACGACTCCTTCAAATAATCCATTTCAATATCTCCGTAAAAAATCGGTCATAGGCGAAGCCTGTCCGAAATTCTTCATTTATCATTTTTTATTCTTCATTGTGAAGCGGAGCTTCACTTTGCCCAGCCCATTGAGCATTCGACTGCTCTTTTCCAATCGGCATAGAGGGCATTCCTGCGTTCAATATCCATTTCAGCTTCAAATACCCTTGCAACCTCACGGTTGTTTTTAATTTCATCTATATCCTTCCACAGACCAACCGCAAGACCTGCAAGATATGCCGCACCGAGAGCTGTCGTTTCAACATTTTTCGGTCTGTTGACACTGCAGCGAATCATATCCGCCTGAATCTGCATCATAATATTGCTCACGCTTGCACCGCCGTCAACACGAAGCTCTGTGAAATCAATGCCCGAATCGGATTTCATGGCTTCAAGCAAATCCGTAACCTGATAAGCAATCGCCTCGAGCACGCTCCTTGCGATATGCGCTCTGTTGACGCCTCGGGTAAGACCGACAAGAGTGCCTCTTGCATACATATCCCAATACGGTGCGCCGAGACCCGTAAAGGCGGGCACAAAATATATTCCGTTCGAATCGGGAACACTTTCGGCAAGCTCGTCGCAACGTTTGGCAGTATCAATCATATGCAGCTCGTCACGGAGCCACTTGATAACCGAGCCCGCATTGAAGGCTGAGCCCTCGATTGCATATTCGACCTTATTACCTATTCCCCACGCAACACCCGTGAGAAGATTATTCTTTGATTTAACACGCTTGTTGCCCGTATTCATCAGCAGGAAGCAGCCGGTGCCGTATGTATTTTTTGCCTGACCCGGTTCAAAACAGCCCTGGCCGAAAAGTGCGGCAGGCTGGTCACCGATTGCGCCGCAGATGGGAACCCCTTCAAGAAATTCAAGGCCGAGAATACCCTTTGCAACCCTTCCGTAAACCTTGCTTGAGGGAACAGGTTCGGGAAGAATCGACATGGGAATTCCGAGCTTTTCACAGAGGTATTTATCCCAACAGAGATTATCAACATCAAACAGCATCGTTCTTGATGCGTTCGAATAATCCGTCACATGAACGCTGCCGCCCGTGAGATTCCAGATAAGCCAGGTTTCAACCGTGCCGAAGAGAAGCCTGCCCTGCTCGGCAAGATCCCTTGCGCCCGCAACATTATCGAGAATCCACTTGATTTTTGTGCCCGAGAAATATGCGTCAATCAGAAGCCCCGTCTTATCCTTAATATACTCTTCAAGACCCTGAGCCTTAAGCTCTTCGCAAAGCTCGGCAGTTCTGCGGCACTGCCACACAATGGCATTATAAACGGGCTTACCCGTCTGCCTGTCCCAGAGAATTGTTGTTTCACGCTGATTTGTGATGCCTATGCCCGCAATGTCGCAGGGGTTTATTCCGCCCTGCATCACGCAGGAGGAAACCGCCTGAAACTGACTGTATAAAATCGAAAGCGGGTCATGCTCAACCCAGCCTGCCTGAGGATAAATCTGCTCAAATTCATTCTGTGCTTTGCTTACAATGTTGCCCTTTTTGTCAAAAATTATAGCTCTTGAGCTTGTGGTGCCCTGGTCAAGAGCAAGAATGTATTTTGCCATTTCATCCACCCTTTCGTCATTTTATTCCGAAATATTTTATTGCGTTGTTATATGAGATATCCTCGGCAATTTTACAGATCGCCTTTTCATCATAGGGATAAAGTCCGTCTGCAACCATTCCGCCGAGCAGACCGCACATTATTCTGCGGAAATACTCGTGGCGGGGATATGAAAGGAAGGAACGGGAATCTGTCACCATTCCCACAAATTTGCCGATTGCACCGAGATTTGCAAGAGCCTTCATCTGCTCTCTCATGCCGTCGATATTATCGTTGAACCACCATGCGGAGCCGAACTGAATTTTGCTCTCCGCATCGCTGTTCTGGAAGTTGCCGAGCATTGTGCCGAGCACATAGTTATCCTTAGGATTAAGAGTAAACAGAACGGTTCTCGGAAGCTGCTCTCTGACTGCAAGGCTGTCAAGGAAGCGTGAGAGCTTGCCCGCAATTTCTTTATCGTCAATAGAATCAAAGCCTGCATCGGGGCCGATTTTTTTGAACATAAGTGTGTTGTTATTTCTCATCGGGCCGATGTGAAGCTCCATTCCCCAGTCACGCTTTGCGTATTCGGCAGCAAGGAAGGCAAGAAGTGCGGTTTTGAATTTATCCGCCTCAACAATGCTTGCTTCACCGCCGTTTTTAACCTTCGCAAAAATCGCTTCAAGCTCCTCTTCGGTTGCTTCTTCATACGGCACATATGCAAATGCGTGGTCGCTCGCACGGCAGCCCATTGATGCGAAGAACTCTATTCTCTCTTCAAGCACCTCGCAAAGCTGAGCAAAGCCGCCGATTTCTCTGCCTGCGGTTTTCTCCATGTCGGCTACCCAGCCTCTCCATGAGGGAAGGTCAATGCCGAGGGCCTTGTCGGGTCTGAATGCGGGGAGCACCTTGCATTCAAAGCCGCTTTCTGCAATAAGCTTGTGATATTCAAGGGTATCGGCAGGGTCATCCGTTGTGCACAGATGCGAAACATTTGATTTGACTATAAGCTCCTGCGGAGTAAAGCCGCCCGCTTTGATTGCGGCATTCGCTCTCTCCCATATGCTGTCTGCACTTTCTGCGTTGAGAATATCCGTTATTCCGAAATACCTTCTCAGTTCAAGGTGGCACCAATGATACATCGGATTGCCGATGAGATTAGGCATAATCGATGCAAATGCCCTGAATTTTTCATATCCGCTTGCATCGCCCGTTATATATTTTTCATCAACACCGCAGGAACGCATTGCACGCCACTTATAATGGTCGCCTGCAAGCCAGAGCCATGCGATGTCCTCAGGCTGCTTGTTTTCATAAATTTCCTTGGGTGAAAGATGGCAGTGCCAGTCAAAAATCGGCATTTTGTCCGCTGCTTCAAACATTTTAACGGCAGGCTCGCTGTCAAGCAAAAAATCCTTGCCCATGAATTCCTTAACCATCGGTAATCCCTCCAAAAATAAAGATACATAATAATTGTATCATATATTATAATATTTTCAAGTATAAAATAAGAATGTTTAAGATTTGTTTGCACCCAAAAAGGCGGAAGCCGCACCCGTGAAGGTGCGGCTTCCTTTTTGAGGAGTTGTATATAAGAGGGTAAGTAGTGGTTAAAATTATTCTATACCGAGCAACTCATTAACGCTCAGGTCAAGAACCTCTGAAATTGCCTTAAGCTCAAAATCAGTTACATAACGAAGCTGACCTTCAAGCTTTGAAAGACCGGATGCGTTAAGGTCAACGCCCTTTATCTGAAGCTGAGTGAGAAGATCCTTCTGCTTCATGTTGATCTCCTTGCGCCTTGCTTCTACCTTTGCGCCGATGATGTTTCTGTCACCGAGTGCCTGCTTTCTGATTCTCATAAAATAACCTCCTGAAACCGTGTTATACATGATACAAAGGACCGTTCCGCATATTATACTCTCTGTATAATTATTTTTGCTTTTCTTCTCAAAAAAGCACAATCCTTGCTTCTTTTTGAGATTTTAACATACATTGAAGCAAAATGCAACAGTTTTTTGGTAAATTCAAAATTTTATGTGCAGAATTTTATTTGAAACATTATTCTTGATAATAGCGAAAAAGTTTGGTATAATTAATTGATTTATAAAGCCTCGGAAATTGCAAAGGGGATGCTTTAAAATGTTTCAGCAATTGATTGAATATTTCAGCGAGCGCAATGTGCTTATTCTCGGTTTCGGCAGAGAGGGACGCTCAACCTATGATGTAATCAGGCGCAACCTGCCCGACAAGCACATCGGCATTGCGGACAGAAGGGAGCTTGAGCTTCAGGACCCGAATGTTACGCTCCACTGCGGCGAAAACTATCTTGATGCAATCGGTCAATATGACACGGTTATCAAAACTCCGGGTATGTCATTCAAAGATGTCACCGTGCCCGAAGGCGTTGAGGTGACCTGCCAGACGGATTTATTCCTGCGCTTTTCAAGGTGCATCTGCGTAGGCGTTACAGGCACAAAGGGCAAAACAACAACCTCCACCCTCATATATGAAATGGTGAAGCAATCGGGCAAAACAGCCTGCCTTATAGGCAATATCGGCGTGCCTGTGCTCGATAATCTTGCGGAGGGCGAAAGCGAAGTTGCGGTTATCGAAATGTCGTCGCATCAGCTTGAATTCACAACCGCATCACCCCATGTTGCGGTTATGACGAATATCTATCCCGAGCATCTTGACCATTACAACGGCTTCAAGGGCTATGTTGCGGCAAAGCTCAATATCATCCGCCATCAGACGGGCTGCGACTATTTTATCTGCAACGCTCAGCAGGATTTTGATTTGTATTATGATTTTTCTGACACCTGCGCATCGGTTATAAAGGTATTCCTTGACGGCGGCAGAGGTGACGAAGAGATTATCGCTGCGGCTGCCGCAAACGAAAGACTCAGGGGCCTGCACAACAGGCAGAATGTGTGCCTTGCAGCAACTGCGGCAAGATGCCTCGGCGTGAGCGATGCCGATATATTGGAAGCGGTCAAGAATTTCAAAGGAATCGAAAACCGCATGGAGCCCATCGGCGAATATTACGGTATAAAATTCTATAACGACGCCATTGCAACCATCCCCCACGCCGTTGAATGCGCCGTTGAAGCGCTCGGCGATGTGGATACACTCATTTTCGGCGGAATGGACAGAGGAATTGACTACTCGGGCTTTGAAAAGTATCTTGAGAGCAGCAAAATCAAAAATCTTATCGGTCTGCCCGATACGGGCACAAGCATCTGCACCGCTCTGCTTGAAAAAGGAAGCACAAAAAACATTGTGCTTGCAGAAGATATGGAGCAGGCGGTTGATGCAGCATTCAGATTCACCTGCAAGGGTAAAAGCTGCATAATGTCACCCGCTGCATCGAGCTATAATGTGTATAAAGACTTTGAGCACAAGGGCAATCACTACAAAGAGCTTGTAAAAAATCACATAGAGTAAAATTTTCCCGCAGGGCATTGCCTTGCGGGATTTATATTTACGGTGTAATGAGAAAAAATAATATCACCAAAAAACGGGGTGATATTATGAAATCAATATGGAGCAAAAGTGTTGCGCTGCCGCATTTTGAAGGCCTTGAAAAGGACCTCGAAGCCGACACCGTTATAATCGGCGGAGGAATTACAGGGCTGCTGACGGCATACAAGCTGAAGGAAAAGGGCGTTGATGCCGCCATTCTTGAAGCGGCTGAAATCTGCTCGGGGCAGACAGCAAACACAACAGCAAAAATAACCTGTCAGCACGGGCTGATTTACAAAAGGCTGACTGATGCCTTCGGCGAGAAAAACGCACGGAAATATGCACAGTCAAACTCTCACGCAATTGACGAATACGAAAGAATTATCAGCAAAGAGGGCATCAAATGTTCCTTTGAAAGGCTGCCGTCATATCTGTATACCTTCTCAGATATCAAAGCATTGCAGCAGGAATGCGAGAGTGCAAAAAAACTCGGGATTGAGGCATATCTCACTGAAGATATCCGCCTGCCCGTTAAAATCAGGGCGGCACTTTGCTTTGAAAATCAGGCACAGTTCAATCCGCTTGAATTCGCATCGGCAATTGCCCGAAAGCTGAAGATATACGAAAACTCAACCGCCGTGTATGACGGAAAGGGCTCCCTGACCGCAAACGGCAGAAAAATCAGGGCAAAGCATATTGTTATCGCCTCGCACTATCCGTTCATCGATTCGTCGGGACTTTATTTTCTGAAGCTGCATCAGGCACGCTCCTATGCAATTGCATTTGAGGACTGCGGCGATATCGGCGGGATGTATTACGGCATTGACCCGGGCACGCTCTCCTTCAGGAATTACGGCGGTCTGCTGATTGCATCGGGCGGCTCTCACCGCACAGGCGAAAGCAGCGGTGACGAATTCGCATCCGTTACCGCAAAGGTGAAGGCAATATTTCCAAAAGCAGGTGAAATCGCAAGGTGGTCTGCGCAGGACTGTATGCCGCCCGATTCCGTGCCTTATATCGGCAGATACTCCGAAAAACACGGCAATTTTTATGTTGCCTCGGGGTTTCAGAAATGGGGCATGACCTCCGCCATGGTCGCCGCAGAGATAATATCGGATATAATATGCGGCATAAAGAATGAAAATGCAGATATATTCTCCCCCGCAAGAGGTGTTGCCGCCGCATCGTGTGAGCTTGTGCGCAACGGGCTTCATACCGCCGATGCACTTGTGCTCAAAAAATTAAAATCACCCTCAAAATCCGTTTCTCAATTAAAAAACGGTGAGGGTGATATTGTAAGATATAACGGAAGAACCGTTGCTGCTTATAAGGATGAAAACGGTGTTGTGCACGCCGTAAGCCCGAATTGCACTCATCTTGGCTGCAGACTTCGCTTCAACACGGCACTCAAAAGCTGGGATTGCCCCTGCCACGGCTCAAGATTTGATATCGAAGGCAGGGTAATTGATAACCCTGCCCTGAAAAATCTTGAAAAATATTAAAGGAATCGCCTGTTATAGCGGGGCTGAATTTCAAATGTGCCGTCGGGATGAATTGTTGTGAGCGTTACGCCTTCAACCCATTCCGTTTCGGGCTTGCCGGTTTTATCGCCCATGTTGTAAACCGCATAGCCGCCGGGCAGGTTGTAGCAAAGATGAACTCCCTTGTAGATTGCGCACCAGTCGTTGACATGGTCATGACCGCAGAACACAGCCTGACCGCCCTTCTCGATAATGGCATCAAACATTCCGCTGTTATAATATGATGAGCCGACGCTCTCATACTGCTCGCCGAAGAGAATTTCGCATTCGCCCGAGGGAGCGTATCTGCCGTTTTCAACCTCTTTGAAGGCATGATTATATTCAACAAGAGGAATATGGAAATACATGAACGCTTCGGCGTGACCGAATTCTTTGCTGAGTTTATCCGATTCGTTTTTGTAAAAGTCAATCTGTTCTGATTTGAGGAAGTCATAGCCGCTTTTGTCAGCAGGCAGACCGTATTTTTCTTTATCTCTGTCAAGGATATCTCTGCCTGAGTCAAAGAAGAAGAGCGCCTTCCTGAGTTTGCCGCCTTTGCCGAGTATGTTTACCGTGTAGTTGCCGTAGCCGAAAAGCTCCTCGGGGCCGAACTTGCAAAGACAGTGGTCATAGTCAACGAAGCTTTTCATAAGCAGCCATTTGTAGAAGCCTCTGTCCTCTCTCGTTTCGTGATTGCCGAAAACAGCGGTCCAGTAAATACCGATTTCCTCCATCATTTTGGCAAACTGAATGGCATCAATCTGCTGATATTTTGAGAGAATATTGTCACCCGTAAGCACAACAAGGTCGGGCTTGGTTTCTTTGATATGGCGCACAAAATATTCCGTTGCCTTTGTATTTATATCGTGGTCAACATCAAAATGAAAATCCGTGCTTGAAAGAATAACAAAGTCATCATCCTTGATGTTTCCGTCTTTATCAACCTTGGCAATTGTGGTAGAGTAATCATTCTGAGAGATAATTTTAACATCGGTCTCGATTTTTTCGGGATTTGCCCTGCTGCAGAAAAGGGATTTGGGCAGCTTGCCGCCGGTGATTTTATAAATACATTTTGCCGCCGCAAGGTGCACCTTCACTGCCGACTGCCTGAAAAATCCCCATACATTATATATAGCATTGCTCATAAAAAATCTCCTTCACTTTAAGCGGTACACTAATTATATTGCCGCAGTATCTTTTTGTCAACTTCAAAAAAACCTTATGAAAGTCCGTTTTATGGGACATCTCTTCCGATATAATGAAATCAAAGAAAGGGGAACGAAAAAAACTGTGATATTTTAACAGAAGAGTGCATAAATTTTAACAGATGTTCTACACTTGATACAGCAGTTGTTGTGGTTGCGAGAGTTGACAATGCGTATATCTTGTGGTAGAATAAGGCTAAGGAAAAATATTCCGAAAAATCGAACATTTGTGTTGACAAACGAATGTTCATCTGTTATAATAAACTCACAGAACAAATGTTTAAGCGTTCTCAAAAGGAGGATTTAACATGACATTTTTAGAGATAATAAAAACTTTTTTTGAATTTGCAGCAGTAGTGCTTCTTATAGTCGGCTTCATAAACGAAAAGAAGATCGTTGCCTTTGAGGTTAAGCTTGCAAGAGCAATCCGCATTCACCTTCGCAACCACCGCCTTCGCAAGCAGAGAGAGGCTCAGAGAGCATATGCCGCAAGTGTGCAGTCAAGAGCACCCGAGGACACCGAGGTTTACGAAGAGAAGCCCGTGCTTACGGTTATAAGCAAAAACAGCTCGCACAGAGTTGCCTGATTTCCGCCTTTCTTTTTTAATTTTATTGCATAAATCAAAGAACCGCCGATTTCCGACGGTTCTTTGATTTTTCTTTTACACATTATTTTCCGTTTTTGCGAAGCAAATCGTGCTTCAAATCCCAAAGCGGCTGAGAGAGGTCAACATAATAATTATGAGGATTTTCAAATCTTGTTACCTCGTCCCAGAGAGTTGCAACCTGAGCCTTGCAGTAATCACGGATTTCGCTTACGCTCTTTTTCTCAAAAACGCACTTGCCTTTGCAGAAGAGCGGCTCAAGAAGCTCCCTGACGGTGAAGTTTGTTACCGTTTTGCGCTTCCATGTGAAATCGGGGTCAAAAAGCTCATAGGGCTGTGACTCATCAATTTTTTCTCTTGCAAGAGTGATGAGGTCTGCAATAGCCTTGCCTGTTTCATTGTCATAGAGCCTGTAGGTTCTTTTGTTGCCGGGAGTGGTGATTTTGGCAACATTTTCGCTGAGCTTGATTTTTGGGATGATTTCATCGCCCTTTTCAACCGCAACCAGCTTGTAAACACCGCCGAGCATAGGGCTCGACGAAGATGTGATGAGCCTTTCGCCAACTCCGAAGGAGTCTATCTTTGCGCCCTGCAGAAGCATATCCCTGATGATATATTCATCCAGAGAATTCGAAGCGACAACCGCACAGTCGGGGTAACCAGCATCATCAAGCATCTGCCTCGCCTTGCGTGAAAGGTATGCGATATCACCGCTGTCAATGCGTATTCCCTTGGGGCGTTTGCCCAGAGGCTTAAGCACCTCATCAAAAGTTCTGATTGCATTGGGAATACCCGATTTGAGTGTGTTGTAGGTGTCAACAAGCAGCGTGCAGGAGTCGGGATATTCCCTTGCATAAGCCATAAAGGCATCAAGCTCACTGTCAAAAAGCTGAATCCAGCTGTGAGCCATTGTGCCCAGAGCGGGAACCCCGAACATCTCATCGCTGATTGTGCAGGCAGTGCCCGTGCAGCCGCCTATATAGGCAGCCCTTGCGCCGTAAATTGCACCGTCGGCACCCTGAGCACGCCTTGAACCGAATTCCATAACCGCTTTACCCTGTGCAGCGCGGGAAATTCGGTTTGCTTTTGTTGCGATAAGACTCTGATGATTGATGCACAGCAGAAGCATGGTTTCAATAAACTGAGCCTGAATAACGGGGCCCTTGACCTTGACGATAGGCTCACCGGGGAATACGGGGGTGCCTTCGGGTATCGCCCACACATCACAGGCAAACTCAAAATTTGCAAGGTAGTCAAGAAAATCCTCACCGAAGCCCCTTCCTCTGAGATATTCTATATCCTCATCGGTGAATTTCAGGTTTGCCAGATAATCAACAAGCTGCTCAACGCCCGCCATAACAACAAATCCGCCGCCGTCGGGAACCTTTCTGAAAAACATATCAAAATATGCAATCGTATCCTTAAAGTTATTTTTGAAATAACCGTTCGCCATTGTGATTTCATAAAAATCGGTGAGCATGGTGAGATTACGCTGAGGTTTTGCAAATTTCATGATTTTTACCTTCTTTTTTCACAAATTTCTGCCCTGAAGCACTGATATAAGAAAAAACAGGCCTGCGGGGCAGACCTGCGAAAAACAATTTTATCAGAAACCGAAGTTGATGTAAAGCCACTCGTTAACTGCTTCCCAGATGGGATTCCAAACGGGAGCAAAGAAGGTGAGAAGAGTAGCAATCCAGTCGAAATCAAGAGTTTTGATATCAAACTCTGCAAGCATTTTCATGAATGCGTAGATGAGATTTTCAAGACCTGTGGTATCGATGTTCATTGTTTTGTCCCCCTTTTTTATTATGTATACAGTTTTTCTGCACATCTATTATAAACGAATATGCACAAGTTGTCAACCGTCAATAAATTAACAATTTGTTAAGCATAATAGCTCTGACCCGCATATAAATTGTAGCTTTCATTGCCCGAAACCACGCACACGCCGAGATAACGGTAGCCGCTGTCAAGCAGATTTTTTCTGTGACCCGAGGAATTATACCAGCCGTCAACAAAACCGAAGGCATCAAGGTAGCCTGCCGCAAGATTTTCTCCGCAGGAGGTGTATTCTATGCCGCTGTTTCGCATACGCTGAGAGCTTGTAACCCCCTCGGGAGTGTCGTGGCTGAAGTAATTCCTTTGTGACATATCCTCGCAGTGCGCCCTCACGCAGTCAGAGGCTTTGCCGCTGTATTCAAGAGCATAAAGCCCGTTGACGGCACGCAAGGCATTCGTGGTGTGAAAAATCAGCCTCTCCTGCCCTGCAAGCGAGGTGAGCTCGTGCGGATAATAATTGAAGCCGCCGAAGCTTGCTTTGAGCGCATACTCCCTGCCGCCCCGCTTTGAATCTTTGTAAACTGAAATTCTAACCTCCGAAAACTCGGTTTCGCCGCCTGCCTGCAAAGAGTAAGAGCTCTCGCCGTCGGTTATGATTGTATTTTTATCAACGGTATAAAAAGCAAACAGCCTGCCGTTAAGAAACTGAAACACCGCAAGCTCCCCGTAATTTTCGGCATAAACAAGACTTGTCACCGTGCCGCCCGTTTCAAGGGTTTCCGTCACCGTTTCGCTCGGGCTTCCGAAAGCCCCTGTGACACTTTGCATATCGCAGCCGAAGCGGATACTCTTAAGCCCGATTATTATGCCCTCTTTGTTTTGATTGTTTGCTGTTGAAGAGGGTGCTTTGGTCGTAGGCTGAGCTGTAACGGCGGTTGTGTCAGTCACTTTAACAGTTGTATTCTTTTTTGTTGTCACAGCCTTCTGTGTTGTAGGCTCGGTCTTTGCCGTTGTTTTTGTTGAAGGCACTGCTGTTGTGCTTGCTTTGGTTTCAGTCACTCCCGTTGAAGCAACGGTTTTGTGAGTTGCCGTCACATTTCCTGTTGTTTCTTCACTTTGTAAAGCGGTTGTTTCTTCATCAATCAATTCCGTCATAACGGCTTTTTCACTCACCGCTGTTGATGAAACGGTTGACTGCGGCTCGAAGCCGATATTCTTTTCAGCCCCTGCACAGCCGCCCGACAACAGAAAAACCAGCGCAATCGCAGCTGCCTGTTTTATCTTATCTTTCATTCCACGCAATAATCCTGATACCTGTCTATCATCGCAACATCGGCAACAAGCTCAAAATAAAGCCCGTCTGCCCTGTACTCTTCAAAATTTATAACGCTGTCCTTGCGGAGAATTGCCGCCGCACCGCCGTCGGAATAGGGTATGAGCATTTTTGCCCTTGCCCTTGTGGGCGGAAGTGCCTTTGAAACAGCATCGAGCAATTCATCAAAGCCCTTCTCTTCAAGAGCGGAAATCATAACGGAATTCGGCTCAAAAAGGATGTTTTCCTTTGCCTCGGGCTTATCGCATTTGTTGAAAACAGGAATTATCGGCTTGCCCGAGCAGCCCAGCTCCTCAAGCAGTTCATTGGTGACAGCTATATGCTCTGCGCACTCGGGGTCGGATGCGTCACACACATTGAGAATAACCTTTGCACACGCTGCCTCTTCAAGCGTTGATTTGAAGGCTTCAACAAGGTGGTGGGGCAGCCTGCGGATAAAACCTACCGTGTCGATAAGCATAACCTTTCTGCCGTCGGGCAGAGTGAGCGCCCTTGATGTGGGGTCAAGCGTTGCAAAAAGCTTATCCTGAGCAAGCACTCCCGCCTGGGTGAGGGCATTCATAAGCGTTGATTTGCCGGCATTGGTGTAGCCGACGATTACAACGGTTTCAACGCCGTCTTTTTCACGCCTTGCCCTCGCAAGCCCACGCCTCTTTTCGAGCGCATCAAATTCTTCTTCAAGCGATTTTATTCTGCGCCTGATATGACGCTTGTCCGATTCAAGCTTTGTTTCGCCGGGGCCTCTTGTGCCGATGCCGCCGCCGAGCCTTGAAAGCTTTGTGCCCTGACCCGTAAGCCTCGGCAGGGTATAGCGAAGCTGTGCAAGCTCAACCTGAAGCTTGCCCTCGTTGCTCCTTGCCCTTTCGGCAAAAATATCGAGAATAAGAGTGGTTCTGTCAATAACCCTTATCTTTGTTGCTTTTTCAACATTACGAAGCTGCGCAGGCGAAAGCTCACTGTCCGCAATAACAAGGTCGACCTCATTGTTCTCGCAGAATTCCGCAAGCTCCTCAAGCCTGCCCGAGCCGAGAAACAGCGCATTATCAGGCTTGTCCCTCTTCTGCCACAGCCTGCCGACTACCTCTGCACCTGCAGTTTTCGCCAACTCTTCAAGCTCGTCAAGCGACACTTCGCAATCATATTCACCCGTATCAACGGCAATAAGCACCGCCTTTTCGGGCTCCTGTTTGTTCTCGTAAAACTCCATAAATTCTCCTGAAATCAAATACGGCGGGAGCAAGCCCCCGCCCTACTTTTAGTTTATTTTAATGGACTCTGCTGCAATAATTGCACCCTCACCCGAATAGGTGACTGTTACATTATCGCCCTTGTTGAGGATAACAACGGTTTCATCCTTTGATGCGGCAATCGAGAAATAAGCGGCATTGCTGTCAAGCTTGATATAGTAATAGCTGTCACCGCCCTTAACCGCCGTTCTGATTTCGCTGATTGTGCCCGTTGCAAGCTTTGCTTCAACTGCAGGCACATCGGGAGTATCCGCAACGGGAGGCTTCTCTTCCACAACGCCCTCAATTCCGTTTGATTTGAGGGATTTTCTGTAATTTTCAAGGCAGGCGCTCAGATCACTGCTTGTTGCGCCGATTTTGTTAAACTGGTTAACATTGATAAGAGCATACTGCTGAACGATTTTGTTCTTATCCTTAAGTGACATGAAATAGGTGGGGTTGCCGTCGATATTAACGATGAGGGGGAAGGTTGCCGTGTAGCCAAGGTCTTCAACCCTACCCTGAGCTGCGCCCTGTGCCGCAGCCTCAGTACCGCCTGTTACGGGGTAATACTGTGCTTCCTTGGTTCTCTGATTAACAAGAACAAAGCCTGTGATTGAGTTATCAGAGGTTACTGATGTAACACCGGTATACATCCATACATCGTTATCTTTTGCAATGTAGTTGTAGCCCTGAGTTGTGGTAACAACACCCTCCTGATTGAGGATTGAGTTCCAGAAGCCGTCAACATACTTGCCGTAGTAGTTATACTGCTCAACGATGAGATCCGAATCGTAAACTCTGTCAATCCATTCAAGGGATTTATCGGTTCTGTAGGTTTCGATATCGTGGTATACGCACTCGCCCGTTGCGGCATCAACCATAACTGCGCCGATTACATCCGTACCGCCGAAAAGACCGATTGTCTTGTCAAGCACGGGGCAAAGCCAATAGGGCTTGCCTTCATCGTTTATCTCGAAATTAGCATCGCCAAACATATATGTGGGATAGTTGAAACGAAGATGACGGCTGAGCTTTTCGTTGAAATATTCGGCTGTTGAATATTTTACGGTAGCCTCTTTGAACTCGGTCTTTTCATCAGCCATATCGATTATAACATAACCGGGCAAGCCGTTTTTGGTGTTATAAAGCCACTTGATAATGCTTGCATACTGAAGCGGAGCAACCTTGACGGGTGTGCCGTTGTAATTAATCTGTGTGCTTTCGGGTGAAGCGGTGAACTGTGAAACATAGCCCTTTTCGGCAAGGTCGCCGAGAGCCTTGTTTGCAAGCTCTGTTGCGGATTCATCGTCAAGCTTGGGAATATCCTTGAACGAGCCGATATCCTGAGCTTCGATTTCTTCCGTAAAGCTGCTGGTGTTAACTTCAATGATTTCATGGTATGACCTTGCTCTGAAAAATTCGCTTGACACAAGGTAGCCTATGCCGACCGTAACAACAAGCACGCCGATAATAATTCCGGGCACTATTGCTCTCTTTTTAACATAGGGAATATACTCGGGCTTTGCCATAACGCTTGAAAAAAGACCGTTGAAAACAACATAAGAAGCGGCAACCATACCGAGATACAGATAGAATTCATATGCTTTGAGATTGATTGCGGGCAGCATGACATAAAATGCCACAACCGCAAAAACAAGCATACCGACAATGCTGAGCACTATCTTGAGCCCTGCCTTTTCGGGCGGAATAACAATTTCTTTTTTGCCGGAGCCTTTTTTCTTTGAAAAATCTACTTTAATGGGATCCATCAGTCCATCTCCTTGTAAGTGATATCATACAGTATAACCTATTTATGAAAATATTACAAGTATTTTTTGTTAACAATGCGGTTTGACATATATAATAATTTTATGCTATTATATACAAGATATTATAAAAAGGTGTGATTTTATGTTTTCAGACTACATTGATACAATCTCCGCAGTCATCAAAGCCGACGAAGAGGTAGGTCTTGCAATGCAGGCAGAGCTCGGCAGACAGAGAAGAAACCTTGAGCTTATCGCTTCGGAAAACATCGTTTCCCCCGCAGTTATGGCTGCAATGGGCAGCGTTCTCACAAACAAATACGCTGAGGGCTACCCCGGCAAAAGATACTACGGCGGCTGCGAATGCGTTGATGTTGTTGAAAGCATCGCTATAGAGAGAGCTAAAAAGCTTTTCGGTGCCGAGGCAGCAAATGTTCAGCCTCACTCGGGTGCACAGGCCAACATGGCAGCTTACGCTGCAATTCTTCAGCCCGGTGATGTTGTTATGGGCATGAATCTTGCTCACGGCGGCCATCTCACTCACGGCTCACCCGTCAACGCAAGCGGCAAGCTTTATAAATTTGTTCCTTACGGCGTTAACGATGACGGCTTCATTGATTATGACGAGCTTGAGAAAACAGCAAACGAGGTTAAGCCCAAGCTTATCGTTGCAGGCGCATCGGCTTACCCCAGAATCATTGACTTTGAGCGCATCGGCAAGATTGCAAAATCAATCGGTGCATACTTTATGGTTGATATGGCACATATCGCAGGCCTTGTTGCGGCAGGTCTTCACCCCTCACCCGTACCCTATGCCGATATCGTGACCACAACCACCCACAAAACACTCAGAGGTCCCCGTGGCGGTCTTATTCTTTCAACAGAGGAGCTTGCACCCGCAATCAACAAGGCTATTTTCCCCGGCAATCAGGGCGGTCCTCTTATGCACATAATCGCAGCAAAGGCGGTTTGCTTCGGCGAAGCTCTTAACCCCTCATTCAAAACCTATCAGGAAAATATTGTCAAAAACGCAGCTGCTCTTGCAAAGGGTCTCACCTCAAGAGGCATCAACCTTGTTTCGGGCGGCACGGATAACCACCTTATGCTCGTTGACCTTCGCTCAACAGGCATCACGGGCAAGGAGCTTGAGCACAGACTTGATGAGGTATACATCACCGCAAACAAAAATGCCATCCCCAATGACCCCGAGAAGCCCTTCGTAACAAGCGGCATCAGACTCGGCACCGCAGCGGTAACATCAAGAGGTCTTAACGAAGAGGATATGGATAAAATTGCGGAATTCATCTATCTTTGTGCAACCGATTTTGAAAACAGTGCAGAAAAAATCAAGCAGGGTGTTAACGAAATCTGCAACCGCTATCCCATATATGAATAATTGATTGAAACAAAAAGTGACTTGCAAAGGAAAATCCGATGCAAGTCACTTGCTTTTTGTTTTACTGAGTAACAGTTCTGTCCATTCTGAACAAATCCTTGAAGAAGGAGATGATCTTCTGGAAGAAATTGCCGTCAACCTCAACAACCTCGGTATCATAGGCTTCCGTGCCGTATGTATCTCTTACGGGAGTGCCGTCAGCGTTCTTTGCTCTTACAAAAACGGTTGATTTGCCGTCGCCGACACCCTTCACCCTGCAGCTCTTGCCGTCTGCAGAAACCTCAAGCTCAACGGAGCCGCCGTCTGCAACCCATACTACGGTTGCACCCGAGGGAAGGTTGTTAGCTTCAACGGTAAGCGCAAGCTCATCGCCGTACTTGATTTTCTTTGAGCCGGGGTTATTCTTTATCTCAACCGAAGGCTCAGTTTCGGGAGGGATGAATATGCAGGCAACCTGATGAAAAAGTCTGAATTCATTGTTTGTGTATTCCTTGCTGCATATGTTGCAGGTGAAAACCTCTCTGCAAAGCTGAATGTGGTTGTTGTAGGCGTTTTCATCCTCAAAAATCTCGGAACAACCCTTATTAGCGCACATATTGGAATTACCCTTCTGAGGGAATGCGGGCTTCATCGGGCACACGCCGACATGGTCTGCAAGAAGCACCTGCTTGCCGAATTCCGCCTCACAATAGCTGCAGATGTATGTAATTTTCTTCGTTCCGCTGGGCTTACAAACCTTTTTGTGGACTTCGTATGCCGAGTAGTTCTCAAAAATTCTTTCGCAATCCGAGCAAGCGGTGAGTGCAAACGCCGGTGCGGAGCTGATAACAATAACCATCACGGCAAGAACAACCGCAATAATTCTCTTTGTGATTTTTCTCAATTCAATCACCATTCCTTTCATTTTTCGATTATACAATATTTGCATGAATTAATCAATAACTTTTTTAGAAATGACCGCCTCTGATAGCAACGGTAATCTTGTCTCCTTCAAGGTATACCCAGCCGAGCACTTCAACAACTTTATAAAGAAGTCTGTGGAAGATTTTAAAAATGGAGTTATCGTTGTGGTCATTGTCGGTTTTAACGATTGTGAGCGAATCGAGCAGCTCGCTGTTGTCGCCCCTCATTGTCTTTATCTCCAGCGAATCGCCCGAGAAATCAAGGGTTGTGTAGGTTGTGACATCATTTTTGCCGAAGCTGTAGGCAACATAGGGCAGGTTAAGCCACTCATATTCCTCAAAGCTGTTCTGGTCACAGATTGCATTGACATTGAGGTAAACCGTGCCCTTCGGGTCGGTGTAAACTCCGCCGCTTTCAGCCTTGCCGATTGTCATGCTCTGATACATGAAGTTTGAACGGCCCTGAATGTGGCTGTGACCCGTGAGAACAAGGTCAACATCGTATGTATCAAAAATGGGGCTGAACACCGCATTGAGAAGAATCTGCGTTTCTGCGCTGAAGGCACAGAATGCGGGACCGTTGAGCGCCTGGTGCATAACTCCTATGCGCCACTTCGCATCGGGATTCTTTTCAACTGCTTCCTTAGCCATCGCCATATGGTCCGCCGCCGATGCCGAGCAGGCATCAAACACAAGATAGAGCACATCGCCGTGACGGAACCAGAAGTCTCTGTCAAGTCCTTCAAAATATTTGCCGTAGAATTCATTGGGCATATTGGTGTAGTAATTATACATCATGCCCTTTTTGTCGTGGTTGCCGATTGCAAGAGCCATGGGAAGCTCTCTTGTGCCCTCTGCCATAAGAAGAGTCTGCCACTCAGCAGCCGTCTGACCGGTTGATGTGTTGTCGCCGGGTGATACCAGATAGCTGATATCGGGGTTTTCTTCAAGCGCCTCAGCAAGCACATTGTTCCATGTTTTGCCGTTCAGCGACTGCACCTGCGAATCCTCGGTCTGACCGCCTATCTGAATATCGCCGATAACAACAGCCTTGTGGTCGCCGAAGCCCTTTGTTTCATATTTATAAGCATCGCTCCAGCCGTTATCGGTATACCACTGATAATAATATGTTGTGTTCTCTTCAAGGCCGCTCACGGTTACTCTGCACACAAGCTGCTCATCCGTTTCAGCCTCGGTGGTTTTGCCCGTAAACTCGGTATAATCAGTCATTGCCGCATTCTTTGCAAGGCGCACCTTGGGCGTTGCGGTTGCCTTATCGGCATGCCAGCAAAGGCTTACCTCGGTTTCATCCGAGCCCACACAAAGCATGGGAAGGGTGTTTTCATCGCTCAATGATGAATAAATGCTGTCCCACTCCGCATCCGAGAGCTTCTTTGCATCAAACGCTGCATTTGACGAAACAAACGGAGCCTGAAGCAGCATAACAAGTGCCACTGTGAGTGAAAGAATTTTTAATGCTCTTTTCATTATTATTACCTCCTTCGGTAGAGTGAAGTGATTCACTTTAATCACAATATACCACATCAGGCTGATTCAGTAAAGTAATTTTTTCCATTTTTAATATTTTCAAATCCGAACAATCAATATACGCCGTGAATTTTTCATCCTTCTGTGATAAAACAGCAAAGCAGCAGAGCTTTTCTCTGCCTTCAAGCTCCGCCAAGCAGACAAAAGCTTTTTCAACCGTCAGGTCTGCCGAAAATAACCCGTTCACATCGGGAGTAACGGCAGAAGCACGAATGTCGTCACGGTAATTTTTTATATATTCCGCTGCATCAAAAAAGGTTATTTTTCCGCTTGAAAGGCAGACGGATACCGTAACGGGTGCCGTCAGCAGCACCACGCCGTTAACCTTGGGGACAAAGTGAAAATCCGCCGTAAACTCATTCATACCGCAGCCGAGAAGCTCACCTGCAGCAAAGCCCTGATTTTTGACAAAATCCTCTGCCTTCATCAGAGCATCCCGTGCCGAATAAACGGTCTCGCCGCAGGGCTGAGGGTTCACAAGCCTGCAAAGCAAACCGCCCGATTTGCATATTTCGACCTCGGTATCACCGTGAAAAAGCGAATAAAGCTCAAAGCCGCTCTTCTGCCCGCTCTCCCGTGTGCGCCACAGAGCCTCACCGATTCCCGCAAATTCAGCCGCCTTTTTCTTAGCATATTCAAGCGGCACCGTTTCCCTGCCCTGCAAAACGGCACAGTGTCCGTATGAGGCAGATGCCGAAGCTGCCTGAGCAAAAATTTCGCCCTCTTTTCCGTTTGAATAATCGAGGTAATCCTCAAAATACGGCTTGTTTTGAGCCGAATATACGCTGCCGTGCTCCGAGAGCGAATATTTGCCGCCCATCACCGCTGACGAAAGGTCACTGAGATGATAATAAAGCTCCTCAGCGTAGTCCGAATACTCCGATGCGGCATTGCGTGCTTCATCGCTCCCCGAAAAGCTTTGCGACAAATCATAGGCAGCGTTCAGAAAGCGGTTCAGATTCATCGTTTTCTTGCCGTCAAAGCACGCCGCACTGCCGATTGCCGCCGCAGAGCGTGCACCCACATAGCTTGCGCTGTCCGCAACCGCATCTCCCTGAGAAACGGAAAGCAGGCTGAGCCCGCCGCTGAGCTCATGCGTATATTCGCAAAGGGAATTAAGTGCCTCAAAACGCACTTTTTCAAGAGTTTTTTCGTAAGATTCCTTTGCCATGCCTGAAAATCCGCCCGCAACCGCCGCCGCAAGGCAGAGGGTGAGCAGATACGATACCGTTCTTATGAATTTCCGCCTTTTAACCATGAAAAAATCACCCTGCTTCCACTATAAAGTGTGCAGGGTGATGATAATATTATACAAGGGAAAATTTATTTAACAAGCAAGCTTTCGCCTGTCATCTGTGCAGGCTGTTCAATACCCATAATGTCGAGCATTGTGGGTGCGATATCACAAAGCTTGCCGCCGTTTTCCTTAAGCTTGCAGTCATGACCGACTACAACGAAGGGAACGGGATTTGTTGTGTGAGCGGTGAAGGGTGAGCCGTCGGGCTCATACATCTTATCTGCGTTGCCGTGGTCAGCGGTGATGAGCATTACGCCGCCCTTTGCCGAAACTGCATCGCAGATTTTACCGACACAGGTGTCAACAGCCTCAACAGCCGCAACAGCTGCATCGAAAACGCCTGTGTGACCAACCATGTCGCAGTTAGCGTAGTTGAGGACAATCGCATCGTACATATCCGACTCAATCTTTTCAAGAAGAGTATCTGTAACGATGTATGCGCTCATTTCAGGCTGCAGGTCATAGGTTGCAACATTGGGAGAATCAATAAGAATTCTGTCCTCACCCTCATAAACGGTTTCTTCGCCGCCGTTGAGGAAGAAAGTAACATGAGCATACTTTGTGTACTCTGCAATTCTGAGCTGCTTCATGCCCTGCTTGCTGAACACTTCACCAATGGGCATATCAATTCTCTGGGGCTTGTAAGCAACCTCAACATTGGGCATTTCCGCCTCATACTGAGTCATGCAGACATAATAAAGGTCAAGCTTCTTTTCTCTCGCAAAGCCATCAAAATCGGGGTCAACAAAAGCTCTTGTGATTTCTCTTGCTCTGTCGGGACGGAAATTGAAGAATATAACACTGTCGCCGTCTTTAACAGCCTCAGCCTTTTCGCTTACACAGGGAACGATAAATTCGTCTGTTACATCATTTTTGTATGATTCTTCAATCATTTCACAAGCGCAGGTGAACTTAGGACCTTTAAGCTTGGTCATTGCAACATAGGTCTTTTCAACACGGTCAAACTTTCTTTCTCTGTCCATTGCATAGTAGCGGCCTTCAACGGTAGCAATTTCGCCAACACCGATTTCAGCACACTTTTTGTAAAGCTCTGCAAGGAAATCCTTGCCTGATGTGGGAGATACATCCCTGCCATCCATAAGGCAGTGAATGAACACTTTTTCTACACCGCTGCGCTTTGCAAGCTCAAGAAGTCCGTAAAGATGAGTGTTGTGGCTGTGAACGCCGCCGTCTGAAAGCAGACCCATAAGGTGGAGTGCGGAATTATTCTTTTTGCAGTTTTCCATAGCGCCCACAAGAGCTTCGTTCTCAAAAAAATCGCCGTCATTGATTGACTTTGTGATTCTTGTAAGCTCCTGATAAACAACTCTGCCTGCGCCGATATTGGTGTGACCTACCTCGCTGTTACCCATCTGACCGTCGGGCAGACCAACATCCATGCCCGATGCGCCGATATATGTCATGGGATTTTCTGCCATTATTTTATCAAGGTTAGGTGTCTTTGCAGCAACAATTGCGTTACCGTAGTCGCTGTCGTTTCTGCCAAAGCCGTCCATAATACAAAGAAGAACGGGTTTTTTGCTCATTTTGCTCAATCCTTTCAAAAATATAGGGGTCGAAGCCGACCCCTATGGAACATTTTTATTTTGAAGCTGCCGCAACAATTGCCGCAAACTTCTCTGCAACGAGTGATGCGCCGCCGATAAGACCGCCGTCAACATCATACTGAGCAAGAAGCTCTGCTGCGTTTGCATCGTTCATTGAGCCGCCGTACTGAATAACAAACTTGTCAGCTGCATCCTTTGTGTAAAGTTCTGCAATAAGAGCGCGGATAACAGCGCAAACTTCGTTTGCCTGCTCGGGAGTAGCGGTAAGACCTGTGCCGATAGCCCACACGGGCTCATAAGCAATGATGATATTTGCAAGCTCAGCCTCCGATACGCCTGAAAGAGCAACCTTTGTCTGCATTCTTACAACCTCTGCTGTGATGCCGAGCTCCCTCTCCTTGAGAACTTCGCCAACGCAAAGGATAACCTTAAGACCTGCGTTAAGAGCTGCTCTTACTCTGTCACGGACTGTTTCGTCTGTTTCGCCGAAATACTGACGGCGCTCTGAGTGGCCGATGATAACATAGGGAACACCTGCAGCCTTGAGCATTTCTGCCGAAACCTCGCCTGTGAATGCGCCTTTTTCTGCCCAGTGGCAGTTTTCGGCACCGATTTTGATGTTTGAGCCTGCTGCAGCTTCCATTGCTGCGTAAAGGTCGATATAGGGAGCGCAGATAACAACATCACAGTCTGCATCTGCAACAAGAGGCTTCATAGCTTCAATGAGAGCCTTTGTCTGCTCGGGATTGTTGTTCATTTTCCAGTTACCTGCAATAACAGGTCTGCGGAGTGATTTATCCATTGTATTTCAATTCCTTCCGATTATATTTGTAGATTAACATTAGCAAAATTTTATCACAAATGATAACGGGATTTTTGATGAGATTTGGCTTTCGCAGTGAGCGTAGCGTATCAGGATACGTGAGCGAACGAGAAAGTCAAAGGTCGCAAAAATTACTTATCATTTACTGCTTCGATGCCGGGAAGGGCCTTACCCTCAAGGAATTCGAGTGAAGCGCCGCCGCCTGTTGAGATGTGAGTCATCTTGTCGCCGAAGCCGAGGGTGTTAACTGCAGCTGCTGAGTCGCCGCCGCCGATGATTGTAACTGCATCTGTTTCTGCAAGAGCCTTTGCAACTGAAATTGTGCCCGCTGCAAGAGTGGGGTTCTCAAAAACACCCATGGGTCCGTTCCAAACAACGGTCTTTGCGCTCTTAACTGCATCTGCATAGAGCTCTGCGGTCTTGGGTCCGATATCAAGGCCTTCAACATCTGCAGGGATAGCATCTGCTGCGTAAACTGCTGTGTCAATGGGAGCATCAATGGGGTTGGGGAAGCCTGCTGCTGTAACAACATCAACGGGAAGAAGAATCTTAACGCCCTTTGCTTCAGCCTTTGCAAGCATATCCTTGCAGTAGTCAATCTTGCTTTCATCAAGGAGTGAGTTGCCTACGCCGTAGCCCTTAGCTGCAAGGAAGGTGTAAGCCATACCGCCGCCGATGATGAGTGTGTCTGCTTTATTGAGAAGGTTTTCGATAACATTGAGCTTATCTGCAACCTTAGCGCCGCCGAGGATTGTAACGAAGGGTCTTTCGGGGTCTTCAACAGCATTGCCGAGATACTTGAGCTCCTTGCCCATAAGATAACCTACAGCTGCTTCTTCAACATAAGCTGTTACGCCTACTGTTGAGCAGTGTGCTCTGTGAGCTGCACCGAAGGCATCGTTTACATACATTTCGCAAAGGCTTGCAAGGTCCTTTGAGAATGCTTCGCCGTTCTTTGTTTCTTCTGCACGGAAACGGGTGTTCTCAAGAAGAACAACATCGCCGTCGTTCATAGCTGCAACTGCTGCCTTTGCGTTTTCGCCTACAACTGTGTCGTCAGCTGCAAAAACAACTTCCTTGCCGAGCTTTTCGCTGAGTCTCTTTGCAACGGGAGCAAGCGAGAACTTTGCTTCGGGGCCGTTCTTGGGCTTGCCGAGATGTGAGCAAAGGATAACCTTTGCGCCGTCATTTATAAGCTTCTGAATTGTGGGAAGAGCAGCGTTGATTCTGTTTTCGTCTGTGATAACGCCTTCCTTGAGAGGCACATTGAAATCGCAGCGAACAAGCACCTTCTTGCCCTTTGCATTAATGTCGTCAACTGTTTTTTTGTTAAGTAAGCTCATTTTTTTCAATCCTTTCGAAATTTTTGTTGGAACATACTTTACCAATTATTTATTTTATAATATTATGTCAAATATTTCAAGTATTATTTATCGGCAAAACGCCGAATATAATGCGGTTTTAACGCTAATTTTCATCTTGACTTTACAACAGATTTTTGGTAGAATGTGTGAGTTGAACAAAACTTGATATTTGCCTCCTTAGTTAAATGGATATAACAGGCCCCTCCTAAGGGTCAGTTGTGAGTTCGATTCTCGCAGGGGGTGCCACGCTCCGATGTTTTTTCATCGGAGTTTTTGTTAATGGATATAAGAACCTGATGCTGTCGCATCAGAACCTTGTTGCTCGCTCGTTTGGGCGGAACAGAAGGTGTTATTGGTAAACTGAAGAAGTTTTGCGGATACAAGCTTGAAGGCTGTTTGAAAGGATGATATAAATTGAAGCTCAGAGCACCCTCAATCCCACTTATAACCGTTGACCCTTATTTTTCGGTATGGTCGCCCGCCGATGAAATCAATCACAGCATAACCGAGCATTGGAGCGGCAAGGGCAATTCAATCATCGGAACGGTTGAAATCGACGGTGAAAAGCTGCTTTTTCTCGGCTATCACAGAGATATCAGGAAGATAAAGCAGGTTGCGCTCGATATTGATGCACTTTCAACAACGGCGGTTTTTGAAAACGATAAAATCACACTTACAGCAAAATTTCTCACGCCCCTTATCCCCGACGATTACCGTCTTCTCACCCGCCCCGTTTCATATCTCGAAATAAGCTGGGCTTCAAAAGACGGCGCATCGCACAATGTGAGCGTTAACATTGCCGCAAGCGAAGGGCTCTGCCTTGACGAGCCCAACAGCATCGAGGTTATCACCGAAAAAGTCAAAGCCGGCAGCCTCACCGCAATGAAAATGGGGAATCCCACCCAGAATCCCCTCAACAGAAGCGGCGATCTGATAAAAATTGACTGGGGTTATATGTATCTTGCCTGCAACAGCCCCGAAGCTGAAAGCTTTGACAGCGAAATATGGGGAGATAAGCATATCAACATCACCGCTCCGCTCGGTGAAGGGGCTCCCATTCTGTATCTCTTTGCATATGACGATATCGAGAGCATCGAATATTTCGGCAGGCATCTGCGTTCATACTGGAACAAAGACGGTCAGACAATAATCGAAGCTATCGCAGAAGCCGCCGAAGAATACACAGAGCTTGAGGTACGTTGCAATGAATTTTCCAAAAAGCTTTATGACGATGCGTTTGCCGCAGGCGGCGAAGAGTATGCAGAGCTGCTTTCGCTCGCTTACCGTCAGGTTATCGCAGCCCATAAGCTTGTGCTTGATGAAAACGGAGAAATCCTGTTCATCTCAAAGGAATGCAATTCAAACGGCTGTGCGGCAACCGTCGATGTGTCTTATCCGTCAACTCCGATGTTCCTTATTTATAACCCCGAGCTTGTCAAGGGCATGATGCGACCCGTTTATAAATTTGCTCTCAGCGATGCGTGGGATTTTGACTTTGCACCGCACGATGTGGGTCAGTATCCCCTGCTTAACGGTCAGGTTTACGCCAACAACCAAAAGGATATTCTCAAATGGCAAATGCCCGTTGAGGAATGCGGAAATATGCTGATTACGGAGGCAAATGTCGCTCTTGCCACAGGCTCGGCAGACTTTGCAAACGAGCATATTGACCTTCTTGAAAAGTGGAGCAGATATCTTATTGAATACGGTGCAGACCCCGGCCATCAGCTCTGCACAGACGATTTTGCGGGCCATCTTGCCCATAACTGCAATCTCTCGCTCAAGGCAATCATGGGTCTGCAGGGAATGTCAACAATTCAGAATATGCTCGGCGATAAGGAGAAATCCGCATATTACCGCTCTGAGGCCGAGAAAATGACGGCAATCTGGATGAAAACCGCAGTCAACACCGACGGCACAACAAGGCTTGCGTTCGACCGACCCGACACATACTCGATGAAATATAATATGGTATGGGATAAGGTGTGGGGCAGCGGCCTTTTCACTCAGGAATTCATGGATGCAGAAATCGCCGATAACACGAAGCATTTCAACAAATACGGTATGCCGCTTGACAGCAGAGCGGATTACACAAAATCCGACTGGCTTGTGTGGACAGCCTCAATGGCATCATCGGACAAGGTCTTTGCCGATTACATCTCACCTCTTTGGAAGGCTTATAACGAAAGCCCGTCAAGAGTGCCGCTGAGCGATTGGTATGACACGGTGAGCGGTCAATGGGTTTCGTTCCGCCACAGAACGGTTCAGGGCGGTCTGTTTATAAGAATGCTGATGAAAAAATAAAATAATTTTTTAAGCTGCACGGGAACAAAACCGTGCAGCTTTTTTGCGTTTTCTTTGATTTTCGTGAACCGATGTGCTCCGCTTTGTATCTTATTATTATGATAACTTTTCAAGAAAGGAGGCTCGGTATATGAACTTAGGTAATGAAATCTTACGGGATTCCTGCCCGCAAAAATACACGGAGCAAGGCAATCTCTTCAAAGAAACTCTTCCTGTTATATTAATGCTTGTTCTTGTGTCGCTGTGGTCAGGCAGCCTGTTCCGTGGCGGAGGCATAAGCGGAATTGCAACGCTTGTTATCGAAATAATTTTTGTGTTTGGTATGTATGCTTTTGTATTCTTTGTCTTTAAAGGGTCAAAAAAACGCCTTGCCGAAACTTATATAAGCATATGCGAAAACGGAGTTTGCGGTGTGTGCCCTCTCAACGGCTTCAAAAACAGAGATTTTTGCGTTTATTACGGCAGCATCACCAATGTAAAGGCAAAAAAAGACCAGCTTTTCATTTACTCCGCAGGCAGCAAAACCGCCGTATTCACGCTTCACAACGCCTCTGCCGCAGCAGCATTGATTCAAAGCAGACTCAACAACAAATAAGGAGAACAAAATGACAGACAAACAACGAGTTGAAAAAACCTATGCCAAAATCAAAGAAAAATATCCTCATGTCACAAGCAAGGAGGAAATCGACTCCCTCGCAATAAAGCTTGACAAAAAGACAACCCTGCTAAAATGCCTCGGCTTTTTTGCAGGTGCCGTTGCAATGGCACTCCTCGGAATTCTCGCAAGCAAAAAGTTCCCTGACAGCGAGTCACCATTCTATCTTTACTTCTGTGCGGTGCTGTTCATTTTTGAAAGCTTTAAAATATTCTCAAAATATTCAAAAACCGAAAAGCTGTATAAGCCCGTTCTTAACATTACATATGAAGGCAGTCTGACAAGAGATAAAATTCTCGAGGACGGCAAAAGGACCTTCAAAAAATCGGGCGAGGATTTTACGGTTTACAGGCTCCCCCTCTCCGATATGGAGGACAGCATAAGCGATTCCTCCGTTTTAGCAGATATGAGCCATGTGTATTATTTTCATTTTGTTCACCCTGAAACAGGCGTAACAATGCCCTGCAAGGTAAAAACAGACACATATATGAATGCTGTTATCGGCACCGAATACTATGTGGCGGTTACATCTGACGGCAAAGCGGCCGCTGCCTATCAGGCAACAAACTGGACTGTTGACCCGTCACTCAGCCCTTATCTGCGTCTGCCTCAGCCCGCACCGCAGCCCTGCCCCGCCGAAGCTGAGGTCACCGACCCGATGTACCGCCCCGAAGGCTTTCAGCTTAACACGCAGCCTGTAAAAACGCAGAAGGCTCTGCCCGTAACCGCACTTGTTTTAACCGTAGCGGCATTCATCACCCCCGTTATTGTCGCCCTGCCCGCAACCGTTGCAGCGGTTGTTCTTTCTGCAATCGCATTGACAAGGCAGAGAAGCAAGCTCTCCGTTGCGAGCTTCGTTGTGAGCGTGATATGGGCTGCAATTCTTGTAATCTCGCTTATTGCGGTAGGATCAGGCAAAATTTCTCTTTAAACATAAAACAGCACCCGCTGAATTTGCTCAGAGCAAATCGACGGGTGCTTATTTTAATTCTTATCGGGTGAAATTGTTTTGTTGTTACCAAAGCTCACAACATAGTCCTCTTCGGTCAGCCCATCCTTGACGGGGTAATCGGTTGAGATTATCTGCGCCCCGCAGGCAAAGGCATCCTCACGCCTTTTTTCGGTTACCGAGGTGAAATTATCCGCCCTTGTGCGCACAACAAAGTTCTGTTCATATATGTATGAGCTTTTGCATTCCTCGGGGTCATTTATGAGAAGGATGGAAGCGCAGTCACGGCGTTCATCCTTCGGTCTGAGCATCGGAAACATCGCCTGAGACCTGAGCGACTTATCGAGCTTTATGTATTTCTCGGTGGTTTTGCCTTCGTGCAGAAGAACAACCACCTTGCCGAGCATATCCCTGACCTCGCACCAATCATCCGCCTGCCTCATTGCGGCAAAGCTTTCATAGTCACGAAGCATATCGGCAGGGGTGAAAAGCTTGCTGCCAAGCCCCTCTCTGAGAAGAGAATCAAAAGCCTTCGCATAATCAACATTGAGCGCCTTCATATTCTCCATAGGCAAAAAGGTTTCTTTGGGCTCAATTATTATTGTTATCGGCAGATGACCGGGGTTGTTGTCAGACCACATTGAAATTTCCTTGAGCGTGAGCGCAAAATCATAGCATGAGGTTGTCATCTGAATCTGCGGAACGTGCATACAGGTGAACGAAATCTCACCGTCTTTATCAAAAACCTCGATATCAAGTTCAAGGCTGTAGATTCCGCTGTTGAGCTGCTGCGTAACGGTGGGGCTTATGAAATCCGCCGTTTCGCCCGAAACATAGCCGAAGGTAAGCTCCGACAAATTGCGGTAAAGCTCCTTAAGTTCGTCAACCGACTCCGTCTGATAGCTGTTATGAGTTGCAATATATCTGAGCTCATTGAATTTTATTCCGCCCTCAAGCTCCGCCTGCAAATCGCCGTCAAAAAATACATTTTGGTCAACAGGCGCAATCTCACCGTTTTCATAAGCCTGCTCAAGAGCTGCGATGCGGCTCTTCTGCTCCTCAATCTCAACGGCAAGCCTTTCCGCACCGACAGAGGGGAGCGAAAAAACCAGGCTGAGTGTTGAAACGATAAGCGGAATCAGCCTTGCAATATATCTGAGTACCGACATTTTATTTCACCTCTGTTTTAAATTAAAATTACTTTATCACATACAGTACGGATTTTCAACCAAAATTTTAATTCTGGCAAAAAACATCCTGCTCTGTCACAAGAGGATACGCCGTCAGCCCGCTGCCGTTTAAATCCGTTTTATACATATCAACGGCTGTAATCCTGCGGTTGCCGCAGGTTGTGTAATAATAAATTCCTTTTTCAGCGTTACAGCACGAGCTGTAGAGCGTATACTCATATTTATCGCCGCCCAGACGGTTAAGCCCTCTTTGCTGCTCAACGCTGCCGAGAATTTGAAAGAAACTGCCCACGCTGCTGTTTTCGGTTTCATCGCAAACGGAATTGAGCTTCACAAACGCAGCCCTCACAAACCTTGATGCCGATGACAAATCGCCCGGCAGACCTATCCCGCCCATACCGAGGCTGCAGGGCTTGAGCTCAACGGCACTGCAAAAGCGGTTTTCGGGCGGATTCGGTGTAAGATTTATATAATTGACAATGTTGTGCATATGATAGTCAAACGGCGGGTTGTTCGTGAGCACTCCCAACGTGTTTTCGTATATTTTCAGACCGTCAATCATCGGCTCAATCGTAACCGAACGGTTTTTATCTGCAATAATCCAATGAAGCGGCGTGTGCGGAAGCACCTTGCTGAAAGAATCACTGCACAGATTTATTTTTTTGAGCTTGTATAAAGCCTCATCCGCACTTGCACAGCTGCCGAGCACAAACGGAATCAGTTCAAACGGAGCAATATTTTCTTTTTTGCAATCCTCGGGGTAATACACGGCATTATCGGGGAAGTTGAGCCCCGCCATGCTCAGCCCCTTTTCGTTTGTCGCATCAAAATAAAGCGGATAACCGCTCTCAATCACCGCCATGCCTATGATTGAATAATGCTCTTTCATTGTTCTGCCGTTTCTGAACACAAAAGGATAGCTGCGGGGTGTGATGCAGACCTTTTCGCCGTAGCCTTGCTCAACATCAAGATTGCGCCCGAAATAAAAATCCTTTGTTTTATAAGTTATTGCAGTACACATAATGTAAACTCCTTTTATGCTTTGATTAACAGCAGATAAATTATGATGATACACAAAGCTGTTACAAATGAATAGTGAAAAATGAATAATGAATAATTAAGGGTGGGCGAAGCCCACACCCATTATAATATTCTCTCCGTTACCACAGTAGGGGCGACTCTGTGTGGTCGCCCGAAAAAACCTGCAGAAATTGCGGGCAGCCACGCAGGGCTGCCCCTACGATGTTACCGAAACAAGCATATACAATCGGTCATAGGCGAAGCCTATCCGAAATTTTTCACTTTTCATTATTCACTGTTCATTTGCTGTTAATCAAAGTATACCCAAAACCGCCCCGAAAAGCCGAAGCTTATCGGAGCGGTCTGAATTTTAATTATAAAACAAACGCCAATATCATTACAGCAATCCAGAGAACAAGCGTAATGCAGTATTTCTCGAGATATGCTCCCGCATAGGTGATTACCGTGGGGATGAAGCCGAATATTCTGCCGATTATGTTGCCCTTCTTTTGTCTGTAAAGCAAATCGTAAAGATTCATTGCGTCTTCAACAAGCGGAAAGACATTGCAGAGCATTGAAACTCCGAGATAGGTCACAAGAACATACACAACGAAAAGACCGATCGAATCATTCGGAGTGATTCCCAGAAAATAAAGATTCATAAAGCCTGCAAGGAACATCCACACGCCGATATTGAAATTCATAAAAGAGGGGCCCGTTGCGATAAGATATGCCGCCCAGCCTTTTTTGGGGAAAGCGTGCTCAACATGGCCGCACGCCTCATCAATCCTGAGATAGCCCGGCACCTCAACAGGCAGACCGAGAAGCTTGCAGGTGAGCTGCTCCCAGAAGCCCTTGACATAAGCTCCGGGAAAAGTAAGGATTTTTGACACTATATAAAGAGCTGTCATACCAGATCAAACGCTCCTTTCGTGAGAACCTCTTCAACGGTCTTTTCGCCGTTGATAATCGCCTCAATATCAGTTGACATTGTGCCTGCTTCAAACATTGAAAGAACATATTCAACATCCGCAGCATTATCTTCCGTCATCTGGTCGCTTGTGCTCAGCAGCTTTGCACTGAGGTAAAGTGCGCCATAGAACTTCGGGTCATTGAGAGCTGCCGAATACTGCATATAATAGGCATACTGCGATTCAAGGCTGTAGGCATCCATCATCGAGCTGAAGGCATCGGCATAATCGCCCTCTGTCATGCTTATCAATGCGCTCTGACGGTTGAATTCCGATGTTGTGAGCAGCTTGCCCTCTATGCCGTAAACCAGATTTATCATTGCGTTATCCTGCGGTACGCTCTCCTGAAGCGCAGCCGCCTCAACACAGAGCGCCTTTGCCTCGGCATACTTGCCCGTGGAACGCAGATACTCAACTTCAAGCAGGTTGGGGTAGTATACAAGCTCGCTGTATGCCCCCGTCGCCTTGAATTCATCGACGGTTTTGCCTGCACCCTCAACATCACCGAGGCTGAGCTGAGCCATCATCTTAAGCTCGTGCGCCTCAAAGCTTGTTTTGTTGACGGCAATTATTCTGTCAAGATACTCAATCGCTTCATCGTATTTGCCTGTATCATAAAGTGCCTGAGCCATGGGCAGGAGGTAAATCCAGCCGTAATCCTCCCCTGATTTTTCGGCAGAGGCCTCAAGCGATTTGAGAAGCTCAAGCTGTGCCTGTGCAGGCTCGTAAAGCTCACAGGCAAGGGCATATTTATAATAATCAACATAAACATCGTTCATGCCTTCGGTGCCTCTCAGCGCTTCAATCTCCTTGAGAGCAGCATCAAGCTTTATATCGCCCTCAATTGCACCGTTGAAGGTCTCCGACATTTTTGTGAATGCCGTATAGTTCTCGTCATTTGCCTTCTTGTATTTCTGCATAAAAGGCAGATTATCTGCACCGGCACCGAGATAATTCTGCGCAAAATAATAAGCATCAATCGGGCTGTAGTAATTTGCAACCGCATCAACAATGCGCTCATTCACCTTTTCACCAACCGAAATAAAGCTTATGTTTGTGCCGAGCGTTTCGTTGGCATAGCTGTTGAAGTTTGCCGTTTCCGTGATTGCGGAATAGTATACCTCATAAGCCATATGCCAATCGCCTTTTTTTGCATAGCTGTCGCCAAGGATAACATAGCCTGACGGTACAAGCGAAAATATCGCAACAAAAAAAGCAAGAAGGCTCACGCCGAGAGCCGCAACACCTGCAAGCCAGCCCATAAAGGGAACTCGCCTTTTAAGCATTGCCGTTTCGCACTCAATGCAGTATTCACTGCCCTCTGCCGCTTCATTATGACCGCAGACGGAGCATATAACGGGCTCCTGTTCCTCTGCCTGTGCAACCTCGCCGTTGCTGTCAACTGCTTCTTCTGCCGCAGCCTGCTCAAGCTCCTCAGCGGAAGCTTCGGTTTCTTCTTCGGGAACGCCGTTCAAATTCTCTTTATCCAAACGCTTTTCCTCCTTGTTTCATATAGAAAAATATTGTATCATTTTTATTTTAAAATTTCAACACCAACATAATAATTTACAGTTTGTTTACGGTTGATTGAAATTATAATCGGTTTGTGATATAATAAATTTGAATCCGAAACATATTATATAATCGGTCATAGGCGGAGCCTATCCTTAATGTTCCTGAGGAACACATCATTTTATACCTCGGAGGTGCTTTATGAAAGAAATAAACATAAGAGAAATCGAAAAAAGCCCCGTTGAGCTTATAGCTGACGGCTGGGGGCTTGTAACGGCAGGCAGCAGCAAAAGCTTCAACACCATGACCGTAAGCTGGGGCGCAGTGGGCGAAATATGGGGCAAGGATGCCGCTTTTATCTTTATCCGCCCTCAGCGATACACCTATGAATTCATTGAAAAAGAAGAAATTTTCACCCTCTCATTCTACGGCAGCGAACACAAGGATGCTCTGCGCCTTTGCGGCTCAAAAAGCGGCAGGGACATCGACAAGGCGGCTGCCTGCGGACTGACCCCCGTTTTCACAGACGGCGGTGTGACCTTTGAGCAGGCCGAATACACTATCGTATGCCGCAAAATGGCGTCGCAGTTTATCGACCCTGCAGGCTTTGCGGATGCTTCGATTGAAAACAACTACGCCAACAAGGATTACCACAAAATGTATATCGGCGAAATAATCAAGGTTTACAAAAAATAAATTCAAGGCACCTTTGCGGGTGCCTTTTGTAATTTACAGAAAAATTTTCAAAAAAATGTCACAATCCGTGACGCTGATTCGTGTATTGAGTGAAAATCCCCTTCAGGAGGTGGATGTTTGAAAGACAAAATAAAAATCCCGCCCGATGCCCGCCGTGCCGTTGAAGAATACGGTAACAGCCTTTACAGCCTGTGCACGGTTATGCTTCAGAATCGGGAGGATGCCAAGGATGCCGTGCAGGAGTGCTTTTTGAAATACATAACAAAAGCCCCCGATTTCTCTGATTACGGGCACGAAAAAGCGTGGCTGATTCGGGTGGCCGCAAACATATGCAAGGATATGCTCAGATGGCGTAAGCACTCAAGCTTCCTGAGCATTGACGAAATACGGAACATCGGCGTGAGCGAGGATAATGCGCAAATCCTCGGTCTGCTTGTTTCGGTTGAAGAAAAATACAGAGTGGTAATTCATCTTCATTATGTTGAGGGCTACAAAACCGATGAAATCTCTGCCATGCTCGGAATATCCCCCACCGCCGTACGCAAACGGCTGCAAAGAGGCAGGGATATGCTGCGTGAGCTCTATGAAAAGGAGGCGATGTGACATGGATTATGATAAAATCAAAGCTGCCGCGGGTGAAATCCGCCTGAGCGAGAGCGAAAAGGAAGCTATCATAAACTCCTGCAGCGGCAAAAAGCGAAAATTCAACTATATACCGGTTGCAGCAATCGCCGCCGCAGCCGCAGTAATTCTCATCATCTCTGTTTCGCCCGGCTTTCTGCTGAAAGCATCATCGCCAAATGACTCCGCCGATATGCTTGTTAACAACGCCGGAGATGATTTTGATTATTACTACACCGCCGACGAAGCAGGCGACATATATGTCAACCAATCATCAAGCGCCGCCAAGGGCTCCGCTCCGCTTTTTGAAGCAGAAGGCTTTGCTGAGATTTATGCCGTTATTCCGCCCGAGTTTTCATCACTTGCAGACCCCGAAGAATATGCCGCATGGTCACAAACAACTTCCGCAGAAAACGGCATGGCTATGCTGCAGTTTATTGAGCACTTCGGAATATCTCGGGAAAGCTTTGCTGCGGCAAACGCCGAATATATCGCACGGTGCCCCGCCGAAGTTCAAAGCGGCAACAATTATTTTGATGAAAAAATTATTTTTTCGTTTGACCGTGAGCTGATTGACAGCTTTTATTTAAAATAAAAACCGCCCTCGTCTGAGGGCGGAAAAATGATTATTCGATTATCATGTAGCCCTGTTTCGCTACCTCTTCCATAGTATAGAATTTATACATATCATCAAATGATGAGCCATTGTAGCTGCCATTTCTCACAACAAGCATCTTCATATCCTTATCTTTGTCAATAACCTTGGCTTTATCTCTGTTTTTCCATGCTTCAAGCTCTGCAAAGTAATTTTCGGATGTATCGTAAAACATATATTTTATCTGCGTTTTGAATTCACCTTTTTTGTTGAACTCATACTTGTGGAATTCTCTTCCCCATGTTCTTTTAAGCTCAACAACAAGCTGCGTTTTCTTTTTGGTCTTGCCGACCTTTTCGATATATTCGTCAATTTCCACCTGAATTTCGGACTGCTCTGCAGCCTTTTCAGCGGCCTGCTTTGACTGCTCCGCCTCAACTGCAGCTTGGTTCTGAGCAAAATCGTCAGCAGCCTTTACAGGGTCTGTTTCAACATCTCCGCCGTTCCCCTTGCAGGCTGCAAGAGAAAAGAGAGAAACAAAAACAAGTAACATTGCAATTATCTTTTTCACGGAATCTCCTCCTGAACTAAATAAAATTATTCAAAGTATATTATATTTGTGGCATATTTTTTGAAAAAAGTCAATACTTTTCAAGAAATTTTACAATTCCGCAAATCCGATATAACAATCAAAAAGAAAGGTGATAATCATGAAAAAAGCTCTTGCTCTCGCACTTTGCATTATTTTCGCACTCTCATTTGCATCATGCGCAAAATCCGCAAATGACGCTGCCGCACCCGAAAACGGCTCTGTCTCTCAGAAATATTTCAGCTACACAACGGATGACATTGTTACGGAAAGCGTTGCCGACTCCTCTGCCTCAGGCAGCAAAGCTTCAGAGCTTAACGAAAAAATCATCAAAACCGTTGACCTGTCCGTTGAAACCAAGGAATACGACGCCTACATCGCCGCTCTGAGCGCAAGCGTAACCGCTGCGGGCGGCTATATTGAAAGCTCAAGTGCCGATTTCGGCAACGGCTACAGCTCAAACAGATACGCAACATACACCGTAAGAATACCTGCAGACAAGCTCGGTGATTTTCTTGTTTCGGCAGGCAAAAACGGCATAATTACAAACAAAACCGAGGAGCAGCAGAATGTCACCCTTGAATATGTTGACCTTGAAAGCCGCATTGAAGCCTACAAAACAGAAAAGCAAACACTCACGGGTCTGCTTGAAAAGGCGGAATCTCTTGACAATGTGCTTGCTATTCAGGAGAGGCTTTCAGAGGTGAATTATCAGATTGAATCCTACACCTCACAGCTCAAGGTGCTTGAAAACAGGGTAAGCTACAGCACGGTAACGCTGCGGATATGCGAAGTTGAAAGAGTGACCGAAGCTGAGCCTACTGTCTGGTCTCGCATCAAAAACAGATTTGCCGATAACCTTGATGACCTTGTGGATTGGTTCAAGGATGCGGTTGTTGAAATCGTGGGCGGACTGCCCGTGCTTGTGCCCCTTGCGGCTGTTATTGCTGCGGCAATTCTGATTCTCAGAAAAATTATCAAAAAACGCAAAGCAAAGAAAAATATAAACTGATTTAAAGGCGGCTTCGGCCGCCTTTATTATATTAAATTTGTTATATTTCTCAAAAAGAAATTATAATTATTATCTTTTTGCTATCATATAATTTAGAATAATTTATAGTGAAACGGAAAGATAGATATGGCAAAAACACTTGTTTTGACCGAAAAGCCGTCTGTTGCAAGGGATATTGCCCGTGTGCTCGGCTGCAAAAAGAACGGCAACGGCTGCATAATCGGTGACAGATACATTGTAACCTGGGCACTGGGTCATCTTGTGACCCTTGCTGACCCCGAAGCTTACGATAACAAATACAAAACCTGGCGCATGGACGATTTGCCCATGCTGCCGAAATATATGAAGCTCGTCGTTATCGGCCAGACCTCAAAGCAGTTCAAGGCGGTAAGCAGCCTGCTTGGCAGCAATGAGGTTGACAAGGTTGTTATCGCAACGGATGCGGGGCGTGAAGGTGAGCTTGTTGCACGCTGGATTATTCAGAAGGCGAACTGCAAAAAGCCAATGCTCCGCCTGTGGATTTCATCACAGACAGACAAGGCAATCAAAGAGGGCTTCGCTTCGCTCAAACCCGCTTCCCGGTATGATAATCTTTACCGCAGTGCACAGTGCAGAGCAGAGGCGGACTGGCTTATCGGTCTCAATGTGAGCCGTGCCCTCACCTGCAAGCATAACGCTCAGCTTTCCGCCGGCAGAGTGCAGACCCCGACGCTTGCAATGATTGTCAAAAGAGAGGAAGAAATCCTTAAATTCAGACCCAAGGATTATTTTACCGTCAAGGCGGATTTCGGCAATTTCTCCGCTCTGTATAAGGACAGCCGCAGTCAGGCAAGATTTTTTGATGCTGCTGCAGCTCAGGGAGTTGCCGATGATGTGAAGGGCAAAGCAGGCATTATCTCCGAGGTTAAAAAGGTTTACCGCTTCAAGGCACCGCCTGCGGCATATGACCTGACCGAGCTTCAGAGAGATGCCAACAAAAAATACGGCTACTCCGCAAAGCAGACCTTATCGCTCATGCAGAGTCTCTATGAAACACACAAGCTGCTCACCTACCCGAGAACGGATTCACGCTATATCACAAAGGATGTCGCCGCAACCCTCGGAGAAAGGCTCAGAGCGATTGCCGTAGGTCCTTATAAGGATGCGGCAAATGCCGTTTTGCGCACAAAGCCCCTTCAGACAAAATATATCGTAAACGATACCAAGGTCACCGACCACCATGCCATAATCCCCACGGAGCAGTATGTTGACCTCAACAAGCTTACAAGGGAAGAGAGGCATATATACGATCTCGTTGTTCGCCGCTTTCTCGCAGTTTTAAGTGCTCCGTTTGAGTATGACGAAATGCAGGTTACGGTCACCGTGGGCAAGCATAAATTTTACACAAAGGGTCAGGCTGTGAAATCCGCAGGCTGGAAGGCACTCTATGATTCATCTCTCTCGGATGACGAGGATGACAGCGATGATATTTCATCGCAGACCCTTCCCCCTCTTGTGCAGGGCTCATCCGTATCTGTTGCCAATGTGCGCATCTGTGCGGGCAAAACAGCTCCCCCTGCAAGATACACCGAAGCTACCCTGCTCACCGCAATGGAAAACCCGACGGGGCAGGTTGACGACGGTTCGCTCAGGGATGCGCTCAAAACTGCAGGCGGTCTCGGCACCCCCGCAACAAGAGCTGATATTATAGAAAAGCTTTTTGACTCCTTCTGCGTTGAACGCAGGGGCAAAGAGATATTCCCCACTTCGAAAGGGAAACAGCTTATAGATATTGTACCGCCCGACCTCAAATCCGCTGAGCTGACCGCAAGGTGGGAGCAAAGGCTTTCACTTATTGCAAAGGGCAGTGCGGACAGCAAAAAATTCATTGAAGAAATGCGAGCATACGCCACCTCGCTTGTAAGCAGCGTAAAATCAAGCGAATCAAAATACAAGCACGACAACATGACCCGTGAACCCTGCCCCGAGTGCGGCAAATACCTGCTTGAGGTTAACGGCAAAAAGGGCAAAATGCTTGTTTGTCAGGACAGGGAGTGCGGCTTCCGAAAGAGCATTTCGGTTGTCACGAATGCACGCTGCCCCGAATGCCACAAGAAGCTTGAAATGAGGGGCGAGGGTGATAAGAAATCATTCTTCTGCGTCTGCGGCTACAGAGAAAAGCTCTCTGATTTTGAAAAAAGAAAAGAGAGTGCTGGCGCAGGCAAAAGGGATGTTGCAAAATATATGCAGCAGCAGTCAAAGCAAAAAACGGCAAGCAATCCGCTTGCAGACCAACTTGCAAAATGGATGGAGGAAAACAAATGAAGCGTTTTCTCTCTCTGATTCTTGCCGCCGTGCTCATTTTTTCGCTCACCTCATGCTCGGGCGGCGACAACAAGGCGATAGCCTACAGCCTGAGTGCATCCCCGGTTACGCTTGACCCGCAGTTTGCAACGGACTCCAACGCCCACCTTATTATAAACAACACCTTTGAAGGGCTTTTACGCCTCTCTGCCGACGGCGAAATCATCCCCGGCATTGCCGAAAGCCACAGCATTTCCTCAGACAGGCTCACCTACACCTTCAATCTCAAGAAGGGCACGGAATGGTATTGCCCGAACTCACTCAAGAGCGAATTCGGCGATGAATTTTACAAAAGGTTTTCAAAAGAAAAGGTCACCGCAAAAGATTTTGTGTTTGCCATGCAGAGAGCGGTATCACCCGCCACAAATTCACCGAGTGCACACAGGCTTTTTGTTATAGAAAATGCGGTTGAAATTCATTCGGGCAAGGCGGATGTGTCATCGCTCGGTGTCACTGCGCCCGACGATTATACACTTATCATTAAGCTGCGTGAGCCGTGTGACGATATGCTTGAAAGGCTCACCGAAAGCGTGTTCATGCCCTGTAACGAGGATTTCTTCAACACCATGAACGGCAGGTACGGCCTCACTCACAGACATATTCTCTGCAACGGTCCGTTTTATGTGAGCGCATGGGATAAGGAAGGCTCGCTCTCTATAAGAAAAAACAAGTATTACTCGGGCAGTCAGGCTGTTATGCCGAGCTCCGTTAACTTTGATTTTGACTACAGCATTCAGACCATAGCTGATAAGATTTCAACCGCAACGGTTTCGGCTGCAATCCTTCCGCCCGACTGCGCAACCCCAGAGAATTCGGTGGTTGTGAAAGAAAATCCCAATTCCGTTTTCGGATTTGTGTTCAACTGCACCGACCCGAAATTAAAAAACACCAATCTCAGGCTCGCTCTTTGCAGCTCGATTGACCGCAGTCTGTTCGGCGAGAATTCAGACAGCACAGTGCCTATGAGCGGCTTTGTGCCCAAAAGCTGCACCTTCGGCGCTCAAAGCTACAGAGATGCAGTGGGCGTGCAGACCCCGCACATTGAAACAGACAACACGGCTGCTGCCGCATATTGGGATAAGGCTCTTTCAGAGCTTGAGGCTTCAAAGGTTTCTCTGACCGTGCTCTGCCCCGAGTGGGCAGCGGATTCCGTTCGCCGCCAGCTCCAGATATGGCAGCAGATAATGGGCATAAGCCTTGCAGTGACAATTGAGGTAAAAGCTCCCGAGGAAATTCAGTCCGCCGTAAGCTCAGGCGATTTTCAGCTTGCACTTGCGGGAATTGAGTCCTCCCATGACAGTACGGTGGATTTTCTCGCTTCATTCAGAAACGGCGGCGTTTTCCGCTTTGACGCGGGTGAATACGGCATGATAATTGACCGTCTGCTCACTGTTGAGGATGAAAAAGAGCTTCTCAGCGGCTGCTACACGGCAGAGAATTATCTGCTTCAAAATGCGGTCTGCTACCCTCTTTACAACCGCTCAAGCCGCTTTGTGATGCACGATGAAATTGAAGGCATCACCATCATAAATTCCGAAAGCAGCGTTTCATTTATCGGCGTTAAGAGGTTTGACTGATGAAAAACAAAAATCTCTGCACAGCCGTTTCGTGGACGGCTGTTATCACCTGCATGGTGATAATATTCTGTTTGTCGCATCAGACCGCAGGCGACTCTCAAAGCCTGAGCGACAGATTTGCCTTTCTTCTCAAGCTTCCCTTCGGAAGCTTCATTGTCAGGAAGGGTGCGCATTTTCTTGAATTTGCAGGACTTTGCACGCTTGTTTGCAATGCACTTTACCGCTCTTTCGGTTATTTCAGGCCGATTCTTTCCTTTGCGCTGACTGCAGCCTATGCGGCAAGCGATGAATTTCATCAGCTTTTCATCGAGGGCAGAGCCTGCCGTATTTTTGACTGGTTTGTTGACTGCTCGGGCACATTGGCAGCGCTGTTGGTGCTTTATATCATTGCAGTTATTATCCGCAAAAAGAACAGGAGGAGTTTGCGTTGACAGATAATGAAAAAATTTTGGTTGCAGGCTGTGCAGCAGGTGCTGCGGCGGCAACAGTGCCCGCCGTTTACGGCTTTGTCAGGGCAACCGCAAGGCAGCCGATTACCGACAGGGATTTTCTTCGTGCCGAAAACGGAGAATTCATTTCGGAATGCGGTGCACATATGAGCCTGAGAGGAATAAATCTCAATGACGATTTGTTCGGCTTCACTAAGGCAGACCTTGACGGCAATGCAGCGGACTATGATGTTTTTGCCGCTCTTGAGGCTCGTTTCGGCACCTACGGCGCACGGTTGCTTGTCAGCAAATATAACGAAAACTTCATAACCCCCTCCGATATCAAAAAAATCGCAAAGCTCGGCGCAAACTGCGTGAGAATTCCGCTCAGATACAAATATCTTCTTTCAAAGAAGAATTGCAAGGGCGATATAGATTTTGAGCGCCTTGACAAAATCGTTGAAAAATGCAAAAAAGCAGGCATTTATGTTATTCTTGACCTTCACTCTGCCCCGGGCTTCCAGAATACGGATTCCGCCTGCGGCACGGGTGACAGCTCCGTGCTTTTCAGCTCATCAAAAGACGGCTTTGAGGCAAGGAATGCCACGGTCAGGCTGTGGGCTCAGATTGCGGCGCACTATAAGGATGAGCCTGCAATCGCCGCCTATGACCTGCTCAACAGGCCCCTCAACCGCATTGCGGAGTGGGAAAGCAACCTTGACACCCTTCACAAATTCTACAGAAGGCTTCTCAAGGCAATCCGAAGCGTTGATGAAAAGCATATTATTATTCTTGAAGCGGCGGGTGCGCCCGACACCCTGCCCGATGCAGAAAAATTCAAGGGCGAAAACATTGCCTACGGCCTGTATTCTCACTTTCACACCACATATGAAATTGAGTCGCTTCTCAACGGCGTGAAGGCATTATCTTCAAGCGGAGTGCCCTTTGTCGTGTGCAAGCTCAGGGCTGATGACAACCTTGACTCCTCTCTCGAAGCACTCAATGACAACGGCATTTCGTGGCTTGCGGGCGACTACAAGGGCGAAGGGCTGAAGGCGGCATATCTTTACGGCGGCACTGCAGCCGAAAATGCCGACCTCGATGCCGATACCTATGATGAAATCGAGAAAAAATGGTCAAAGCCGCTTGCAACAAAAAATTACACCCTCAACAAGGAAATGGCAGCTGTGCTGAAAAAAGCATTCAAAGACAGCATTGTGCTGCCTGATAAAGAAGAAAAGACAACGGCTCCGAAATTCAGAGTCAAGCTTGGGGCAAGAATCATCTACGGTAAAACGGTATAACAAACGGGGCTGCAAAACAGCCCCGTTTTTCATTTTACTCCGTATTTTTTTGCATAGTCTAAAACAATATTTCTGAAATGCTCATATTTAAAATTGTTTTTGACATCCGTGAGGTCAACATATGAGCCCGACTTAATATTCTGAATAACAGCCTCGGCAACAAAGCACTCAAACGCTCTCTCGTCTTTGAAGCATTCCTCAATATCGGTGTTCATTTTTTCGTTTATCCCTTCGACGGCACAACGGTATATGAGATTATCCCTGCCGAGAAGTCTGCCGCACCTTTCAATGCAGGCAATGCCCTCCTTCATATCCGAAACAGTGATTTTTCCCCTATAGTTAACGGCCTTCTCGCCACCCGTGAGAATGTTATCCACCGAGGTTTCAAGAACATTCGCCAAATCCACAAGTACACCTGCATCGGGCAGTGCCTCACCTCTCTCCCATTTACTGACCGCCTGAAACGAAACGCTCAGCCTTTCGCCAAGCTGTGCCTGAGTGAGCCCTTTTGCTCTTCTTAATGATATAATCTGATTCCCGACCTTTTCTGTATTAACCGACATAATAATTCTCCCGAATAATTTATTTAAAGCGCTTTATGATTATATTATATCGGGCACATACAAGCTTTTCAATAATCTGTTAATTGAATAATTCCGCCGTTTTCTCAACCGCCCATAAATGTTTAAACCCCCTCGGGACAATCCCAAGGGGGCTTTCTTTAAGCATAATTATAAAGTCAGAGCTTATGCCTGCTCCTGCTTCTTTGCGAAGCACTCGCTGCAGTAAACAGGTCTGTCCTCACGGGGCTTAAAGGGAACCTTTGCAACTCCACCGCAGGAATCACATGTTGCTTCAAACCACTCACGCTCGCCACGGGCAGCATTCTTGCGTGCATCACGGCATGCCTTGCAGCGCTGGGGCTCGTTTACAAAGCCTTTTTCAGCATAGAATTCCTGTTCGCCTGCAGTGAAAGTGAATTCATTGCCGCATTCCTTACAGATGAGAGTCTTGTCTTCGTACATTGTTTTTAACCTCGCTTGAAAAATATTTGTTTCGCCCTTGGACGGATTCGCACCGCCACCTTTGATAATCAACGCTCTGCTTTAAGCTACGTGGGCATATAAATACTCGTTGGGAGTATTGTTAACTTAGCTTGAGCCTCATTTTTTTGCGTATTCTCTGCAGGGCGTTGTCAACCGCCTTTTCACTGCAGCCGAGCATTGCCGCAATCTGAGAATAGCTCTTATCCTGAAGCCTGAGGTCAACCACCTGCTTTTCAAAGCCGGATAAGCCCTTGTCAAGCAAGCCTGCAAGATATTCCGTTTCATCTTTCTCGGTGATTATTTCAACGGGGTCTGTTGAGGTGTCGCTTCTCTCTGCCGCCTCTGTTTCGTATGACACGGCATTTGAAAGCGCAGCGTTTTTGTTGTTGAAATTCACACGCACGGCAGATATGATTCTGTTGTTTATGCACGCTTCGGCATAAGCCTTGAATGATGCACCCTTTGAAATATCAAAGGTTTTGACCGCATCAAGAAAGCCGAGCATGCCCTCCTGAACCAAATCCTCACCCGAAATTCTTGCGTTTGCGAAGCCCGATGCCTTCGCCTTGGCAATGGGGGTAACAATTGCAATAAGCAGTGCCATTGAAGCATCGTCACCGTTGGCGGCACGAACCGCCAGCTCCTCATCACTCAAAGTTTTTTTGCTGTTTTCGCACATAGGGATACCTCGCAAAATCCTCTTACAAAATATAATAAGCTATTTTTTGAATTTTGTCAACAACAATTTTGCTGAAATGTCAATTATTTTTAGTGAATAGTGACGAAACGGCAGTTTTTTTCAATATATTGTGTTTTTCTTGTGCGGAAATTTGAGTTGAACTCCATAATTTTATATGTAATAAATTAAAAACTCAACATAAAAATAAAAATCGGAGGGATTTTGATGACTCGCAATTCAAAAAAACAATGGCAGCTTGTTACACTTCTCGCATTTGACCTTGCGATGCTGATTTTAATTTCATCACTGACGGGCACCAAAGGCAGCGCAATGCACATCGGCTCCGACGGAGAAAGAGTTTTTCAGCTTCAGCAGCGGCTGAGTCAGCTCGGATTATACAGCGAAGAATGCGACGGAATATACAGCCTCAAAACACGCTCCGCCGTGAAAAACTTTCAGAAAAGCAAGCATATTGAAGCAACGGGCAAAACAGACTATGAAACACTCAGTGCAATGGGGATAGATTCTCGCACCGCCCTCTGCTTCTCAACCGAAGCCGAGCTTCTTGCAAGATGTATCAGCCAAAGCGGCTGCATAAGCTACAGCGATATGCTTAACAAGGGGATTGAAATTCTTGAGCAAGCATCGGGGCTCACCTCTCTGGGCGAATTTGCGGCAAACATCTGCACCGATACATCGGATTTTTTCGGCGAGCCGTCATGCCGGGCATATTCAGCGGCGGTGCAGGCAATGAGACTCTTCTCTCAGCAGACCCACGGCCTCTTTTGAGAGAAGCAAAAGCGCAAAAATATTGGGCACTGCCATAAGACCGTTCAATGTATCAGATATACTCCAAACCGAGTCAAAGCGTATAACGCTGCCTGCAAAGGCGGCGGCAACATATATCATATTATAAATTCTGCCGCTTTTTTCGCCGAAAAGATATTCTGCACCACTCTTGCCGTAATACGACCACGCAACAAGCGTTGCAAATGCAAAAAGGCAGATGCAGGCGTTGAGAAAATATCCCCCCGACCTGCCGAAAACGCTTTCAAAAACTGCTGTGCACAGCTCAACGCCGTTAAGGCTTGTATCAGGCGACCACACACCGCTTGTGAGAATGGCGGCGCCCGTTACCGTGCACATGAAAACCGTGTCAATAAACACCTCAAGAATGCCCCATTTGCCTTGCTCGGCAGGGCTTTCACAGTCTGCAGCAGCATGGATAATCGCACTGCTTCCGAGCCCCGCTTCATTTGAAAAAACGCCCCTTGAAATGCCGTAGCGAGCCGCCTTTGACATGCCGAAGCCCGTTACCGCCTTCACGGTAAAAGCCTCTTTTATAACCGATTTAACACACGGCACAATATTTGCGGCATTCTTGCCGATAATTATAAAGCAGGCAACAACAAACGCTGCCGAGAGCACGGGAATAAGCTTCTCCGATATGGCGGAAATACGCTTTAAACCGCCCGAAACCGAGATTGCAACAAGCACAGCAATTATAATTCCCGATATCAAGGGCGGCACGCTGAAGCCCGACAGCCCCTGAGCAACGGAATTCGCCTGAGTCATGTTGCCCATTCCGAGTGATGCACCCGTGAGCAAAACGGCATAAGCCCCCGCAAGCCCCTTCATGCCGAGCCCGTGCCCTATATAGTACATAGGACCGCCCTTGAAAATACCGTTTGAATCCTTTACTCTGTATTTTACGCCCAGAATATTTTCACAGCAGCAGGTCATCATTCCGAGCACGGCGGAAATACACATCCAGAAAAGCGAGCCCGCCCCGCCTGAGCACAGTGCCGCCGCCACACCCACAATGTTGCCCGTGCCCAGACAGGCGGCAAGCGCCGAAGTGAGAGCACCGAGCTGAGAAATCGAGCCGTCGGAGGCGGTCTTTTTCTTCCTTCTTTTGAAGGCGGAAAGGAGAGTTGAGCCTACCCAGTCACCCACACCGAAAATCTGATAAAACCCTGTCCTTGCCGAGAGATAAAGCCCTGTGCCGAGAAACACCGCAAGCATCGGCGGCCCCCACACAAACGCACTTATTGCGGAATTTACCGTATGAAACATAAAAAGTCACCTCATTCGATGATATGAGGTGACTTGAGGTTTTATTATTTTTTAACGGGGTCAACAATTTTGAATGAAAAATGATATGTGTCAACATAGCTCTGAAGCTTTGTTGCACTGCTCTTGAGGTGAATGGTCACTTTGGGGCAGGCATCAAAGGTGAAGGTGCCGATGCTCTCGGGGTCGCCCCTGAACTGAGCGGTCTTGAGCTTGTCGCAATAATAAAATGCGTAGTCGCCGAGATTCACAAGGCTCATGGGCATATCAGCCTGAAGCAGATTCTTACACTCCGAGAAAGCGTAAGCACCGATATCCGTGAGCAGCTTTGAGCGGTTCATCAGCGCATTTTTTATTGAGCTGTTTGCAAACGCATACTCTTCAATCGTTGTGAGAGTGTCGGGAGTATAAACCTTTCTGATGCACTGAACATCCTTGAAGGCTTCCTTGCCGATAACGGTAACCGTGTATTCATCAATTGCAGACGGAATTTCAAGCACTGCAACCTCCTGAGTGCCGATATACTTGGTTATTTTTGCGGTATTATCCTCAAGAACAACATATTCGTAGTCACCCCACTGAATAGGCTTGTCTGACTTGCAGGAACAGAAAAGAGTGAGCATTGTTGCAAAAATCATCACGATAGATAAAGCTTTTTTCATAATAAAAATCCTTTCGGTTTTGTTTTGGTTTTATCAATCAGAGCCCTGCAATATCGCAGTTCCTCTGATGACCGCTCCATGTTTCGGCATAGAGATAGTTGCCGTCGCTATCCGTAACAAAATAATAATAATCCGTGTTTTCGGGATAAAGAGCCGCATTGATTGCATCCATACCCGGATTTGTTATGGGGCCCGCAGGCAAGCCTTCACAGCTGTAGGTATTATACAAATCAACGAGCTCATCATATCTTGCTTCGTCAACATACTGCTTCACATAATCCCTGAGATAGAAGGTTGCAACATCACATTGCAGCTTCGGGAAGCTGCTGCTGCCCAGCCTGTTATGGATAACCGACGAAACCTTGCCCATTTCGGCAGGATTGCCCGCCTCCTCCTGAATTATTGAGGCAAGAGTAAGAATTTCATCAACTGTGTAACCGAGCTCCTCGCACCGGGCAATGATATCCTCATCAAGCTTCGTCTGCGTGTTGCTCAGAAAACGGCGCATCGCCGCAGGCGCACCCTCATTGCGGTAAAATTCATAGGTATCGGGGAAAACATAGCCCTCAAGCAGGAAGGCTCTCTCCTCTGGATTATGAATTTCAAAGCCACTGCCCTCGATATTGAGAGAATCGTTTGCCGCTGACAGGAATTCATCGGCAGAGCAAACACCGTTTTCTTCAAGAAGTGACGCAATCTGCGACACGGTTGAGCCTTCGGGGAAGGTCACCCTGACAACATTTGAGGTTGTGGGCTCGGTGGGCTCAGGCTGCTTGGGCGAAAGGAACGAGCATGAGCACAGACCAAACAGCACCGCCACGCCAAAAACAATCGCCGCTGCGGATTTTATTCGCTTTTTAATTACATTTTTCATATTGCCCATTTTACCACATAGTCACAAGAAAATCAAGTAAACATATAATGAACAAAAAGCCGAGGCACTGAGCCTCGGCTATTCTGACTTATTTAAGGAATCAGTCTTCCTTCTTTGTCTTGATTACTGCAACTGTGCCTGCTGCAAGAACAGCAAGAGCGATTGCGGGAACAACGATGCCGCTGCCTGTTGAGGGGATTGTTGTGTCAACCGCTGCGGGCTTCTTTGTTGTTGTCTTGTTTTCGCTGCCCTGGCCTTCATATGCTGTTTCGCCGGGCTTGAGAGTAGCTGTTACATCAGCTGCGGTTGTAGCTGTTGTGCCTTCAGCCTTCTGTGTTGTTGTTGATGTGCCGCTTGCTGCAACGGTTGTGGTTGTTGTGTCAGCCTTTTCTGTTGTGGTTGTTGTGGTGTCAAAACCGTCAGTAACATCGTCACCCTTTGCTGTGGTCTCTGTTGCAGCCTGAGTTGCCTGTGTAGCCTCAGTTGACTCTGCTGTTGTGGTCTCAGCAAAAGCTGATGTTGCGAATGCGCAAACTGCGAAGAGCATTGCGAGCATTAAAGCGATTGTCTTTTTCATTGTTGAATACCATCCTTTGTAAAAATTTGTTTTTTCGACTTTTGTCATTAAGCAAAATACAATGACCATTTTACACATTAAAGCTCTGTTTGTCAAGTGACGATATTTACCAAAATGAATATTAAGAAAACTTTAATAATTGTTAATGATACTGTATTTTCATAAAGTCGGAGCTAAAAATAATATAAATATATATGAAAGGAGCGTTTTTATGTCCTTTAATTTTCCCGATAACAAAAAAGAGAACAAAGCTCAGTGGCACTTTCTTAACAAGAAGGGTCAGCCCGATTATGACGCCGAGGAAGGAATTACCTCGGATGTGCTCGGCAGCTATACCGGCACCACTTATGATGACCTCAACCCCGTTCAGGATGCCGACGACCTTTAAGCAGGGTCGGCGGGGGCGTACTGTGCCCGTACGCCCCGCCTGCACTACCATCTGTTTTTCCCCTGGGTTCATATTCTTTCCCCAAAGAATATGAACTGTATGAAAACCGTTATCTCATCCATCCTGAGATTGCGGTTTTTATTATCTTATCGCCTGCGATGAAATAACAGTGCAGTCTTCAATTGAGAATGCAACCACTCTCTCGCCCGAAACGGTGTAAAGAGTGCCGTCAATGCAGGTTCCTCTCACGGCGGCATCGCCGGTGTAAGAGGTGTCATGATTGTATGTGCCGATGGGTGAAATCACGCCTTCGGAAACATCAAAAAGAATATACGCCGAAATTTCCGTGCCTGCGGAGGGATTGCGGTTAACAATCGGCAAACCGAAAATCTTTTTATCCGTATCAAGCATAACACTGCGGCTGTCCGCTTCGGAAAGAAGCGAGAAATCACCTTCAAGAGTGTAAACCGATGCGTTTTTGGGATTTTCAGGGTCGCTGACATCGAAAAGCGAAATGTTTATCGTGTCTTCAGTTACCGCTCCGATGCCGAGAAGCGCAGTACCCGAAATCTCATAAAGCTCTTTTGAGAAGCCTTCGGTTGAAATGGTGCCTGCCGCAACGGGCTTCGACGGGTCTGAAATATCAATAATTACCGTTTCTTCATTTTCGCCGCCTGCAACAAAATACGCATTGCTGCCGATGTGCTTGACGCTCTTTATTTTGTCACCGGGCAGAATTTCCGTAAGTCCGCTCACAAACTCCATTTTTTCATTGAGAATATAGAAGCTGTTTGAGCCGCTCTCAGCCGTTGCCGCTCTGAGATATCCGCTTTTTTCGTCAACGGATATTCCGCCTGCAAGGGAGCCCTTGACTATATATGAACCCGAAAATGCTATTGACGAGCCTGTGATGTTGAAGCGGTAAATTTCAGTAAGTGAGCTGTGCTCACCGTTTTTGTCGGCATCAACCGAAACGAAGCCTCTTGCAACCGCAACGGTGTGCGCCGAGCAATAAATCTCCTTGCCGCAGCCAAGCACTGCAAGCTTGCCCACGGGTGCCTGATAATCGGTAATATCCGTAACGGTAATGAAAAGATACGAAGCTTCAGGGTCATTGACCGCTATGAATATCTCCTCAGCACTCAGCTTTGTGACGCTGCCGTCAATGCTGTATGAAGGAATAACACCGCTTGCCTCAAGATCGGCTTTCGCCGAAACTGCAGGAATGGACTTTTCCGTTACAAGGCTCAGACTGTTTTCATAAAGACCCGAGGTGACATATCTGCCGTCCTGAATATGCTCACGAAGCTTTTTCGGAGCCGTCGGGTCTGAGATATCGTAATGCACCGCAACAGTCGAAACGCTGTCAAACGCAGCCGAGCCGCTCATTGAGTAGCTGTAGCGGTTGAGCAAAGCGATAAGCTTGTTGTTCTTGAGATAAATTTCAATACATTCGTCAACCGTGCTTGAATCAGCGCCGTCTGAAAGAACAAGGGTTGAAACAACCTGCATCTGCTCTGCGGGAACAGCCTTCACTATTTTAATCTGTTCAAGAGTTGTGCCTGTTTTTTCGTCAACACCCGTCGTTACGATATAAAGATATTCGCCGTCGTTCTTAACGATATCCGCCCTGAAATCGCCGTATGAAACAACTCCTTCTGCAGCGGCAGGCACGGTTTCCACCGTGTATTTGTCGCTGTCGGAAGGCAGCTTTGACTGAGCTACATATTCGCTGTATCCCTCGATAAGGCGGTCAACAACTCCCTTTGTGACAGAATCGGTCGGGCTCTTCACATCGCCTTCGCCGGGCTTGCGGTTCTTGCCGTCTGAAGATTTGCTGCCGAGAATCTCTCTGACAGCCTTCTCGATATCCTCATAGCTTCTTGCGTTCTTGACGGGCTCAACGCTTTCGTAGCCCTTGTAGAACGAATCCGTTTTTATAATCTTTACCCCGCCCGAATTAACATAAAGCGCAGCAATAATAACAACCGCAATCACTGCGGCAGCTGCCGTAATCCGTCTTAATACAACTATGTTCCTTTTGTTTCCCGTTTTTAAAGAAAAATCCTTTTCACTCTTGTCACTGCTCTTAAGCATTGTGACAACACTTTCTTTTTGAAGCCTGAGAGGCACCTTCGCCGTTTCAGAGCTTTTTGCAAGCTCCTCACGAAGCATATCCATGGTTTGCTTATCCGTTTTCTTCATCTTTTCATCCCCCTTTCCCTTTATTCTCGCCGCTTAGTGACTCCCTGAGCTTTTTGAGTGATCTTTTAAGTTTGGAGCGCACCGTTGACGGCGGACAGTCTAAAATATCGGCTATCTCGTGGCTTTTGTAGTTGCCCAGCACGCTGAGCAAAACAATCTCCCTTTCTTCATGCGAAAGGGCTTCAAGCGCCGTGCGAAGCTCAACTGAAAGCTCAATGCTCTCAAAGCCTGCAGGCTCTTCGTATCCCCCGTTTTCGTCATCGAGATAGACCAAGGACTTCTTTTTTTCATTTTCTGTATAGTATCTTTTGCACGAGGCACAAAGAATCTTGAAAAGCCAGCCTTTGAACGCCTTCGCATTTTTCAAGGATTTTATCTGCCTGAATGCAGACAGCACCGCATCCGACACTGCATCCTGAGCAAGGCTTTCGCTGCCCGTGACATAGCAGGCGTAGCAGTACATTTCTTTGTAGTATAGCTCATAAAGCTCGCCGAAAGCATCGGCATTGCCTGATTTTGCAAGAGTAACAAGTTCGTGTATCTGAGCGCTCAAATTCGACCCTCCTTACCACTCTCAATTAATAAGTGTCGCAAAGTATGATTTTTGTTGCATGAAAAATAAAAATTTTTTGCTTTTTTTAATTTTAATCACTCGGGATATAATATACATTAATTAATAATATAAAGCAAGGTGTTATTTGTGAAGAAATCAATGTTAATTTTTGCTTTGGCGGCGGTTATTATGCTCTCAGGCTGCACGGGAAGAGATACGCTTGAAGAGACCGACGCTAACGCCCCTGTAACCGTTGAGGATATCCGCACAACCGCCGAAACAAGCCGTGCAGAAAACGCAGGCATGACCTCGGCGCTCACGGGCAGAAGAATTCTGCCACCCGCAAGCTTTAAGGCAAACGACCCCGACAACAGCCGCAACCTTTCAACAAAAAGAATCGAGCACAGCTACGGTGTTGCAAAGAATTCCATGCCGCATCAGATTTCGGTTGACAACCAAAAATATTTTGAAGCAACAGGCTATAAGGCGGTGTGCTATGACACCAAATCGAGCGAAAAGGTGCTATATCTCACCTTTGACTGCGGTTGGGAGAACGGCTACACCTCAAAGTGCCTTGATGTTCTCAAGGAGAAAAAAGTGCCTGCCGCATTCTTCTGCACCCTTGACCATATCGAATCCACGCCCGACCTTATAGCAAGAATGATTAACGAGGGGCATATTGTGGGCAACCACTCGGCAAATCACGCCGATTTCACTGAGATTTCACGGCAGAAAATGGCGGATGAGCTGCTTGAATGTGACAATTATCTGCGCAAAAACTTCGGCTATGCCACAAGCTTTTTCCGCTTCCCCGAGGGTGCATACAACGAAAATTCGCTTGAACTGATTGACTCAATGGGCTACACGAGCGTTTTCTGGTCATGCGCCTATGCGGACTGGGATGTGAACGCTGCAAAAGGCGGCGACTACGCCTTTGAAACCGTCACCGCCCGCCTACACCCTGGTGCAATTATTCTGCTCCACTCCGTTTCGCCCGATAATGCCGAAGCGCTCGGCAGAATTATCGACTTCGCCCGCCAGAACGGCTACGAATTCAAAGCATTGACGGAGTATAAGTTTTAAAAAAATCTCCGACTTCGTGTCGGAGATTTTTTAACTCAGCCAATCTTTAATTGTTACAAAATCAATCATTTCGAGATATTTTTCAAGCTCTTCAAGCGGCATCTCTGTTGTTATCGCACTCATTTCCTGCCCGCAAACGGTAATATCCATTCTGTAGCCCTTCCACGCAAAATTCTCAAATCTATACAGCCATCTGCGAGAATATATCTTTATTGTGGCATTATCTCTCTGAATAGTTTTTTCATACCTGTATTTATTTGAATCCTTATAATAATAATCCGCCTTATAGGTTTCATTTATATCAAATCTTATTTTGCTTGTTTCACTGAAATCCATACCCAAATCAATTTTTTCGTGAGTAGGTTCATAATACATCCAGCATATCTCAGCCATATCCTCGGGTGCAACAGGAATATACCATTCCCTCTGTGTAAACTCAAGATATTCCCCGGCATTCATGGAATGGAAATAACCTCCCTGAAGCATAGACTGATTTTCCGCTAAAAACAGGTCAAAATCTTCTTGACTCATCGTTTCAGCCGCTTCTTTTGCTATTATCAAATTTTCTCTGTTACTCATTTCAAGATATAAAGGCCGTACATAAGACAGATCATCCGAACCCGTGTTTGCCGCATGCTCACCGTTCGGAAACACAAAAGGATTTGTAACAAACTCTGTTGTTTGTTCAGGAACGGTGCTTTCAGTTGACTGCTGAGATTGCGTCTGTGTTTTACTGCTCATTTCTGTTTCGTCAATATTCGCCCTTGTTGTTTCAAAAATCCGATCAGCCGTAAGCTTTGCGGTGCTGAGAATTTCTGCAAACTTGTTTTCATTCTCCGCTTTGGAAGCATCTGCCCTGTCTGATGCAGCAGGCAGCTTTCTTTCAAAAATGCCGCTGTATGTTAACCCTATCCCCAAAAGGAGAAGGATACAACAAACGCATACCGCAACCAGCCTGCCATCCGTTCGGCTTCGCTGCTTTTCATCGGCATTTGCCGCTTTGCAATTTGTTTTGATGCGACTTTTCATCTCAGGCGGCATGCTGATTTTTCTGCACGACTCTCTGAGTTTATCAAAATCCATTAAAATCCAACTCCTTCCTTATATTTTCTTCAAGTAACTTACGCCCTTTTTGCAGCCGCATTTTTACCGCAGACGGAGTTTTTCCTATAATTTCCGCGATTTCTTTCACCTTGTAATCTTCAACATAGTGGAGGGTCAGCACTATTCTGAACTTTTCGGGAACCTGTGCAAGAATATCGGTTATCGAATCAGTAAACGCATCGAAATCTGCGCCTTCATCAATCTGCGGTTTTGAAAGCTGCATTTTTCTTGACCTGAATATATCTTTGCATTTATTGTTGGCAACCTTTAAAAGCCAGGCTTTTTCATGCTCGGCATTTTTGAATTCGGGGGCTTTTTGTATATACTTCAAAAAAGTTTCCTGAACGGCATCCTCTGCATCAGCTTCATTTTTGAGCATAATAAGGCAAACCCTGAAAAGCATATCGCCGTAAATATCAATGGCTTTTTCAATGCCGAGTACATTATCTTCGGAGACCTGATGCATCATTTTCAACCCCCTTCACTTATAAAACGGATGAAACTGCTTTTTGGTCAATTATTTTATAAAAAAATAAAGATTCTTCACTTTCACTCAAATATTTCATTATGAGCTTAAGCGAAGAATCTTTTGTTTTAATAACCGTATTTCTTTCTGTAGGTTTCTCTGTCGCAGCGGGTGACGATTTTTTCGCCGTCAAAAATCAGGATGCAGTAGGCGTTGCCCGCTTTTTTGCCCTTGTCAAACCACTCTGCAAATGCTTTTTGCATTGATGTTTCTCTCGGAAGTTCTGCAGGGCGAAGGCTGCTTTTTCCAACGCCGAAAATTCTCCAGCCGTCACCGAAATCATAGGTCTGCCTGATATCAAGAGGCTGAAAATCAAGAAGAAAATCGCTTGTGTTTGAGTTCTCGGGCAGGATGTTGAGGTTGTCGGGGTAGAGAAGCCATGAGTTGCAGCAAATTACAATGTGTTTGCCGTCAAATCTGTCTTTGAAAAACTCAAAGGCTTTTTTATATGTATCCATTCTGGTTTCATAGGTGAGAGGCTCTCTGTGCGACGGAATATGAAGACCGAGGCAGAAATCGTCTTCTTTTATGTAAATGCCGTTTTCTTCATAGAATTCCTCGCCGAAATCTGAAAGGTCAAACTGAAATCTGCCGATACCGAAGCGTTCAAGGGTATAGAAGCTCATAAACCAGCCTTCAACAAAGGTGCCCCATACATCGTAATTCTCTTTACACTCAAGCATCTTTGATTTCAGGTCAAGCACTGAGGTCCAATAAATCTCCTCTGAGATGCCCTGCTTTTTGTAAGCTGCAAGAAGGGGCTTTGTGCAGTTAAGAAGAAGCACAAGGTGCACGGTGTACTCATGCTCACCGATAAGCTCCGCAAGAGCCTTGGTCTTATCTCTGAATTCGCCGAAGTTCTTCTTCTGAATCCAGTATTTTTTATACATTGACTCATAGATTTTGTTTGCCTTCTCGTTTGCAAGAATATTTTCTTCTGCTTTGATTATCGCCTCTCTTGCCTCGGCGGGATAATCGTGCCTTTCCATAACAAGCAAAGCGTGATTGTAATTTTTCATTTTCTTCACCTCACGGGTACATTATATATGGTATTATATAATATACAAACTGAGAATGCAACAAAAAAACCGCCCGAAGGCGGTTAATTTTTCATCTGAAAAGCGGGGTTGAGAAATATCTCTCCGCCGTGTCGGGGAGAACGGTGACAACCGTTTTGCCCTTGCCGAGCTTTTTGGCAAGCCTGAGCGCCGCCGCAACATTTGTGCCGCTGCTGATACCGCACATAATGCCCTCTTTTGATGCAAGATCCCTTGAGGTCTGCAGTGCTTCATCATCCTTGACGATGCACACATCATCAAAAATATTGCAGTTGAGAATTTCGGGGATAAGCCCGTCGCCAATGCCCATCTGCACATGAGTGCCGATTGAGCCGCCCGAGAGAATCGCCGCATTTTCGGGCTCAACTGCCCAGATTGTCATATCGGGGTTGTGCTCCTTAAGCACCTCGCCAATGCCCGTGATTGTGCCGCCAGTGCCTATGCCTGAGCAAAAGCCGTGAATGGGGCCGCCGACCTGCTCAAGGATTTCAATGGCGGTAACAGACCTCTGCACTGCGGGGTTTGCGGGATTTTCAAACTGCTGAGGCACAAAAACATTCTTATCCTCTGCCTTCATCTTCATTGCAAGTGCAAGGCAATCCTCAATGCAGGCACCGATATTGCCCGCATCATGCACAAGAATAACCTCGGCCCCGTAGTGCTCAACAAGCTTTCGCCTTTCTTCGCTTACGGAGTCGGGCATGATAATTTTAACCTTGTAGCCCTTGACTGCACCTACAAGCGCAAGACCTATGCCCTGATTGCCGCTTGTGGGCTCAACGATAACCGTGTCGGAATTGAGAAGCCCCTTTTGCTCCGCATCAAGAATCATGTTGAGTGCGGTGCGTGTTTTGATTGAGCCGCCCACATTCAGACCCTCAAACTTAACAAGAATCTCGGCATCATCGGGGTCGGTCATATGCTGAAGTCTTATAATGGGAGTGTTACCCATCGCATCAAGTATTGTATTAAAAACCATTTTGAAAAGACCTTTCTTCGGTAGTTATCCAATCATACGGTTTGATATTATATCATATGTAAAAGGCTTTTTCAATGACATAAAAATTGTACTTTCGAAAAAACTTTTGTGAATTTTAGACTATTTGCACAAGACCCGTTGAGATATATTCAAGCCTGCCGCCCATTATGCGCTTAAGATAATCATACTGCTCAACGCCCGTGCAATGAGCGGTGTAATACATTGTATTATTCTTCATCAGAATTTCCGCCGTTTCGTCAAGCACCTTTCGGTCATCCGTGCCCGGGTCAAGCTTTGAGAGGTGAAAGCCGCCGATGAAAACATCGGGCTTAAACCATTCGGCGATATTCAGCAAGCCCTTGTGCGAGCAGCCGCTGAAAAGAATTTTTCTGCCGTTTTTGTTTATTAGCAGATATTGCTCGTGAAGAAAATCGTCGGGCTGTATCACGCCGTCACGCTCAATGCCGAGACCATACGGATTCGTCGGATATTTTCTCGGCAGCAGGTTGCAGGAATGCAGGCTAAGCTCCTCATCAATCACGAGCTCATCCTCAACAAAAGCAAGCCTTTCCGTGCCCTGCAGGCTCTTGTCAAGCCCGATGTATTTTTCACTGCCGTTGTAATGCTTGCCGAAGGCATTTTTGCTCATAAAAACACTTGCTTTTTTGTTGATTTCAAGGAATTTTTCAATTCCGCCGCCATGGTCATAGTGACCGTGTGACAATACAGCAACATCAACCGCCGCCAAATCAACGCCCAATTTTCGGGCATTTTCGGCAAACGCAGCCGTCTGACCCATATCAAAGAGGATTTTATGCTTTTCTGTTTCAATATAAAGCGACAGCCCATGCTCTGCAATAAGATTTTCGTTTTCGGTTGTGTTTTCGGTCAAAACCGTGATTTTTATGTTACTTATCATTTCCAGCAATCAACCTCATGGGGGAGCCAAATATCCTTCGCTTTGAAATCAAGAGCGGCACCCGATTTTTTCTTTTTCTCATAATCCTTGAGGGCACTCAGTGCATATTTGCTGAGTATGACGATGACGGGAATGTTTATCAGCGTCATTCCGCCCATAAGTATATCGGCAATATCCCAGAGAAGCCCCGCACTAAGACCCGAGCCTACAAAAATCGCAGCTGAGAGGATTATATGAATAACCGTCATTGCACCCTTGCCGAGCTCTCTTTTTGCAATGTGAGTTATGCCTTTGTCAACATAGTAAAGGTTGCCCAGAAGAGTTGTGAATGCAAAAAGAATCATTGCAACGGTTATGAAAACGGGGCCGAAGCCGCCGAGCGTTACACGAAGAGATTCCTGAACATATGCCGCACCCGAGATTTCCTCAGAAGGCTCAACGCCCGAGCACATACACAGGAATGCCGTTGCCGAGCAAATAAGAATCGTATCAATAAACACTGAAAGCACCTGAACAAGACCCTGCTTGACAGGATGGCTCACCTCGGCAGATGCCGATGCGTTGGGTGCTGAGCCCACGCCTGCTTCGTTGCTGAAAAGGCCTCTTTTTATTCCGTACATAATGCACGAGCCGCCGAAGCCGCCGAAAATCGCCTGAAAATCAAATGCTTCTTCAAAAATTCTCACAAAAACCGAAGGCAGCAGCCTGATATTCATTATAACCACGATTAATGCCACAACCACATAAGCCGTGCCCATAATCGGAACAAGCAGCTCCGTTATTTTGACAATTCTTTTGCCGCCGCCGAGAAGGCAGTAGCATACGAGCGCCGCAACGATAAAGCCGATAATCCATGGCGTTGTTTTTTCATCATAAAAGCTGTATGCGGAGAAGGTTGACTGCAGATTATAAGATGCAAGCATATTGAAGCCGAAGCCGTATGTAAAAACAAGCAAAACAGAAAACACAACTGCAAGAAATCTGTTTTTGAGAGCAGTTTCAATGTAGTATGCAGGACCGCCGTAGCAGCCGTCAGCACCTTTTTTCTTATAAATCTGAGCAAGCGTGCTCTCGATAAATGCGGAAGAGCTGCCGATAATTGCAATGAGCCACATCCAGAAAACCGAACCGAAGCCGCCTATACATAAAGCGGTTGAAACACCGATAATGTTGCCCGTGCCGACTCTTGATGCAGTTGAAATCATCAATGCCTGAAACGACGAAACTCCGTTGCTGCTCTTTTCTGTCACTGCACGAAGCTGATCCTTGAAAAGCCTGAACGGCAGAAACTTTGTTCTTACCGTAAAGTAAAGACCGCCCGCTATCAGCACAATAATAAGTATGTAGCTGTAAAGAAGATTGCTCACCGATGAAATAAAATCACTGAATGCCGCCATAATTAACCGTCCTGTTCACCAAATATAATCTTTAGAATTATATATGAAATAACGGATATTGTCAAATCAAGGCAAAAAAGGGGCTGTTGATACAGCCCCTTCAGATTATTTGATGATGTCAATTATTGCCTTGAACTCGTCTGTTGCTCTGAATTCATCCGAAAGAGGGTATCCTTCGAGCAGTGCATCCCTGATTGAGTGTGCAATGTTGTCGCTGCCGCCCTTGAAGGCTGTTGCTTTGTTGAATTCAAGCCCCTCAACAAGATATGATGTGTGGGTTGTAACCTCGGGCATCGCCTCATACTCAACAGCAAGCTCAGCTTCCTTTCTGAAAGCTTCAAGCGCACCCTTATCATCACCGTTATTGTGCCTGATAACGCCGAGATAGCCGTAGTTGAAAATCATCAGATACCAGCTTCGTCCGTAGTCACCGTCAGGCATAACTGCATTCACAAAATCAAGATACGCCTCAATCGCATTGACATCACGCTCAAGAATACAGCTTGCCTTGCGGTTTATCATCTCGCCGAGAAGCTGAACCAATGCAGAAAAGCCGCTTGCGCACGCCATATATCTTTTTTCACTGTCATGAGGATAAAGCATCATAGCCTTGATTTCTCTTGCATCATTCATCAAAGGCATTTCAGCGAGAATGGCATCAACAGCCGAAATATCCACACCGCTGCTTTCAATTCTGCTGAGCGATTCAAGATAGCTGCACATTGTGCTTTTAGCCCTGACTCTGATAGAGTCATCCGTGCAGTAATTCTGAATGATTTCATACACTCTTTCTGCCTCTTCTCTTGATTCAAGAAGCTTTTCGGGTTCATTATATCCATAAGAAACAAGAGTTGACAAATAGCATGAAAGCAGTTTGTAGTTGCCGGGGAATTCGGTTGTTGCCTGCTTCATAAGTGCCCTCGCCTCTTCATTATCCTTGAGAGAAAGCTCTTTAAAGCTATCAAGATAATTTTTGATTTTATTCTCCTGCTCAATTGTTTTTATTCCGAGAATTGTATCCGTTGTTACGCCGAAAAATGAAGCAATCGCAGGCACAAGAGTAATATCGGGGTAGCTTTCGCCTCTCTCCCACTTGCTTACACTCTGATATGACACATTGAGAAACTTTGCGAGCATTTCCTGAGTAAGATCTCTCTCCTTGCGAAGTTTTTTGATGTTTTCTCCGATATAAAGTGACATAATATTTACCTCCGAAAATAATTTGTTCAACAGCGCTGTTTGCAAGTTAATAATAACCCGAAAAAACAAAAAATACAATAACGCCGTCATTGAGCAAACTCAACCGCAGGGCGAGAATTCAACAGGCAGTTTTCAATCGGTTTTTTACAGTCAAAAACGGCCTGCATTATGCAAGCCGTTCTTTGTTTCCGTTTATTTAATCCACTCTTTTTTTGCGCTTTCAACAAGCGATACAACCTTATCCACGATTGCATCGTCGCCCTCTTCAAGGTTAAGCAGCGGAGCTCTTACGCCGCCAAGCTCAAGGCCGTACATCTTTTTGATTGCAGCCTTTGCGGTTGCATACATATTGCCCTTGGTTGAGCACATGGTATAAATCACTTCGTCGATATCATCCTGAAGCCTGCCTGCGCTTGCAACATCGCCCGCTCTGACAAGCTGATCGAGCTTGACAAAAAGCTCGGGCATAACACCGTATGTGCCGCCGATACCGCCGTCTGCGCCGATGATTCTGCCGCCTGCAAACTGCTCATCGGGGCCGTTGAACACAACAATCTCCCTGCCGTCAAGCTTTGCCTGCCTTTTGAACATCTGAATATCCTGAATGGGCATTGACGAATTCTTGACACCGATAACCTTCGGATTCTTGAGCATTTCATCAAAAAGGCTCAGTGTGAGGGCAACACCCGCAAGCTGAGGAATATTATAAATCACAAAATCCGTGTTGGGAGCCGCAGCCGAGATATCATTCCAATATTTTGCTATTGCCTTTTCGGGCAGCCTGAAATAAATAGGCGGAATTGCAGCGATGGCGTCAACGCCAAGCGACTCTGCATGACGGGCAAGCTCACAGCTGTCCTGCGTGTTGTTGCAGGCAACATGGGCAATAATCGTAATTCTGCCCTTTGCAGCCTCCATAACCGCTTCAAGGGTCTGCTTTCTCTCCTCAACGCTAAGATAAATGCACTCGCCCGATGAACCGCCCACATAAAGACCTGCCACACCCTTTTCAATCAGATGCTCAACAAGCTTTTTGGTTGCCTTGGCAGATACATTGCCGTTGCTGTCATAGCAGGCATAAAATGCAGGAATAATTCCCTTGTACTTATCAAGACTCATATTTTTACCTCCAAATCATTTACAAATACGATTAAAGTATACTCCTCCGTTTGCGGTTAGTCAACCGTATGTATCAACTATTTTCAAAATTCATAATCCGGCTTGACGGGTTTGCCCGTTGCGGCGGACTCAACAATTGCAAGGCACACCGCAACCGTCTTTGCGCCCTCTCTCGCATCTGTTGCAACAGGCTTGTCGTTGATAATTGCATCTGCAAAAACCTCAAACTCCCTTGCCGCATTGTGGTTGTTGACCTCAACCTCAATTATTTCGGGCTCCTTGGTGACGCCCTCTTCGTCAACGGTGAAAAGGGTCATTGCGGGCGATGTGTTGTCGCAGATAAGCGTTCCCTTTGTGCCGTAAATGCAGGTGCGCATGGTGTAATCACGCTTGCAGCCCGTTGAAACAAACACCTTGCCTGCAACATCCTCGCCAAACTTCATTATTGCAATTGTTGCGTCATCATAATCCACCATAGGCAGAAGCTTATGTGTGCCGTAGGCGAAAACCTCCTGCGGGTCACCCGCAATCCAACGGATAAGGTCAATTGCGTGGCAGCCGCCGCCGATAACGCCGTGACGCTTCGGGTCTGAACGCCAATCATCGCAAAGCTTCATGTAATCGTGTGCATACTCCGACTCAATAAAATAAATTTCACCGATAGTGCCCGATTCAACAATCTCCTTTGCCTTTTCAAACGCAGGCGTGAAGCGGCAAATCTGACCGACCATGAATTTGCCATCGGATTCATCCGCAGCCTTCACGATCTCATTGATATCTTCACGGGTGAGGGCAAGCGGCTTTTCGCAAAGCACATTCTTGCCTGCACGCAGAAAATCGCACGAAACTTTTTTGTGCTGCTGATCGGGAATTGCAACGGTAACAATATCAATATCCGCATCAATAATATCATTATAATCGGTGTAGCGCTTCTCTTCGGGGATGTTGTATCTTTCGCCCGCAAAGCGAAGATTTTCTTCATTGCTGTCGCAAAGTGCGGTGATTTCAGCCCCATAGCTCATTGCGCCCTCAACATGGCACATACCGAATTTCATGCCGATATTGGCAACCTTCAGTTTCTTTTCCAAAACCGTTCTCTCCTTTGAATTTCAATGAAATTATATTACACCAAACGCAGACTGCTGTCAACACGGTTCATTATTTTATACCTTTATATATATAATACGGCTTGCTGAATATATAACTTCCGTCGCTCTGCGCCTGTTTCAGATTACCGATAAATTCTTTGTATTCCTCTTCGCTTAATGCACCTGTGTTCTCTTCAAAAAGCCATGCGATATCCTTGCTCAGCTCATAGCCGAAGGTGCCTTCTTTATATTCTGTTTCAACCACATTATGAACGCTCACTGTGCTTTCAAACAGCTTGCTTTTATTGAAAATTCCGTGCATCCTTCTGCCAATCCAGCTGTCAAGGTCATCCATCCAAGGCTGCTTTGTCACAGCATAAGCGTGAACAGCCTTTGAAATCAGCTCTTTGTTTTCGCCGTTATATGCAACGCTGTCCCAGTCACAGTTAACGCAAATCACAGTTCCGCCCGGCTTCAGAATCCTGTGAATCTCCCTGACAAGAAAAGCCTTGTCCGATACGCATTCAAACATATCCTTGGTAAAAACAAAATCGAATGTATCATCGGCAAACTCAAGCTTCTCCGAGCAATTCATCACCTTGAGAATAATCGGCTTTTTATATTTAACATTCTTAAAGCCCTTGTCGTTTATATCAACACCTACGGCTGATTTGATTTTGCCCGGAAAAGCCTGCTGTAATTTCACAAGAAAGCCCGCATCACGGCAGCCCAAATCCGCAACAACCGCATTATCGGGCAAGCTGATTTGTTCAAAAATTTCTTTGACTAACGATGAATATTTATTACTGTTCATTTGATATTACCTCCTGAATAAAAATTACTGTTAACAGCTGTATGCCGTTAACAGTAAAACAAAAGGCAAACTTTTCTCTGTCACTCCGTCGGGCACACAGCATTTAAGGCCTGTACCCTGATAAGATACAAGCTATCTTCGTCTGCGTCGAACAGAGATAAAGAACATACCGAATTCCTCCATTGAAATTTTAGGTTATTATACTTCAAAGCAGGCAAAAATGCAAGGGTTATTTTGCTGCGCTATCTATCCAAATCGCTTAAAATCTGATTAATTTGCTGAATATCAATCTTTCTTTTATCGCCCTTAACAGCAACCGTCATATTTGATGTTTTGAATATTTCATTTGCCGCTTGCATAATCTGCTGTTTGCTGATACCGTTAAGCCTTCCGAATTTTTCATCAGAAAAATCAATCGGTTCTGTTTCTAAAATATAATTGTAATATCCTATACTCCAATTTAGATTATCAATATTATCAGCCGTCTTTTTCCATGATGCCAACTCGCTCTGAAGGTTTGCTTCAAAATTAAAATCACCTGTTTTCAGCCTTTTAAGCGTTTTTACAATATTTTCAAATGCTTCAGGCAAGCATTCATCAGCAACTTCAAACCTGACAGAAATGTTGCTCACATCATTATACTGCTCATAAACGGGATCATATGAATAAATAAGCGGGCTGTCTTCTGACAGAAAACGGTAAAACAACGCCTTGTCACCTTTAAACAAGACAGCATAAATCAGATCATGAACTCCGCCTTTGTATTTTGCTGTTTCCACATCAAAACCTATCTTCACATAATGCCAATAATCTTGTTTTACCAATAATTCTGTGCTTCTGTTGAAAAACCTTTCTGTATTTTTCACTTTGTTTTCAAAGAAACTTTCAGTTTGATTAATATTGATATCTTTTAATTTATTTTTTAATTTTTCAACATCGCATTCGCTGACATTTCCTGTCAAAACAATACAAATGTTATTTTCAGAAAAAACTTTGTTTCTGAATTGATTAAGCTTCTTCAGGGAAATTTTGCTCACTGTGCTGTAGTTGCCGAGAATGCTGTTTTCTATACAAGTTCCGTGCCAGACAGCTTTATTGTAAGAATAATCCAACGAACGCTTTTCATCTTTTTCACGGATTTCAGCTTTAATGCGATTCTTTTCCCGATTAAAATCATCCGTACTTATTTCGATACTGTCAAAAATTTTATTCAACAATTCAGACGCAAATTCAAAAGAATAAAACGGACCGCTGACAGAAAAATATATAAACTCTTTATAAGTACAAGCGTCAATATCAATGCCGTTCAATGCAAGAAGCTCATAAAAATTTTCTTTATATTTTCCTTTGAGATTCCTGAAAATAATGTGTTCCAAAAGGTGTGATATTCCGTTGCAACTATTATCTTCAAACATACTTCCGGCTCTCACAAAAACCCCGATGCAAAAAGTGTTGAAGCTTGTGTTTGTATAAACGCCAAGTTTGATTCCGTTTATAATGCAGTCATAATATTTCACTGAAATCAGCCTCCTCATTATTAACGCTCTGAATATATGATAGCAACAACAAAAAGAAAAATCAAGATAAACAACTTTTTTAAATGAGAGCTTAATAATACATCCCAAAACCTCAAAAAGAATATTTGTTGTGCGCAGAAAATTCATAAAAAAATAATCCGAACCGATTCTGTGAAAAGAAAAGGTTCGGATTGTTTATCTTTGTTTTACAGAACAGGTACACACCATGTCAAATTAATTGTTTTTTTGTGAACACATAATAATTTGTATCAAATCCGCCGTATCGCCAATCACCGCTTTTCCACTCAATTATCATATAATCTTTTCCGTTAACGGTTCTGATTTCGTATTCACAAGCCGACCAATTCCATTTGCGAAGAAGATAGTTTTTAGTCCACACTACAGTATCTTCTCCCTCAAAAACATCATCTGCATATACGCATCTGCAATTACCGCCAGAGTAAAATTCAATTTCCTTGAAATATAAATCGTCAATAGGCTCTTCTTCCTGCGAAAATTCAGATTTATTACACAAAAACGAATGAGCCCTCCATTTGCCGATTATTCTTTCATCGTTTATGAATGGCTTGTTTATATCATCTTTTCTTGCAATACTTTCGGCTGAATATCTGTTGCTGTCGGATTTTTTCAGCAACAAATATGTAGGTTTACCACCTCTGCTGACCTCTGTTTCTCTGAGAGTAATGAGCATGTATATGCCATCAGATTTTTCTTCAATCTCATATTCGTTATAAGCAGAACCTGTCAGATAAGCATTACTGATAAAATACCCCTTGGTCCAACTGTAACCCCAATACTCCTCACCGTCGGGAAGAAAATAAAGATATTTTACATCTCCGCCGTAAAAGCCTGTGTTGTCGCAAAAAATGTTTTGAGCATAATCCTCTTTAACGGCAAAAACGCCTTTAACTTCCCATTTGCCTATAACTACTTCATCATTAACAAACGGCAGCTCTTTTTTAGGACAAGCAATCTCATCACCCAATTTTACAACTTTACAGACTATTTCATCTTCTCCGATATCAAATTGAGATATTCTTTGATAATCCGCTGCTTTTATTTCGGTTTCAGCGACCACGCACAAATCGAATGCTTCATCCCCCTCATTGCGCCTGATAATTGCCATATCATTTTTAAATAAAATATCTAACTTTGTCATCATAAGTTTAGCCTCCTTCAGATTTTTGAGTGCATCAAGAAATTCATTTTCCTTTTGTGAGAAAATCAAATCAATTTCCTTGTATGTTTTTCTACCGGAAATAATTTCTCTGATTTCCTGCAAGGAGAAACCCGCTTTTTTTAAAGCGTTAATTCTATAAAAAATCAGAATTTGTTCAGATGTATAATATCTGTATCCTGAAAACTTATCTGTGTGTTGTGGTTCAAGAAGTTTTTCTCTGTCATAATGACGCAGAACAGAAATCTTTGTTCCGCACATCTTCGCAAACTCTCCAATTTTCATAAAACACTTCTCCCTTGCATAATCTAAGGCGCCTTATGTGCATAGTATAAACCTGAAGTTAAGGTAAGAGTCAATAGTTTTGACAATATTTTTATAAAAAAACCTTGGTTTATTAAGCAATTTACAGCTTTAACCACACCAAAGCTATGCACAAAACTAAAAGATGCCGGTCCAATCAAGTTGAACCGGCTGCATAACTTATCTGTTTTGAAATCGCAAAGCAGAAATATTTCATCAATGTCAAATGCTTGGTTTTGAGACTATAAACAGAACATGAATCTGTGCAATAAAAAAACAAATCCGAACGAATCACCGTAAAGTGAAAAGTTCGGATTTGTATCGTTTGGCGCCCGAAAGCATTCCAAATCCGAACCGTTAAGTTCATTGAAATTAACGGTTGTTTTGACGTCGCTGTAATTGTAGGTAATCACAAGCTTATCGTCATACAGGAACACAGCATTTACAAAAGTATCAATCAACTTTTTGCGGTGTTCTATATTATCAACATTCAGCATTCTGAATTTCAGAAGCCAGAATCGTATGAATTCTGCGTCAGGTCTCGGTTTTGCTATTTTTTCATTGGCAATCCTGATTTGAAGTTCCTCTTGCTGTTTTTCAAGTTCTTCCAGTCTTGCCTTCGTTGATTTTGTCAAAATCCCCTGTTGTATTGCATTCAGCAAATTTTTAATTGCTGTCTCGGTTTCGATTAACTGCTTTTCATAGAGCGGAAGCTCCGTGTTTTCTTTTTCTTGCAAGTGAGTGACAAGAGTGATAATATCTTCTATTCTCTCGTCGCTTTCTATCATCTGCTTGGTCTGCATAACAACCAAATCTTCAATCCATTGTTTGCGAACGGATTTCTTTTTACATTCCCCTGTCTTATTCTTAACTGATACACATTTGTAATATCTGTGTGTAACCTGTTTTCTGCCCGTACCGCTTTCGCCGCACATAAACCGTCCGCAATATCCGCAATAAAGCTTTGTTGTCAAAAGATAATCTTCCCTTGCCTTTTTCCTTGCGGGTGCTTTCTTGTTTAGTGCTATCCGTGCCTGAACACGGTCAAACAAATCCTGCGGTACAATTGCCGGTATTGCATTCGGAATAACCGTATCTTTGAAATGTTCTTCGCCGATATACCGTCGGTTTTTCAGCATATGTTCAATATTGTTGTAGCTGATTGGGTTACCCCTTGTGTTCTTTACATTCTTTGAATTCAGATAATCTCTGATTTCTTTCATCGTCATTCCGCTGTCATACATCTTGAATGTTTCCAAAACATACGGTGCGTTCAGAGTATCTGCTTGCATATGCTGTTCACTGTCAACAACATAACCGAATGTAACATTTCCGCCGTTAAACTTGTTCTTAAGAACATTTTCTGTCATACCTCGGATTACTTTTTCGGAAAGATCCGCCGAATAATATTCCGCATATCCTTCAAGCACAGATTCAAGTATGATACCCTCTGCACCATCTGAAATAACCTCGGTTGCTGAAACAACCTTTACTCCGTTTTTCTTCAGAATTGATTTGTACCTTGCACTGTCATATCTGTTTCTTGCAAATCTGTCGAGTTTCCAGACAAGCACAACATCGAAAAGCTTTTTACCGCTGTCCTTAATCATATTCTGAAATTCAGGTCGGTTGTCTGTCTTTGCCGAATACGCTCTGTCGATGTAACATCTCAACACCGTCATTCCGTTTTTCTCCGCAAATTCAGTACATTCACGAATCTGACCTTCAATGGATTCTTCTCGTTGATTGTCACAGGAGTATCTAGCATAGATTACGGCTTTCAATCACTTCTCACCTCCTCCGAACTCAAAAGGTTCAAAAGAGTTTCTTTGAGCTGTTGGTTGGCTCTGGACTTCGGGTCAAAACACATTTCAACAAACTTTTCCATTTCGGGGCTGTACTTTGTTTTGTGTTCATACAGTCTGCCTTGCGGATTATCCGTTCTGCCGTAGATATAGTCAAGCGACACATCATAGTAATCTGCAAGCTTAACCATATTTTCGGGTGACGGTGTTGCCGAGCCGTTTTCATATCGGTTGATGCTCGACTGCTTCATTCCCGAAATTTGAGCAAGTTTGTTTTGAGAAAGACCCACGCTTTCACGGAGTACCTTCAGCCTTTTGCTGATGATTTCCATCAGTTCACCTCCCATATTCTATTGTATAATCATTATAACACAGTTAATTATATTTTGCAACCACATTTTCGCATAACACCTAAAACAGCCAATCGCTCGAAAAATCCGAAAATTTTCCGAGCGATATTTCAAATTAGGCTGTATCTTTATCATTGGAATTTGCTTTTTGTTCCGCTTTCCACTTTTCAAATTCTTTCTGACCTTCTTCGCTTTCGTAGTATGCAATGATGTCGGGCAGAATACAGCGTGCTATATCTTCGATAACATGCTCAGGCAAATCCGATTTAAGTCTTATTTTCTTCGGGCGTGACATAGTTCTCCTTTCCTTGTTAGTTGGATTTGCAGGATGTGTAAAACACATGTCTTATTTTCACTTTGTTACTTGATAAACACTCCTATCTAACCAAAAAGACACCTATGACATTTGATGCCTGCATCACAATGCTCGGCGGTGTCTTAAGTGTCTTAATTTCTTTTTTCAAGTATATTATAGCGGATATAATTTTTTATGTCAAATTTTTTTGAATAATAATACTAATAGCCTAATATTTTTGTTAAATAAAATTATTTATGCAACTACACATCAAAAACGTATGGGAATTCTTGATTGGTATATTGGTACAGAACTATAACCTGAAGCTAACAAAAGCTCTTTAATACTTCTCTTAGCAATATCAAATTCTGTTATTGGAGATACAGTTATTCTTGATATCGCTTCTTTCGGAACAACAACATTTAAATACGGTACAATCAAACCTCTTTTTACGCAAAAATCTTCATACATTTTTTTATTGTTGACGCCTAAATATTTTCTTGATTCATTTTCGCTATGTGCAATGCGTTCATCAGCAATACAAATCACTATTCTATACTCGTTTTCAGATTCAAATTTATTGCTCTTAAAAAACAAACCTTGTGCATCAATATAACTTCTCAACTTAAGAATTGCGTAGCTGAGAGCTTTGTCCCCCCAAATGTTTCTTTTATCCTCTATGGTATTAGCCAACTGTTCAATTTCAAACATCTGTTGTTTTTCTTTATATAACACTTTCCCGTGATATACTAAAAAAGCATCTACTGCATTTTCTTCTTCAATGCTAAATGTATTTAATAACTTTTCAATATTAAAACCAATGTTATATCCTTCATAAAATCCATTATTAACATAATAGTTCCACATATTCAAAGAATCGCATTCACTGCACATACAAAACAAAAAATGTCGACTCGGTCTATATGGTAATTTAGGAACTTCGTTAAAAGAAATCTCATTTAAGGATAAAGATTTTATTCCTTCAAAACTGTTTCCTTTCAAAAGCTCATTAACAGCTTCGTTAAAAAGCGGATATGTATTAGGGTGATCCTCTATGAATTCTACTAACACCTTAAGAAAATAAAGCGTCTCAGATTTATCGTTCATATATCTTGCATCTGTAAATCTAAGTGTTCTATTCTTTAATATTGATAAAAAAGCATTAGGCGAAGTATAATGATATAAATTTAACGATAATTTTTCATTACTTTTTTCTAAGCCAAATTCTTTTATCATAAAAGAAGAATTCTTTGATTTATAATTCATCATATCTTCTCACTCTCCGTTTCTTCTAACAAAAGTACATCTTCAAAATATATACTTTACATATTTCAAATTAATTATATCACTAATTGGCAAGCAGGACAAGCGGATATCCGCTTGCATCAAAGACTGCTTGTGATTTTGTTCAGGAATTCTATCCGTTCACTTAATCAGCAAGCAGTGCAAGTGTACGTACATTTTGCAAAACGGCGATTTTGCTTTCGCAAAACCGCTGCTGCTTGTTGGTGAATTTCTTCCCCAAACCCCTAACAAAAATCGGAGAGAAAATTTAAAAATCTTCTCTCCGAGCAGCGTCCGTTGGGCTTGTATTACTAGGTTAAAATCAATTTTGTAGAAAAATTTTTAATTGTCATCTAACTTTGATTCGCTTTCTAACGAAACCGTAATCATTTCTTCTCCGAACCATTTCAACTCGCAGTGTTTCTCTACCATTTCTAAAATATTAGATATAAATTTTTGTGCCGTATGGTATTCGTTTAAAGAAATTTTTTTGCAGAGCATTAAATCTGCAATGCTAGTTTTTATGGACTCTGAACTTTCCTTTGCTTTGAATATGAATTCATTTATCTGCAGAATTGCCGTTGTGGTTTGTGGTTCTTCCATAAATTCAGATAATTCTACATTCATATTTTTACAATAACGATTAAAGGATGTTTTTAAAAAATATGCATCGCTCAAAAAATCCAATGTGGTAGATAACACATTCATCATCGAAGCAACTTCAAATTGTCCATTTTTCATAGCATCAATCGCCTTTTCTGAATTAGATGACATTTTTTCGACAAGAGACACTGTGTGTGCTGAAAGAAGATTTATGTACTCAATTTCTCTGCCCTCATCAAACAAAAAAGACTCAGCAGTCATTTTCTCTCTTGATAAATTATAATCACATGGATTAATAACTAACTGGTAACAGTCAACATTGTTTTCTTGACATACATCCCATATCAGCAATTTGCACATATCATCTAAGTTTAAACCTAATGTTATGGATTTAATAAATGGGACATTAATAAACATTGGTGTGTACGGTTGTTCACAGGTATTGATAATTCGCCACTCTTTTTCATATTCCCAACACTTATTTTTTGCAAGAAGATATGATATAATAGCACTCATATTTGTTTCATCTGTTTTAAAAATGCCATTTTCATCTTTCTCTAATTTGCATATTCCTAAATCCTTAAGTGTTATTGTGGGGCGTTCATTTGAATATTCGACAGGATATACAAACCCAATAAATTTATTCATTTTTTCAAAGTCATATTCAACACAGATACCCGAATAAGAATTTGCATAATGAGCCCACATAAGGTGATTATCCCATCCGCTTGCACTAAAACAGGATATTGTTAATTTAGATAAAAAATCTTTAAGAAACGGAAGATATATCTCGTCTCTGACCTCTACAACTTTTTCTTCTAACAACTTTAATGCATCTTCGATATTTAAAATATCAATTATTGTTTTTTCTTCAATTTCTATACCTTTATAATCTTTTATGAGTACAGAAAAAATCAAGAAAGACTGCTTGTTGAAATAATTTTTAACATCTGGTGGACATTTTTTATATAGTCTATCTGCATTTCTCGCAACAAAAACAGATAGATTATTGGTTGGCACATGAGATATAGCGCTTTGTGTTAAAATATATTTTTTTAATTTGTTCAACGCAGCAATGAAACCAACACTCTTACCAATAATCTTAAATTTCAGAAAGCTTTTTAAAACTGTTTTGAGGCTTTCATCTAAATTAATGTCTGCTTGATTAAGAACTAAATCAATGCATTCATCATAAATTTTTTCTGTCGAAAATCCAATTATCGAGTCAAATGGATCGTTCATTTGTAATGGAGTGCGAGCAAAAACAACCCCATGTCGAATATTTTCAATATCATATATAGTAGCAACATCTCTTCGACAAGCCCTATATTGATAAAATAAATTGCCTGATTTTTTTATTTCATCCTTCATTTTCAAAAATGATAATTCACGTTCCATATATTACATCTCCATTTACCAATTATTATATAAAGAAAAGTGTTCGCACAAATGTTCGCTTTTATTATAGGCTTATTTTAGTTTTATGTCAAGAATTAATTAATTTAGAATAACCGTATTCCTTAAAATGACCTCTGAAAATCTTCTAACACTTCAAGGTTTATTAATAATATCTAATAGGAATAGCGTAGCACAAGGGTTACCTTGTCTGATGAAATCAGCGGAACGGAGTTCCGAGAATTTCGAAGAAATCGCAATGGCACCGTAAACGGTGTATAATTGCGCACTTTTACAAAGTGGTTTATCTATCCCCATTGACATTTATTCCGTTTGCAACTAAAATTATATTATCTCACCGAAAGGAACAACCGCTATGCTCAATATTGCTGTGTGCGATGATGAATTGATTGAAATTGAATATCTGACATCGCTTACGCAGGAGTGGGCAAAGTCAACCAAAACCGCCGTTAACATTTCGGGATTTGCGAGTGCGGAAGCGTTTCTTTTTAAGTATGAGGAAGATAAAAACTTCGATATTCTTCTGCTCGATATTCAGATGAAAGCTATGGACGGCATTGAACTTGCTGAGAAAATCCGTGAGAACAACAGCAGCGTTCAGATTGTTTTCATAACCGGTTTTCCCGATTACATTTCTCGTGGTTATGATGTTTCGGCGCTTCATTATCTGATTAAACCAGTTGAGAAAGAAAAGCTTTTTGAAGTCCTTTCAAAGGCCTGCGACAATCTGAAAAAAGAAGAGAAGTTCATTCTGCTTTCCGTTGATAACGAAAGCTTCAAAATCAATCTGAAAGATATAATTTATGTTGAAGCCTTCGGACATTCAAGCTGTGTTGCTTGCGAAAACGGTGAGCACAATGTTAAGCTCCCGATTTCGGATATTGCCAAAATGCTTGATGAGAGTTTCGCTCAATGCCACCGTTCATACATAGCTAATATTCAGCATATTTCAAGAATTACCAAAACAGATGTAGTCTTTGACAATGGCAAAAGCGTTCCTGTTTCAAGGCGAATGTATAATGATGTAAATATGGCATTCATCAATTTTTACAGAGGTATCAATCAATGAATTACTGGATTATTGCCTCAGCGATTGCAGGCGTTTTGCTTGCAATCGTTCTGGCGGTTGTTTTCACGAGAAGATATATCCGCAATTTTACGGACAAGCGTATTGCCGAATATCAGAATGACCTCATCACAAAGCATTGCGAGGAAGTTCAGAATATTTATAAAACTATGCGAGGCTGGCGTCACGACTATAAAAACCACATTCAGGTTATGCGTGCGTCACTTGAAATGGGCAATCTAACTGAACTCGGCAACTATCTCGGCGAACTATCGGTTGACCTTAACACGGTTGATACGGTTGTCAAAACCGGCAATGTTATGGCGGATGCTATTCTCAACAGTAAGCTCGCACTTTGCAAAGCAAGAAATATCCCTTATGAGGTTACTGCAACTATTCCCGAAGAATGCGGTGTCAATGATGTTGAGCTTTGCGTTATCATCGGCAATCTGCTCGACAACGCAATGGAAGCCTGCGAAAAAATCGAGGACAAAACAAAGAGATTTATCCGTGTTTATATCGGACTTTTTAAAGCTCAGCTTTACATAAATGTGACTAACTCTATGATTGGCACTCCTGCTAAAAAGGGAAAGGTATATAAATCTTCAAAGGGTGAAAATCACGGCTTCGGACTTATGAGAGTTGACTCGGTTGCCGATAAGTACAACGGCTTTGTCAACCGTCAGTTTGAAGACGGAGTGTTTGGAACGGAGATTATGTTACCGTTCGTGCAAAAGAAATAACCATTCGTGCAAAAGCAACCTTTTCGGGTTGCTTTTTTGGTATGTTAATGACGGGTGATAAATATGAGTAAATCTAAAAAGAAGAAACGGTATAATCTGTTTCAAAATTTAAAATTTGCATTCAGGCACATTCATTCTTGGGATAAATGGGCTTTGCCTGTTTATTTTGCAAAAACTCCTTTAGAAATTATTTACCGCTTGGGAACATCATATTTTGCACCGATTGTTATTGCACTTGTTGAAAGCGGGAAAAGTGTTGGTGTAATTTTGTCGGTTACCATAGCAATAAGCAGTATTCTTGCACTGTCTGCAAAGTATAATCAGCGATTTCTTGCAATCACAAGAAATAAACGACAGGATATAAGCCATAGGTTTGATATGATGCTTGGTTCAAAAATTATGAACATGGACTTTGAAATTCTCGAAGGTCCTTACGGTAAAAACAAGTTTCAGAAAGCCAAAAACTCTCTCGGCAATGAAGGTGTTTATGTCTTTATCGATTATTTCTTTGAACTTATAACTGCAATTGTTGGCTTCACAAGTTTTGTAGTTATTCTCTCAACACTTAATCCGTGGATAGTCGTTATTCTGTTTATATCTTTTGTGTTGCCGCTTCTTGCTGATTTGGTTGCAGATAAGCTTGTTAACGGCACAAAAGATAAAAGAGCAGAGATTGACAGACACCTCAACTATATGACCAAAAGCTCCAGAGATTTTTATATAGCCAAAGATATAAGGCTATATAATATGAGAGATTGTCTGCAACGAATGAGTGAATATTTCATTGGCGAAAAGAAATTCTGGACAAACAAGGTTTATCTTTATTATTTTATATCAGATGTTGTAAGAACATTTATGGGCATTGTTGTCAGAGGAGGTGCTTATGCGTATCTGATTTATATGTGTCTGACTTCGGATTTGAGCGGTTCAGAGCTTGTTCTATATATCACATCGATTTTAACTTTCGGAAATTGGATTTCAAATCTTGGCATGAGCATCAACTCAGTGCATCAGCTCAATATCAGTATGTGCGATTACAGAGAATTTCTCGATATTGAAAACACTATGGAAAATAAAAACGGTTTGCCGATTCCGAGTGAACAACCTTATGACATAAAGATAAAAGATTTGAGTTTTACATATCCCGGAAGCGAAAATACTGTTTTGCAAAACATAAATCTTCATATTGCACCCGGCGAAAAACTGGCTATTGTCGGTCTTAACGGTGCAGGTAAAACAACTCTTGTTAAACTGCTTTGCGGTCTTTACAGACCAAGTGACGGAGAAGTGTTGCTCAACAACACAAACATTGCAGAGTTCAACAGAGATGAATATTATTCAATTGTTTCCGCTGTTTTTCAAGATGCAAGATTTATGCCTATAAGCATTGCCGAAAACATTTCAATGAAACCGATTGAAAAATCAGACATTGAAAAAATCAACTATTGTATCGAACTTGCGGGACTCTCAGATAAAATTTTAAGCCTTAAAAACGGTATCGAAACAAAACTTGTTAAGAACGTAAATGATGATGCCGAAGAACTTTCGGGCGGCGAAATGCAAAAACTCCTGCTTGCGAGAGCGATTTATAAAAACTCACCTGTAATTATTCTTGATGAGCCTACTTCTGCACTTGACCCGATTGCAGAAAATGAAATGTATCTGAGATACAGCGAACTGACAAAAGGAAAAACTTCCGTATATATTTCTCACAGACTTTCGTCAACAAGATTTTGCGACAGAATAGTTCTTCTTGATAACAATACAATTACCGAAACGGGAACTCACGATGAACTTATGGCTCTTGGCGGTAAGTACGCAGAAATGTTTGCTATTCAGACTAAATATTACGAAAGGGCAGGTGAAAAGAATGAAAATTAAAGAGATTATTGAAATTATAAAACAAGATCTTAACACTACAAAAAGAGCAATAAAACTTATTCAAACATTTACTCCCAATTATTTTCTTCATTCTTTTCTGTTTGCTTTTGATTTAGCAGCTGCACAGTATATCGGTTGTTTTCTTGCGGCAGAAATTACAGATGAAGTAACGGGCGGTAAAGATATAAAAAAGATGGCAATAATGGTTGTTGTTATGGTTATATCAGAGCTTGTGCTGGTACTTCTGAGCAAGTATTCGTGGCGAAGAATAAGGGTAAATGAAATCATAACACAGCAATGGGAAGAAATTTATCTCAACAATAAAAGTTTCTCAATGGACTACAAAAATATGGAAGATCCCGAAATCAGAGCAAAGCGACAAGCTATTGTCGATAACCGTAATTTGGGTGGACTATCCTATCTTGTTTCAAGATTGTCACATATAATGCGAAATATAATAAACATTGTTTTCAGCATTATCATGGTCGCTGATATGTTTTTCAACCATTCCGACAAACCGCTTACCGGAATTGTTGCTTTTGCAGATTCGTGGGTTGCATCCTTATTGCTCGGTGTAGTAATTATTATATCGTGTGTTGTTTCATTCATAAGTGTTCAGTATGTTGAGAGCAAGGATTATATAATTAACAAAAAGATTTCTGCTACTAAAAAGATATATTCTTATTATCTTAGCGATTATCTTGATGACAGTAAGGCTTGCAAGGATGTTCATATTTTCAATCAGCAGGAGCTTATAGTAAATGCTTCAGATAAAATACATTCAAAATGGCTTTCACTTATAAAAGATAAAAACGAATTAACCAAGAAATATGGAGAAAAAACACAAGTTATTGATTACATTATTCTCGGACTTATTTATTCGTTTGTTGCTCTCAAAGCGATAGCAGGAACATTTGGTATCGGCAGTTTTGTAAAATATGCAACTTGCATTCAGAAACTCATGTGGAATACGAATGATTTCAGCCTTATGCTTTCAAGAATGCACTCGCTCAATAAATACATCGAAGATTTCTTTGAATATGTTGATACACCAACCGAAATGCACTATGGTACCATTCCTACCGAAAAACGAATGGATAACAAGTATGACATTGAGTTTCATAATGTCAGCTTTAAGTATCCTAACACCGAAAACTATGCCATCAAAAACCTCAATCTTAAATTTAAGGTTGGTGACCGAATTGCGGTTGTCGGTATGAACGGAAGCGGTAAAACAACGATGATAAAACTCCTTTGCCGTCTTTATGACCCGACAGAGGGATATATCACACTTAACGGCATAGATATTCAGAAATACGATTATGAAGATTATCTGAAACTGTTTTCAGTTGTGTTCCAAGATTTCAAGCTATTCTCATTCTCTGTTGGCGAAAATGTTGCTGCAAGTGTTGATTATGATGAAGAAAAAGTATGGTCATCACTTGAAAAAGCGGGTATGCTTGAAAGGGTAAAGGCTATGCCGAAAGGACTCAAAACTCCCGTTTACAAAGATTTTGAAGAAGACGGAGTTGAAATCTCAGGCGGTGAAGCGCAGAAACTCGCAATCGCAAGAGCACTCTATAAAGATGCTGCGTTTGTTATCCTCGACGAACCCACCGCATCGCTTGACCCCATTGCCGAGCACGAAATCTATTCCCGTTTCAACGATATGGTCAAGGATAAAACAGCGGTTTATATCTCCCACCGTCTGTCATCCTGCCGTTTCTGCGACAGAATCCTTGTGTTCGATAACGGTCAGCTGATTCAGGACGGCTCGCACGAAAATCTCCTCGAAAACCCCGACGGCAAATACAGCGAACTCTGGAATGCCCAAGCACAGTATTATGCGGAGAATAAAGTGTAATAGGTAATCCCCCATTCAAATGGGGGATTCTTCATATTTAAGCAAGGTCTAGTGTTATTAGCATCGTCTAAGAACTTACTCCACGTGTTCCTTTTGTAAAGATGGTATTTAAATGAAGTGCAAAAGAGATTATTCATAAAAATCATTATTATATTTAAATCTAAAGATTGATTTCCATTATTGTTTTATTTTTAAATTTTTTATACACATTTAGGTTGATAAACCATAATTTTCACAAAAAAATTCTTTTATTTGATTGAAAACCATATATATAATATGATATAATTATTACAGTTTTTTTAGGAGAATTTTTATGAACATAGAAATAAGTAAACAAGAATATATTAACAATCTTGATAAAATAGTAAGTGAAATCGAAAAGGGAAATCTGTCCGTATTCATTGGTGCAGGAGTATCTACAGCATCTGGATATGTTGATTGGAATGGACTAATGAAACCTATCATTGAGCAATTAGGGGTCAATCCTAATATTGATTTATCCCTTGCCGCACAGTTTTATGAAAACAAATATTATAGACACAATATAAGCAAGTTAATTTATGAAGAATTTAATAAGCCCGCAAAAGCGAATAGTGTATTAAAATTACTTGGTTCAATGCCCATTTCTTCCTATTGGACAACTAACTATGATTCTTTAATTGAAGATACATTGTCTAATGCACCAGTTTCAAAAACGGTTGAAGTTATTCTTAAAAAAGAAGATTTTAAATTTCATAAAAACAATTGTGAAGCAACCGTATACAAAATGCATGGAGACAAGGATTCTCCTGATGAAGCCATAATCACAAAAAACGACTATGAAGTTTATGATATGAAACGCGAAGTTTTTACTAAGGCACTTTCAGTTGAGTTGATAACAAATACCTTTCTGTTTATCGGATTTAGTTTCTCAGATCCAAATCTTGAAAGGATATTGAATGTTGTTAAACACACCTTTGACGAAAAACATCAAAAGATACATTATTGCTTTATGCGTAAAGTTCAAAAGGATGATTATGATAATTTAGAAAAATACGGACAAGATATTAATTATCAATCATTAAGAGTTGAAGAAATGCGTAGATGCGGCATTGAAACTATTTTACTAGATGAGTTTTCTCAAATTGATTTGTGTCTATCTTATATTAAATCAATGCTAAATCATAAACGTATTTTTATATCTGGCAGTTTGCAATTACACCAAAAAGATCCTAAGGAGATTACAAAGGATTCTAAACAAGCTGTTTTTATCCAGCATCTTGCGGAATATCTAACAAACAGAGGCTATAAGCTAGTTTCAGGGTTTGGTCAAAATATAGGCAATTATTTATTAATTGGTTCATGTAATAACAGAATGATTTCTGAAATAAGGAATTTACACAACTTGATAGAGATATATCCTCTTATTACACAAAATGATGATGCAAGTGTTTTGCGCAAAGAACTAATTTCTAATTGCGGTAATATGATAACAATTTTCGGAAAAACAAAGCAAAATCAATGCACGGATACAGAGCTTAAAGAAGATGGAGTTAACATTGAATATGAATTTGCAAAAGAATATGGATTAACGGTTTTGCCTATCGGTTGTACTGGTAATACTTCAAAAATACTATGGGATAAAGAGAATAAGGATAGTTTCTATTCTAATTCTGAAGTTGAAAAATCATGGAACAACTTAGAACATCTTAGTTATGCTAATGACGAGAACTTAATTCTTAATTCGCTCGTTAGCCTGATGGAATATAGTTATATTGAAAAACAAAACAAATTAAAAAGACAACTGACCAAAGAATTGCAGATTGGTAGCAGTAACGTGAAAAAGATATTTCTAAGTTTCCATTATAATTCTGCACACCTTTATGCAGATAGAATTAGAAAATATATAAATGAAATGGAAGAATTCATTGCAACTGAAGAAGAAAAAGTTCACAAAAATGCGAGTTCTGAAATCATTATAAATTGGATAAAAGAAAAAATGAATGATTCCGTTGCAACTATTCTTATTTATGATGATAATACATTTAACAGCAAATATGTTAACTACGAAATAGAGCAGTCTATAGAAAGGCATAACAAAATAATAGTTCTTTCTTTAGATAAGGATTTGGAAAAAGCAAAACAAAATATCAAAAGCAAAAAATTAATAGATTATGAGAACTGGAAAGTTTATGATTTCAACAAAATTTCTTCATGTTCAGATATGATTAAAATTCTAAAGGATAGTATTAATAATTAAACTCTATAAACTTAGATAAAATACAAATTTATTCATGTATTGTTTTGTTAAAACTCAATAATATAACAGCCATACAAGCTGAATATCAAGTCAACTTGTATGGCTGTTTTGCAGTAATAATTCAATAAATTGATGTAGCGGTTTTAGTGTTGAGGATTGTTGATATACAAAGGTATAATTATACGTTTCCCATATGCTTAATGATATAACACTAAAAACTAAAAAAACAGGGGTAAATGCATTACAAACTTTATCTGTTCTCTAACAACGGAGTATATTCTGTGTTGTTTCTCAAATATTCTTCTATCTTACCACTTAAAAGTAATTCAACATAACTAAACGGATCGTTATAAATAAGATAATCAAGTTCTGATTTTTCGTACATATTGTTCGCACATGCTGCTTCAACAACATCGCAGTCGATGGATACCATTGAACCGTCAATAAGGTTAACTTCAACACAAGCTGTATCAATATTAAACTCGCAACTTCTAATATAATTCTTCATATAGATTTTATCCTTTCTTTAATCGTAATTTTTCGTTAAATGCGAGGGCAAAATGTTCGCAAAACGGGAGTCTGTAATCGTTGATATATAAGGAGATTTTTCTTCTATTCTAAGGTTTTAATGATATATCCCTAAAACCTCAAAAATCGTCTTCTACATGCGGACAGAAAGTTAGAAAAAAAGCAATAATCCGAACCCGTTTCCAATGGAAAAAAGGTTCGGATTATTTGACTTTGGCGCCCCAAACAGGACTCGAACCTGTGACACCGCGGTTAACAGCCGCGTGCTCTACCGACTGAGCTATTAGGGCATATTCAGTTTTCGAATAAGGCATTGTGTGGCGGTGTCTGTGACACCTCGGTCAGAAACATTGTCGCATTGCTCGCTTGGAGCGCTTCGCACTGCTCTGTGTTTCTTCCTGCTCAAAGCCTGCCTGCATCCGCCACCGGCGGCGGCAGCCTTTCAGCCAGTTAACGCCTTGTGCTCTACCGACTGAGCTATTAGGGCAAAATTAAAAAAGTGTCGGCGTCGACCTATCTTCCCGGGCCGCTTCCAGCCAAGTATTTTCGGCACTGTTGAGCTTAACTACCGTGTTCGGGATGGGAACGGGTGGACCCTCAACGTCATCAACACCGACTATTTATCGTTATGCGCTCTTTACGCATTAACTTCTCTTTTGGTGACCCGTAGGGGATTCGAACCCCTGTTGCCGGCGTGAGAGGCCGGAGTCTTAGGCCACTTGACCAACGGGCCATAAAGTGGTACACCTTCAGGGACTCGAACCCTGGACACCCTGATTAAGAGTCAGGTGCTCTACC
>JAFQON010000027.1 GCA_017403185.1 Clostridia bacterium
CCGCAGTAAGGTCGGCGTTGATAAGACCAAGAGCATAAAGCACCCAGAAAACAACCGAGCAAGCCATAATGATAAGAGGCAATTTCTGGAATGTTTTACTGCCGGGCACACGGCTTTTGATAACGAGGGAAATTACAAAATAAAAGCCGAGAATAATGAACCATGCAGCAACTATATAAAAGCCGAAACCGTATTCATATTGTTCGTTGAAATAATAAATTCCGTTCGGGAATTCAAACACGAGATTATGAAAATCGTTTGTGAAAACAAAAAGAATGAGTGCGAAAGCGGGAATATAAAGGAGATTGAGCCACCACGGCATTTTGTAGGTTTCAGGTTTTCCGATATAGGTTGTGATGAACACGCCGAGAAGCGGAATGAGAATCATCGGAATATAAAAAGCATACCACAGGTATCGGCACAAATCAGAAAATTCAGAAATAAAAAACCATTTCGTCGTTCTCTCTGCGAGCCAGAATGACATAAGCATACCGACGGAAATCAGATAGCTTCGGATTCTTTTATCAAGAATTCTGCGTCGCACGGAAATAACCCAACCGAATGATAATGCAACAAAAATCATATGGGGAAGAATCGTGAATGCGTTTCCCGGAAATGAGTCGGTAAGCGGAAAGTTGATTCCGTTATAGAGTATGCCTGCCATTGTAAGAACCAATGCGCAGACAAGGTAAATCAGAGTTTTTTTCTGGGTCTTGATCATATTCCGCCTCCTCTCATAATAATCCAATTAAATAATAACATAAAAGCAAGGAAAAATCCATAATTTTTTCTTTTTAATTAGACAAGCTAAAACACAGATAATCTTTATGCGCTCCGCTGATTGCAAGCGACGTCAGTTCTTCATCAGCGTCGCTATATGCCGCATTATTGCGAAGGTGACTATGAAAGATGGTTCGTTGATTTAATGGATAAGTGCTATCATCTTGAATATAAACAAAATCTCATTGCCAAAGCAATGGAAATTTACAGAACACAGTATTTTGCAGAAAATTATCCCGTGGAATTTTTGAAATATAAATTAAGTAAGATAAAAAAGTCATAAAAAACAGCCTGCAACGGTTTTGTTGCAGGCATTTTTCATTTCTTATAGGGAACTCTTGCGGAGGGAACAAGCTTTGATGCTGGGTCGGTGTGTGCTGGTTGGTCATCAAAGAATATGTTGGCATTGAATGCTTTGAGAACTTCGCTTTTCTTAACTCCGCCAAGGAAGAAAACCTCGTCAATTCGCACGTTCCACGCACGCAGAGTGCGAATAACTCTTTCGTGTGCGGGAGCATTTCTTGCGGTAACAAGTGCTGTGCGTATGGGCGATTCGTCCTTCGGAAACTGCTGCTGGATGAAGGAAAGCGTTTTGAGAAGCTTTGCAAAAGGTCCTTCGGGCAGAGGATTCTGTGCGTTTTCCTGCTCGTGACGTGAAAACGCTTCAAGTCCTTCTGCTTGGAAGATTCTTTCAGATTCATCGGAGAAAATAACCGCATCGCCGTCGAATGCAATTCGGATTTGGGGTATCTCATCATCGGGGTTAATCGGCAGATTTGAGTTGTCACAGATGATACCCGATGCGATGTTTGCGTTGATTGCTTCCTGTACATCGTTTTCGTTTGCGGAAAGGAACAAATCCGTTTTGAATGCACCAAGATAGGGCGAAATTGATGCGCCGCCAACCAGAGCTGCACGGCTTATGTCAAGTCCGTAATGCTCAATGGATTTGAAGATACGCAGGCTTGTGTCGGAGCTGTTTTTGGACATAATGATAATTTCGGTCAGGTATCTGCCGTCAGCGTTGAGCTTCTGTAATGCCTTTACAAGCGGAAATGCCGTGCCGGGTTTGAGAATATCATTTTCATGCTCGGTCTGATATTTTGAATATGCCTCCAGACCCTGCTCTTCAAATATTCTGTTTTCTTCTTCAAGGTCAAACAGCGCTCTCGACGAAACGCCGATAACGAGTTTATCTTCCAAAGTTACTGCCATAATAAACACCCCTTGTGTTATATGCTTTTATAATATTATTTTTCTATGGATTTGTAAAGCATTTACGCCTCATTCTTGCAATTTTGCCCAACCTTTGGCTTTTTTAATCATTTCGCAAGAAGCATTTCCAACGCCTCAAATGCAGCATTCATTGCTTCGTCACGTGTTGCAAAATCTTCTTTGCAGAACTCGTTATCGATGGAATACTTCCAATTGTTATAGTTCTTGTTGTAGTAAAGAACTATCAGATGATCTTTGATTTTTATGTAGCTGTTGTTGTTTTTCGAGGTTTTCCATTTTCTTTTGCGGAAGTTTTCTTTGCGTGATTCTTTATTTTTGAAATCCTGTTCACGCTGCTTTGCTCTTTCGGGATTTCCCTCCATTTTGCCTGCACATATACATCCGACACCGAGTGTTCCGTAATCGGGATGATGCATAGTATGAACATATCTGATTATCTGATGACCGCACATTTCACATACGCCGACAGGTGCTCCCAAATCGATTACACCCAAGCACACCCAGCCTGTTTTGGGTACGTCGTCACGTTTCCAGAGATTTTCATATTCGGCGAGGTCAGGGGCTTGTGCTTTCTGTTCGGGTTGAGGCTGTGAAGAAGACGTTCCTTTGTATTCGGGAACCTTGGTTTTTTCAACCTTTTTGTATCCGTCGGGTGTCGTTTCTTCAGATTTTGGCGGTTCTGTTTTTGTTTCTTCAGTTACGGGGCTTTGTCTGATTACAGGAAGATTTCTCGGTTTATTGAAATAGTCAGCGGAAATATCACGTTCACTTGACAGCTTATCGAATTTTATTCGGTAGCTGTTTTTATTTTTGCCGTATCCAATGATTTTGCCTTCTCCGAAAGCAGGGTGAGTTACCGTATCACCGATTTCTTTTATGCTCTTTTGAATTGGCTCTCCGCAGAGGGATGCCGCATATTCGTCTGCACTCTCCTGTAATTCTTTGGATATAGTGCCGACACGAACGTAATTCTCTTCACCGATTTCCTTGAGAAATCTTGACGGAAGTTTTTCTTTTCCGTTTTGAGTGTAGCCCTCACTGTCAAGCAGGAAAAGACGCTTTTCTGCACGGGTAATTGCTACATAGCAAAGTCGTCTTTCTTCTTCGAGTCCGTATTCCTTGCGTTCTTCAATGGTTTTTGATGAAGGAAAAATACCTTCCGAAAAACCGATAACAAACACAAACGGAAATTCCAGACCTTTTGCTGAATGAATGGTCATAAGCTTGACCATATCGCAATCTGTTTCGCCGTTATCCTCCGACTGCAAGGAAATCTGATTGATGAATTCTTTGAGCGTAACCTTTTCGCCGAAATTGTTTTCATATTCAAATGCGATTCGTTTGAATTCGGAAAGGTTTTCAAAACGCTCCATATCACCAAGCTCACGGATATATTTTTCGTATCCGCTTTGTGCACAGATTTCCTCAACGCAATCCGAAAGCATTGAGTCTTCCTGACTTTGACGGAGATTTTCAATCATTTCTACAAATTCCGCAGCTCCGCTTTTTCTGAATACGGGATCGTTGATGTTTTCCTTGAGTGTTTCATAAAATGATTTCCCGTCTTTCCTCAGAAGCTGAAGATGCTGCATTTTCGCTCTGCCGAACTTTCTTCGGGGAGTGTTGATGATTCGTTTGAAAGATAAATCGTCGTCAAACGCAACCAATCGCAGATATGCGAGAATATCCTGAATTTCCATTCGGTGATAGAATTTCACACCGCCGTAAATCTCATAGGGAATACCGTTTTCGGTAAACTTCTTTTCTATGACACGGGAAAGAAATCCTGAACGATAGAGTACGGCAAAATCGGCAAAGTTGCAGTCCGTACGCTTTTTGATGGTTTGTATTATTTCGATGATTTTATCCGCTTCGGCATATTCATTATTCATATGATAATGAAACACCCGATCACCGTCACCGCTTTTTGTAAACAAATCTTTCTTAAGACGGAATCTGTTTTTCTCAATCAGAGTATTTGCACAGGCAAGAATTTGAGGAGTTGAACGGTAATTCTGATTAAGGAACACCGTTTTTGTGGGAGTGTGGGTTTTGTCGAAATCAACAAGCAATCCGACTTCAGACCCACGCCATTCGTAAATATTCTGGTCGGGGTCGCCGACTATCATCAGGTTTTTGTGTTTGCCCGAAAGCAAATCGATGAGTTCCATTTCGGTTGAAGAACTGTCCTGAAACTCGTCAACCTGAATATAGTTGAGCTTGTCCTGCCATTTTTCAAGAACTTCGGGAAAACGTCGGAAAATATCAAGGGTAAAGTACATCAGATCATTGAAGTCCATAGCATAAACCTTTTTCTGATGTTGCAGAAACTCCTCAACAATCATATCGTCCATAGTGTTAATCTCGGGCAATATCTGACACTTATCGGTACAGCACATTTTTTCAACATATCTTCTGTCAGCCTTTTTGCAGGCGATAAGTTTGATGATTTTTTCAAAGCTTGCGTGGTCAAGTTTGAGTTCAAATTGCTGATATATTTCACCGATAATCGCCTTCTGTTGAGCATTATCAATAATCTGAAACTCCTTGGGGTAGAACACCTTTTCGATATCCTCACGAAGCACTCTGACGCAGAAGCCGTGATAAGTGCATATAAGAGAAGTATCATACTCCTGACCTATCAGGGCACGCACTCTTCTTTTCATTTCTCCTGCCGCTTTGTTGGTGAAAGTAACGCAAAGAATATTTGCAGGGTCGATGCCGTACTCCTTTACAAGATAGGCATATCTGCTGACGAGCAGCTTGGTTTTTCCGCTTCCTGCGCCCGCAATAACTCTCAGATACCCTTCTGTTGTCTGCACTGCTTCAAGCTGCTTTTCGTTAAGCAAAGATAGATAATCCATAAGTTATATCACCTCACTTTAAAGATATCATCTTTGGTGTCCCTTTTTCAGGACTTCAAAAAAATTTTTTCGGTAACCTGCTGAAAGACTGTAAGAAATTGGTTTGGGGAAAATTTTCTGAGCAGGAGTTTTGTTGTATATCAACAAAAAGAAAAAGCCTTGGACTCAATTTAGAGTTCAAGGCTTGGTGATATCATTTTTATATTTAATTCTCAACTCACCGTTGAAGGTGAGAAAAATGATTCTTCAGAGAGCTGTGTTTATCTTTTTTTAATTATTCTGTAATAAAAATTGCCCAACGGAAAGTGTGCTTTTGCCCAAAAATATTCTCGGCTTTGATTTTTGATGTTCAAAGCTCCGACTCCCTTACGAATCAACGATTCTTGTGTTTTTTAGGAGCAAATCCGTTGATATATAAGGATTTTTAATAAAAAAGCCAAGGGTAATGGATACCCTTGGTCGTGGTGCGGATAACAGGACTTGAACCTGCACGAACTTGCATTCATTAGAACCTGAATCTAACGCGTCTGCCAATTCCGCCATATCCGCATATTGAATTATCCCGCAATTTTTACACGGTGGGGATTACCGAGGCGGAGCGTTTCGCTTTTCCCGCATTCTAATGAAAAGAGGATTCCTTGCGGAATCCTCCTGGTGCGAGAGACGGGACTTGAACCCGTACGGGATTACCACACGCCCCTCAAACGTGCGCGTCTGCCGATTCCGCCACTCTCGCGTAACTTTTGTTCGCTCGGAACGGTGCTTATTATAGCAGAGCAGACGGCCGTTGTCAATAGTTTTTTTAAATTTTTTTCAAAAAATTTTTATTGTTGTTTTTTTAGAAAAAACGCCAAAAATTCATCTGCAGGAATAAAACAAATCCTCTATTATCTCAGGCGCATGGCACGGTTCCACTTCGTTTTCATTAAGAAGCTTGACTATTTCGTTTGCCGTGTCTGCATCTGTGGCAAAATCGAAGAAAAATCCGTCCTCGGTTGCCGCTCCATAGAGAATTTTGGTTTCGCCTTCGATTTCAATTTCCTTGTGTTGTGTTTTATACAATTCAATAACCTCTTTTCAATTCATGGGTGACGCTTCGTCACGCATTATAATACCATTCACTGAATTTTGCAATAGTTTTTTCCAATTTTACCCAATTTTTGTTGTGTTGCACAAAAGTTATTGCCATTATTTGTCAATTCTAACACATTCTTCTGCAATTATTTTAAAAACCGGAGCGCAACTCAGAGCACCTTCTCCGCCGTCTTCCTTCATAATTACAACCGCATACTTCGGATTATCTGCAGGGAAATAGCCGGCAAACCACGCATTGTATATCTCCTCGCCGCCCTTTGATTTTCCTGTTTGTGCCGTTGCCGTTTTGCCCGCCGAGGTAACACATTCGCTCTGTGCTCGGCTTCCGCTTCCCTCTTCAACAACTTTTTTTAAATAATTCTGCAACATAGCTGCATGTTTGTTTGATATTATTTGCAATTTTTCTTCATATCTTTTGATTTTAATAAGTTCACCGCTCTCGTTTGTCTTGCCTTCAACGAGATAGGGCTCAATATATATTCCGCCCCGTGCTATTGAAGCCATTGCATTGCAAATCTGAACAGGCGTTGCCGTTAACGCCCCCTGACCGAAGGAAATATTGGCAATTGCTGCATCTGAATCGAGCTTGTTTGAGCCCGGCAGAAATCCCGGGCTGCTTATGAGTTTATCCGAAAGTACAGTTTCTCTTCCAAATCCGAATTTTTCTGCAGTTTCAATAATTTTATCTGCTCCCGTTTCAATCGCAAGAGCAATAAAATAGGTGTTGCATGAATATGTGAGTGCACCTTCCATATTCAAAACGCCATGACCATCTTCCTTATGGCAGTTAAAAGTCACTCCGTTATGAGTAACACTTCCGGTGCAGTTATACTCAAAGTTTTCACTTACTCCGCCTTCAAGTGCCGCAGCAGCCACAACAGGTTTGAAAACAGAGCCTACACTGAACGGAAGCAAAGCTCGGTTTATAAGCGGCGATTTTTCATCATTAAGGCTTGCAGCAATATTATCCCCGTCAAACAAAGGTCTTGATGCACAGGCACGAATCGCCCCGCTTTCAATTTCAATCACAACTGCTGCCGCACACTCCGCCCCCGAACCGTCAAGAGCTTTTTCGGTAATCATCTGTATATCTTTATCTATCGTAAGAACAACACCTTCCGACGGAACCTTTTCGCCTTCGACGGATATTTCTTCACCTATCATCACTCTGCCGTTAGCATCCGAGGAAAACCTGACTCTCACCGTCGATTCGCCTTCGGAAAGCAGGCTGTCAAAGGATTCTTCAATGCCGCTTACTCCATCCCCCGAGCCATCAAGATAACCTATGATATGGCAAGCAAGCGAATCCGACGCATAGCGCTGCGCAACTTCAAACTCTTTTATATCACTGCTCGGAACAATGTGCGAATCAATTTTCACTGCAACCGGCTTACCTGCAGCCATTCTTTTCAGAACGGATTCGAACACATCAGGCATGACCTTGCCTTTAAGCTGTCCGAGCGCATAGCCTGACGGCTTTGCAGCGGCATAAAGTAACATCTCACTGTTTGTCAGCGGTTTCAGATTACAGTCATAAACCGTTCCTCTCAATGTTTTAATATCAATTGACATTGTTGATGCCGTCACGCCTGCCTGCCGTGTGCTTCGTGCAAGACTTGCCATGCGTATTCCCGTAGCCGAAAACAAAAGTATAAGGCTCATCATTATCGCAAATGCTCGTTTTTTCAAAAAAATCACTCCCTGCGGATATTTTACCGCAGGGAGTGTGTTTTATTATGTTAAACATTAAATCTGAAGAGAACGACATCGCCGTCTTTCATTACATATTCTTTGCCTTCACTTCTCACAAGGCCCTTTTCTTTTGCAGCAGCAAGTGAGCCGAGCTCAATAAGATCTTCGTATGCGATAACCTCAGCTCTGATAAAGCCTCTTTCAAAGTCGCTGTGGATTTTGCCTGCAGCCTGAGGAGCCTTTGTGCCCTTGGTGATTGTCCATGCTCTTACCTCGGGCTGGCCTGCAGTGAGGTATGAAATAAGGCCTAAAAGCGCATAGCTCTTTTTAACAAGAAGATCCAGACCGCCCGATTCAACGCCAAGCTCTTCAAGGAACATTTCTTTTTCATCCTTTTCAAGAGAAGCAATCTGAGCTTCAAGCTCTGCGCAGATGGGAAGCACCTCGCTGCCCTCCGCCTCGGCAATTGTGCAAACCTTTTTGTAATGAGCGTTGTTATCAAGACCGCCCGCAAAATCACCTTCGCTCATATTACAGGCATATATAACAGGCTTTGCGGTGAGAAGCGCAATCTCGGCAAGCCACGCCTTTTCATTTTCATCACATTCAAGATTTCTTGCAGGCACATTATCCTCAAGCGACTGCTGAAGCCTTTTAAGGAATTCAAGCTCGCTTGCAAGAGTTTTATCGCCTTTCATCGCCTTGGTAACTCTGTCAATCCTTCTCTCAACCATTTCAATGTCTGAAAGAATGAGTTCAAGGTTGATTGTTTCAATATCTCTTTCGGGGTCGATGGTTGCATCAACATGAACAATGTCGTCATCTTCAAAGCATCTTACAACATGAATAACCGCATCAACCTCACGGATATGTGAGAGAAATTTGTTGCCGAGACCCTCACCCTTTGATGCTCCTCTGACAAGACCCGCAATATCAACAAATTCAATAAAAGCAGGTGTAATCTTAACGGGATTATAAAGCTCCGCAAGCTTATCAAGCCTTTCATCGGGCACATTAACAACGCCTACATTAGGCTCAATTGTGCAGAAAGCGTAGTTTGCCGACTGTGCGCCCGCATTGGTTATTGCATTAAAAAGAGTGCTCTTGCCTACATTGGGCAGTCCTACTATACCAAGTTTCATTTTAAAAATCCTTTCGACGAATTTATCAACTGAGATATTATATATTAATTTGAGGAAAATTACAATATTAAATTCAAAAATATAAATTGCATTATGACAAAACATAGTGTATTATATATTATGTATCAGTATACAGAGGTGCATATAAGTGGAACATTCACAGTTTTCAAGAACGGAAATGATACTTGGTGATGCCATAACAACAAAACTGTCAGATAAAAGCGTTATTCTCTTCGGATTGGGAGGTGTAGGCTCATACACTGCTGAAGCACTTGCAAGAGCAGGCATCGGCAGGCTTACAATAGTTGATAACGACACCGTTTCCGTCACAAATCTGAACCGCCAGCTCTGCGCACTTCATTCAACCGTAGGCAGACCTAAGGTTGATGTTGTAAAGGAGCGCATTCTTGATATTAATCCCGACTGCGAAGTAACTGCTGTTCAGAAATTTTATCTGCCCGAAAACGCAGGCGAATTCCGTCTTGATAAATATGACTATATAGCCGATGCCATAGACACCGTGAGCGCAAAAATTGATTTGGCGGTAAAATCGCAGGAATACAGCATCCCTCTGATTTCATGTATGGGCACGGGCAACAAGCTTGACCCTTCGCTTTTTACAATTTCAGATATTTTCAAGACAAGCGGCTGCCCGCTTTGCAGAGTAATGCGCACAGAGCTTCGTAAAAGAGGAATAAAAAAGCTCAATGTTGTCTGGTCGCCCGAAGAGCCGAAAAAGCCTGCACAGACAAATGAAAGCTCAGGCAAAAGACAAACTCCCGGCAGCCTGCCGTTTGTGCCTCCCGTTGCAGGAATGATAATGGCAGGAAAAATTATTCTTGATTTAGGTGAAATAAAATGAAAAGGTTCTTCGCTCTGACTCTTATTTTCTCTTTAATATTCACGGCTTTCTGCGGCTGCAAAAAAGAACCCGAAAACCCTGATGACCCGCAGATTGTCACTAACCTGAACGAAAGCTCGGAAAGCACGCTGAGGCTTGCATATTCAAAAGCCGATATGCTTGACCCCTTTGCCTGCACAATGTCCGCAAACATTCAGATTCTCGGGCTTATATATGACACACTCTATAAGCTTGACAAAAATTATGAGCCCGTACCCGTTATAGCAAAAAGCTCAATTGTAAGCGGCACTGCAATAAATGTCACATTGAATTCCGTAATGTTTTCCGACGGCACGGTTTTAACGGCAGGCGATGTTGCTTATTCGTTTGAAAAAGCAAAAAAATCACCGTATTATTCGGAAAGACTCAAAAATTTTGAATCCGTGAGCATCTCGTCGTCCGATATGCTTGTTTTCACACTCACCCAGGCTGACCCGTATGCGCTTGCCTGCCTCACCTTCCCGATTGTAAAAAACGGCGCCGAGGGTGAATTGCCCACAGGCTCAGGCAGATACACCGCCCAGGTTTCGGGCGAAACAACCTACCTTGTTGTTAACAGCAAAAAAACAGGCTTCAACCCCGCAATCAAAACCATTATGCTTGTACCCGTCAGAGACAGCAGCTCGGTAGAAAGCAGCCTTGAAATAGGCAACACGGGATTTTATTACAATGACCTGAGTAGCGGCACATATTCAAGAATAAACGCTCAGACGGTTGAAATGGGTATAAACAATTTTGTGTATCTCGCCTTCAATTCGTCAAGCGAAATATTATCAAATCAGCTTATCCGTCAGGCGGTTAATCTTGCCGTCAACCGCAGCGAAATAGCTGCAACAGCATTTCAGGGTCACGCAAGACCCGCATACTCCCCTTTCAACCCTGATTGGTACAAGCTTGCATCAAAAGACCTTGTTATATCTGTTGATACAGATAAAGCGAAAGAACTGATATTACAATCAGGCATTGATATTTCGCAAAAAGAGCTTTCTCTTCTTGTCAATAAAGAAAATCAGTTCAAGCTTGAAGCAGCACAGTTTATATCGTCTTATCTCACCGCACTCGGATTTAAAGTTGTTCTTAAAGATTATGAGCCGGAATATTACACCGAAGCAATCGAGCTTGGTTCTTATGATATGTATATAGGTGAAATCAGGCTGACATACAACATGGATTTATCTCCCCTTCTCGGCGGAAGTCAGGGCTACGGAATCAATCCGTCATGTGTTTCCGCTTCAAGGTATTCTCAGCATATAAGCGGCGGCTGTGAACTGATGGATTTTGTGAATACATTCAACGAAGATCTGCCGTTTATTCCGCTGTGCTACAGAAATGCCGCAGCATCTTACACCAATGCGGTGCAGGCTGAGTTCAACTGCTGCGACGGCGATGTTTTCTACGATATAGAAACATGGAGTTTTAAATAAAGTAAAAACTGCCATAATATATCTGCGAAAGGATGATATATTATGATCAGTTCAAAAATACTTAAAAACTCATTTCTGAACGGTGCCGAAAATATCTCTAAACACACCTCAGAGGTCAATTTGATTAATGTTTTTCCCGTGCCCGACGGCGACACAGGCACAAACCTTGCAATCACGCTCAGCGGCTGTGCAGAAAAAATAAAAGACCTGCCCGATATGGGTGCAGGTGCTCTTGCCAACAAAATCGCAGGTGAGCTTTTTCGCAGTGCAAGAGGTAATTCGGGCGTTATATTCTCACTCATCTTCAAGGGATTTGCAAGAAGTGTTGAAAACCTTGAATATATTGATGCCGAATCGCTTGCAAAAGGGCTTGAAATGGGATGCAATGAAGCTTATGCCGCAATTGAAAAGCCAACCGAGGGCACCATTCTGACTGTTATCCGTATTGCCGCATCAAAAGCAGTATCTGCAGCGGCAAAAGGGAAAACGGCACACGAAACCTTCGTTGAAGCAGTAAACGGAGCAAAAGCATCTCTTAAATCAACCCCGAATCTTCTGCCTGAGCTGAAAAAGCGTGGCTTTGTTGATGCCGGCGGTCAGGGTCTTGTATATATAATGGAAGGAATGCTTGAACCACATAAAACCACAGATTATCCCTATCGTAAAAATGCGGGCAACTTAAATTCAGCCGACAACAGCATCACATATATCTACTGCACGGAATTTTTGATTAACAATGCAAGGAATCCGGATTTGCGCCCGTTCAAAAGCTTCCTTTCAGGTATAGGCGACTGCACTGCCGTTGCGGAGCATTCGGGAATAATCAAGGTTCATGTTCACACAAACAGTCCCGATGAAGCATTAAAAAAGGGGCTTGAAATAGGCGAATTAAGCAACATCAAAATTGACAACATGAAAATACAGGCAGAAACCGGAGCAAACTGATGGAATTTAATGCAAGTGTCAAATATCTTAAGGGTGTGGGTGAAAAAAGAGCTGCCATGCTGGCAAAGCTCGGAATCTTCACCCTTTGGGACTTGCTGACCTTTTACCCGAGAGCTTATGAGAATTGGAGCAATATCTTGCCTATAAAGGATGCTCCGACGGATGAAACGGTGTGCATAAGAGGCATTGTGGGCACCCGTTGCCGTGAGCACAGAATCCGCAAGGGAATGACACTTTACAAAACAGAAATCACAGACGGCGAGAGCCTTTTAGATATCACTTTTTTCAACAATAAATATGCTGCTGAAAAGCTTGAACAAGGCAAGGAATATTTGTTTTTCGGCAAAATAACAGGCAAAGGCTATTACAAATCAATGAATTCTCCCGAATTCGAAGAGTTTGACGGGGCAGAAAAAATGAGGCCGATTTATCCTCAGACAGCAGGGCTGAATTCAAGAGCAATCGAGAAGCTTGTGCATAATGCGTTTTCAGTGTGCGGTCCGTTCACAGACCCGCTGCCCGAAGACATAAGAAACAGATATTGCCTTATGAGTATCGAGCAGGCACTTTGCAACATACATTCGCCCGACAGTGAGGATTTGCTCAGTGAAGCCCGCAGACGGCTGATCTTTGAAGAGCTTTTTCTGCTTGAACTCGGTCTTATGCGGTTAAAAAGCAAAAACCGCAAGGCAACAGCCACCGCAATGCAGGCTGATTACACTGCAGAATTCATGTCTCTGCTCCCCTTTGAATTGACAGGGGCTCAGAAAAGAGCTGTATTGCAGGCAAGTGAAGATATGAATAAAAACATTCCCATGAACAGACTGCTTCAGGGCGATGTAGGCTCAGGCAAAACCGCTGTCAGCGCCGCACTTATATATAATTGTATCCGCAACGGCTTTCAGGCAGCGCTGATGGCTCCCACCGAGGTGCTTGCAATGCAGCACTATAAAACGCTTGCGAAGATGTTTGAAAAAACCGATATAACAACAGGTCTGCTCACGGGCTCAACTCCTGCGGCAGAAAAAAGAAAAATAAAAGCCGCTCTCAAAGACGGCAGCATTTCTCTTGTCATCGGCACTCACGCTCTTATTCAGAAGGATGTTGAATTCAAAAACCTTGCCCTTGCCGTAACAGATGAGCAGCACCGCTTCGGCGTTAATCAAAGAGGCTCGCTCAGCTCAAAGGGCACAAACCCACACACTCTCGTAATGTCGGCAACACCTATTCCGAGAACGCTTGCGCTGATTATATACGGTGATCTTGATTTGAGTATCCTTGATGAAATGCCGAAAGGAAGACAGAAAATCGAAACCTTCCTTGTTAACGGAGAAATTCGTGAAAGAGCCTACGGATATGTGAAAAAGCATCTTTGTGCAGGGCAACAGGGATACATAGTTTGTGCTCTCGTTGCCGAAAGCGAAGATTCCGAGCTCACGGCAGCAACCGAATTGTATAAGGAGCTTGCTGACGGATTTTTCAAGGGCTTCAGCGTTGGTCTGCTTCACGGCAAAATGAAGCCTGCAGAAAAAAAGGCCGTAATGGAATCTTTTGCCTCGGGTGAAACTCAGCTTCTTGTGTCAACAACGGTTATCGAAGTTGGAATAGATGTTCCGAACGCTGTTATAATGGTTATTGAAAACGCTGAAAGGTTCGGGCTTTCTCAGCTTCATCAGCTCAGAGGCAGAATAGGAAGAGGCACTGAAAAATCCACCTGCATAATGATTTCAGATGCGCAAAATGATGCAACTGCGCAAAGACTCCGGGTTCTTGCATCAACAACAGACGGTTTCAGAATTGCTGATGAAGATTTAAAAATGAGAGGCCCCGGCGATTTCTTCGGCTCCCGTCAACACGGTCTGCCCGAATTGAAAATCGCCGATATGATGACCGACGGCGAAGCAATAAGGGAAACTCACGCCGCCGCATCGGATTTGCTGCAAAAAAACCCCGCCCTTGCGGGCGAGGAATATGCTTCACTCAGGAACGCCGTTAACCGCCTTTTCAGCAGCGGCATTTCAATGAACTGAGCCGATGTTTATATTTTTCGCTTTTTCAAGCTCCTGCTTGTCAACAGGAACAATTTTATATTCACAGGACTCATCGTCAACCATGGTTATGGGCAGCTCAGGCAGAATTTCGTGAATTCTTGCAATGAATCCGCTGCTTCCTTCAGCAGGAAATCCTGTTACAAGCGTTGCCGCATTATTTTTCTTTGCCGATACGGCAACAACGAGCGCAGGGCTGTCATTGAAGAATATATCCATGTTTGCATTGTATTTTTTTGTGCACTGAAAAAGTTCTTCAAGGGCTCCGCCCTCATTGGCATTAAGTCCGCTGCTTTCTTTAAACACACTTATAACAGAAAGAGGCAAACCTTCTTCTCTCGCAATCCGTGCACCCGCTTCAATAAGCCTCTGACAGGATTGCTGCGGCGTTACGCACACCATAATGCACGGCTGCTTCTTATTTTCACTCATAAAAATCATTCCTTTCCGTAAAATATCTATGTTAATTTTGTATTGTTCAGCATCACCATAATAACATCCATATGTTGACAGGGTAAGAAAAATAAATGTACGGATTGTAAATTCACTAAAAAAGCTTTTTCGGGAGGTAATTATGGCAGAAAACAAATTTTTTCTCGGCATAGACGGCGGCGGCAGCAAAACGACCGCTGTGGTATTCAATGAAAAAGGAGAATTCATCTGCAAAGCCTGCGGTGAAAGCATCAATTATTACTCCGTAGGCATGGAAAATGCAAGAAAAGCCATGAGCGATATTGTAAACCGTCTCTCTCACAAAAATTTTGATTGTACGGTTATCGGTATGTCCGCACTTTCCGAAAGGGCAACAAACGATGAAACGGAGCGTTTCTGCGGCGGAATAATCGAAAGCAACAAAATAATAATGGACTCCGATTTATATGTTGCACTTGAAGCCATGGAGTGCGAAGGCGAATGTGCTGTTGTGATAAGCGGCACAGGCTCAATGGCTGTGTGCAGGAATTGCGACGGCAGCATAAGCCACGCAGGCGGCTTCGGCTACATACTCGGAGATGAAGGCAGCGGTTATTCAATTGCTCTTTTAGCAATCAAAGCAGCAATCAGAGCCGCTGAAAACTGTGCTCCGTCAACATTGCTCACACAAAAATGCCTTGATTATTTTTCAATCAACAATGTATATGAACTTATAGACTTATTCTACGAAAAAGGAGTAAGCCGAAAAAGCATCGCCGCATTTGCAAAGGAAGTTATTATCTGTGCAGAAAAAGCAGATTCCGTTACAACGGGAATCATTGAAGGCGAAGCAAAGCTTCTCTCCGAAACAGCACTGAGCCTGCTGAAAGACAAAAGCAACGATATTCCCGTAGGACTTTGGGGCGGTATGTTTCAGCACAATCGAATTTTCAGAGAAAGCTTTTCCGAAAATCTCCGCAAGGAAGGTTTTTGCAATGTAAAGCTGCTAAGCTTTACACCTGAAACAGGTGCAATATTTGCCTGCTACAGAAACTCAGGCATTGAAATCGTTGATATTATTAGAAATAACATTATGGCAACTTATACATGATTGTGCCATGTAAAGCCTTATAACTTTACATATTTTCAAAGACAGAGGTAGTTAATGAAAACACAAAAAGCCGCCGTAACGGGCATACTTGCCGCAATAATCTGTCTGCTTGCGCCCTTATCCTTCCCTTCGGGTGCAGTTCCGATATCACTGGCAACCTTTGCGGTTTATATTATTTCCTGCACGGTCAGCGCAAAATTATCCGTGCCCGCTGTTATCATTTATATTCTGCTCGGAGCAGTCGGTTTACCTGTTTTTTCTGCATTTCAAGGCGGATTTCATATTATCACGGGTGTAACGGGAGGATACATATTGGGCTATATTCCGTGTGCACTCATCATAGGTCTGCTGACTGACAAATTTGAAAACAAAAAATGGGTTTACCCAATCAGTATGATTTCAGGCACCGCCGTATGCTACCTTTTCGGTATACTTTGGTATATGCTGCAAACCGGCACAAGCTTTGCCGCAGCTTTGGCGGTGTGTGTTCTGCCTTTTATAATAGGAGATATCATTAAAATCACAGCCGCTTCCGCATTGGGATTTACCCTGCACAAACGGATTTCATTACTTTTAAAATTAAAATAAGGAGCTGATATCATGGAAATCATCAGAAAGGAATATTCCATCCCCTCAAAATCCGGTGTTGCCGATATTTTTGCAAGATGCTGGATACCCTCAGACGGTGCAAAAGCGATTTTTCAGATTGTTCACGGCATGGCTGAGCACGGCGAAAGATACGAGGATTTTGCAAAGCATCTTTGCGAAAAGGGCTTTGCCGTTCTTGTTGACGACCACATCGGTCACGGCAGATCGGTTAAGAACGATGATGAGCTCGGCTATTTCGGCGAAAGCATGGGCTGGGATTCTTTTGTTGAAGACGAAAGAACATTAACCGAGCTTATAAAAGAAGAATTTCCTGATATACCCATAGTATTTTTCGGGCACAGCATGGGTTCGTTTATCGCAAGGGAATATATCCGCCGCTACGGCACCGACGAAAGAATCAAAGCGGCAATTTTCTGCGGCTCAAGCGGCAAGAATCCCGCTGCAGCAATAGCAATTCGCCTTGCAGGAGGAATCGCAAAAGTAAAAGGCAGCAAGCACAGAAGCGCATTTATAAATAAAATCGCCTTCGGATCATATAACGGCAAAATCAAAAATCCGAAAACTGAATTTGATTGGCTTACAACCGATGCCGCAATCGTGGATAAGTACATAGCAGATAAATACTGCGGTTTTCTTTTCACTGCCGCAGGCTACAAAGACCTTTTCTCAATCCTTCACAAGGTTTCGGGCAAGGATTGGTACAACGGTGTAAATAATGACTTGCCTATTCTTATCACCTCGGGTGAGGATGACCCCGTAGGAACCTACGGCAAAGGTGTTAAGGAGATTTATAACGGTCTTATGGAGTCAGGCAAAAAGGATGTTACCCTTAAGCTTTACACCGGCATGAGGCATGAAATCCTCAATGAGGTTGACAGAGCAAAAGTTTATGAGGATATTGCTGCATGGTCACTTTCTAAAATCAGATAACAAAAACTCGGAGCGAAACAAATCGCTCCGAGCTCTTTTTTTATTCTGTTGTTGACTCTTCGCCTGCGGGAGTTTCCTGCGTGGTTGTGGTTTCCGCAGCCTGAGTTGTGGTTGTGTTTTCTGCCGTTGTGGATTCGGATGTTGTTGTGGTTGTTGTTTCGCTCACGGCAGTTGTTGAAGTTTCTTCAGCCTGAGTTGTAGTGGTGGTTGAAGCTTTGGTTGTTGTAGGCTTTCTTGTTGTTGTGGGTTTTCTTGTGGTGGTCTGCCTGCGTGTGGTTGATTCCGTGGTCTCTTCGGTTGTGCTTTCAGTTGATTCAATCGACCATGTGGGAATTTCGGTTGTAGGAGCAATATACTGCGGATATGTTTCAACCTGATGGAAGGCCGTTGTGCTCAGGGTTGTATCCTCTTTATTGCTGTTTATTTTGTCAACAGCAAATTTGATGGCAACCGCAGCGGCTGCGATAACCGCAATTGCCGCAACAACAATACCTATTATCATAAGTATTTTGGATTTATCGGCAGATTTGTTTGCAGCCCTTGCATCAGCATTTGCATAGGGAGAAACCTCGGGCTCGTCAAACGGAGTCTGCTGGTTGTTCACGCCATAGCTGTTGCGGTATTCCTCTTCGTAATCGGCATCGCTGTCGCCCACCATTGCGGCAGCAATGGGAGCAAAAATGGCAGTTTCTTCAACGCTCATAAAAGCTGCCATAACCGTTACATTGTCTTTTCCGCCCTTTTCAAGTGCTCTGCGTATAAGCTTGCTTGCAACTGTCTGTGCGTTTTCACCTGTTGAAAGAATGGCTGTAATTTCGCCGTCATCAAGCATATCGGTAAGACCGTCGCTGCAAAGAAGAAGAATATCGCCGTCATCAACATCATCAATAACGCTGATGTTGGGTGAAAGATTGCCCTCTTCGGGAAATACACCGAGATGGCGTGTAAGCCTTTTTGCATCGGGAATGCGGTTAATGTTATCCTGCGAAACCTGACCTGCATCAACTATCGTCTGCGCATGAGTATGGTCAAAGCTGATCTGTTCAAGAATTCCCTTTGAATAGTGATAAACTCTTGTGTCGCCGATATTAACGCAGTAAACCTTACCCTGAACGGCATAGATTGCAGCAAGCGTTGTGCCCATTCTTTTGCCTTTTGCGCTTATTTCAGCACAAATTCTGCTGTTGGCATCATCAAGGCAATTTGAAATTGCAAAGCTGAAATCCTCGCCGCTCTCATAAACGCTTGAAGCGTGAGCAGCTATCGTTTCAACTGCAATTCCCGAGGCAATTTCACCGTAGCTTTCGCCTCCCATACCGTCGCAAACGGAAAGATGGAAGGGCTCAGACATACTTTGAACAAATGCAGATCCTTTTTTCAGGTCCCCCGTAGATGTAAGCCTGCCGTTAAGGTTATAGTTATCTTCGTTTTCTTTTCTGATTCGTCCTGCGTGCGTTACGGCGCACACATTGGCTCTCAATTTTTTCATACAATCCCCCGTATGTATACAACATTATAACAAATTATTTAAGGATGCCTTCTTCCTTTGCCCAATCATACCATACCTCGATTGATCTTTTTCTTGCAGCACCGAGGTCATGGCTTCCTCTTGTGAACCACTGCATATTGATGCCCTGAAGGCTTACAAGATACTTTGCACTTGCGCAGAATCCCGAATCAATACAGTTATCAAGAGCAATAATATGCTGATGAGTCTTTCTTGCGGCTTCAAGCTCACCCTTTGTGAATTCATCCCACATCTTTACAAAAAGACCTGCACCGCATGAGGTGGGAGTTGCAATAACACCTCTTGCACCCTTAAGGTAAGCATCGTAAAGGAAAGGAATATTTGCCTGAAGAACATTCGAATCGCCCTGAACGGCAATTTTGGCTTCGATTTCGGGCATTTTGCAGGTTGTATCCTTAATTCCCTTAAATTTGCCGGTTGCTGCAAGCTTGCCGTAGGTAACACTGTCCATAAGATGAGGCTGCAGGCCGGGGAATTCATAAAGAATAATAGGAAGCTCCGTGTGCGAAGCAAGCGAGGTCATGTATTCATACATATCGTCGGGCTTGTTGCACATACCCTTTGTTACAAACACAAGACCGCTTACGCCCTGCTGCTCAAGCTTTTTCATTTCTTCAATCTGGTCGTTAAAATCCGCCTCAAGATTAGCGGTCGCAAAAACGGGCACGCCGTCTGAATTCTTTACTGCAAGACCTGCACACTTTACTCTCTCTTCGGGAGTAAGCTGGGTCATTTCTGATGAGCCGCAGACTGCGAAGAGATGCTGGGGCTTGAATGCAGCCTGCCAAGCAACATACTCTTCATATGTTTTGTAATCGATTGTTCTGTCCCAATTAAAGGGAGTAAGAAGCAGGGAATAAACTCCTGAAAATTCGTTGAACTGTGACATCTAATGCACCTTCTTGTTGTATTTTGGCTTTCGCTCAATAGTGAATTATAACTCATATATTTCTAAAAATCAATAGTATATAACAATATTAATCTATATTTAATATACTGTTTTTTATTGACATTTCTTTTGTTTATAAATATACTATTATTCGTTACAAATTCTATGATTGGACTTTGATTTATGAATTCTCAAAAAAATTTTTTCAAAAATATGCTCAGGCTTGCTTTGCCTATTGCGTTGCAGCAGCTTCTCGTATCCTGTGCTCAGCTTGTTGACACCGCAATGGTAACAGGTCTGGGCAATGTTGTTGTGTCGGCAATAGGAGTTTCATCAAGGTGGATATTCCTTATGAACCTGTTTTATTTCGGCATTTCCTCGGGCACGGCAGCGATGATAGCTCAATTCTGGGGTGCAAGAGAAAAGAACAACATCCGCAAATCATACGGCATTGCACTCATTTTCGGTGCAGTGGTCGCTGTTGTGTTCAATGCGGCAATGTTCTTCTTCCCGTCTCAGATGATAAGAGTTTTCACGAGCGAGCAGCCGGTTATTGACACGGCATCTCAATATATGAGAATCGTTGCGTTTATGGCACCGTTTGCCGCTTTCAATCAGGTAAGCTGCGTTGCTCTCAGGTCAACAGAAAGGGTAAATCCTCCCCTTTACACATCAATAGCATCGGTTGCGGTAAACACAGCTTTAAACTACATTCTCATCAACGGCAAGCTCGGCTTCCCCGTGTTGGGAATAAGAGGTGCTGCAATCGCGACTCTTACCTCAACCGTATTGCAGACATTGCTTCTTTTTGTTGTTCTGCGCACATCAAAAGATATTTACAACGCAAAGTTCAGGGAGTTTTTCACTCTCACAAAGGACTTTTTCCGCAGATTTTCGGTGGTGTGCCTGCCCGTTGTATTCAACGAGGTTGCGTGGGCGATAGGTACAAACATCTATGCAATGGTTTTTGCAAGGCAGGGCAGCGAAAGCTATGCGGGATATACAATTTTCAGCTCAATCGAACAAATTGCTTTCGTCTTCTTTGTGGGCATATGCCATGCCTGCTCAATCATGACGGGCAAAACAATCGGTGAGGGTGACGAAAAAGGAGCCTACAAGCTTGCAAAAAAATTTGTAATCATGACTCCGATTATCGGTGTGATTACGGGCAGCGTGCTTGCGTGCGTGAGGAATCCGCTGCTCTCACTGCTTAACATTGAAACTCAGGGTGCATTCAACCTCGCATCAAGTCTCATTCTGCTTTATTGCCTGTGGCTGCCGTTCAGAAACATCCCTTACACGCTGATAGTCGGCACCTTCCGTGCAGGCGGGGACACAAAAATAGGAATAGTTTACGATATGGTTTCGCTTTATCTGTTGGGAGTGCCCGTTGTTGCATACCTCGGGCTTATCGCAAGGGTTGACTTCATATATCTTATTCTTGCAATGTATCTTTGCGAGGATATTCCTAAAATCATATTGAGTGTACGCAGATTCACAAGCAAAAAGTGGATAAGAAATCTGACTGATAAATAACGAAAGCGGTGTATTTATGGCTTATACTTTTCACGGCATCGAACTGATAAAGCAGCCGTCATATGATAAATACGATTGCGGCAAGGGCTGCGAAATGCTGCTTTTTGAAGAATGCACAAAAGAGGATTTTGAATTTCAATGCGAAAACATCCAAAAAAGCGGTTATGACTTTTATGCCCGTAATGAATTAAAAAGCAACTGTTTTGTTACATATACTTCAAGCAAGCCTGTGCATCAGGTGCACGCTTACTTTTGCGAAAACGAAAAGAAAATGCGCATTGTTGCCGACCCGAATCTTCACTTGTTCAAAAAAGAGCGTGAAAAATGTGCAGAAACTCACAAAACAACTCTTTGGCAGTTTGAGGTTGACCACAGCCTGATTGACTGCGGAATGTGTTACATTGTGCGCTGCTGCGACGGCAGTTTTTTTGTGATTGACAGTGCCCATATGTACTCCGTTAATGACGACATAAGAATTATTGAGTTCCTAAAGAAAATAAACGGCGGCAAAAAACCCATTGTTGCAGGCTGGTTTATCTCTCACGGGCACGATGACCATGTGTCAAAGCTTAACGATATCATTGATTTCCACAGAGATGAAATTGAGATTGAAGCGATTTATTATAATTTCCCGCCCTCAACACACAGAGACGGCCATCATTGGGGTGAATGCAATCACGCAATAACTGCAAGGTTTGAAAAATCCCTCAGTGAAAATTCGGATATCAGGTGCATAAAGCTTCACTCGGGCCAGAGTTTTTTTATAAGAAACCTTGAATTCACCGTTCTTTGCACTCATGAGGATGTGTATCCGAACACGGTAAGGGATTATAATGACTCATCGACCTCGCTGATGATGCACGCAGAGGGAAGCAAGGTGCTGTTCCCGGGTGACTCCGCCATTGAAAGCGACAAAGTTATTGTGCCGAGATGGGGCGAATATCTCAAATGCGATGTTGTTCAGGTTTCGCATCACGGGCACACGGGCACTTCACCCGAATTCTACCGAATTGCCGGTGCGGAATGCGCTCTGTTTGCGATAACTCAAATAAAATTTGACGAAGAATTGCCGAGGCAGGAATCAAACAGGGTTGCCATTGATATTGCCAAGGAATATCACATTGCCTCAAACGGCACGGTTGAAATCCCCTTGCCCTATAAATTCGGTCAGACCCAAATATACCCCGACGAAACCTTTGAGGATTTTAACGGAATTTATTGGCTGTGGACCTATGAATACACGGATGAGCACAAGGAAAGGCTTTACAAAGAATTTCTTGAAAGAAAAGGATGATTTTTCGTTTCGGAGCCATTCCGTATTTACTTATCAAAAAACAAGTGCTATAATGTTATTATAAAAGTGAAAGGATATGATAATATGCAATATGCAGGCTATGCTTTACTCGCCGTTCTTGCGGTTATTGTGCTTATGATAGCCGTTGCAGCCTTAAAAGCGGTAAAAATCAAAGCTAAACCCAACACAAACGAGCCCGCAATCAACCCCACCGAGCAAGAGGCTGCAGATTATGCCGAGAAGCTCTCCGCAATGGTGCAGGTGCCCACAATTTCACTCAGAGGCAACACAGACCTGACACAGTTTTACAAGCTCCACGAAGTTATGAAAAAGAATTTTCCCCTTGTATTTTCAAAGCTTGAGTGCACCGAAATTGAGGGCAACCTTATACTCCGTTGGCCCGGAAAGGATTCAAAAAGAAACGGCATTCTTCTTATGGGTCATCAGGATGTTGTTACGGCAGACGAGCCCAACTGGGAGCGTAACCCGTTCTCCGGCGAAATTTCAGGCGGAAACATTCACGGAAGAGGCTCGATGGACTGCAAATCAACATTTTTCTCGGAATTTCAGGCTATAGAAGAGTTGCTTGCAGAGGGCTTTGAGCCCCCCTGTGACATTTATCTTGCAACAGCGGTTGACGAAGAAATCTCGGGCGACGGCGCACCGAAGCTTGTGAATTATCTTAAATCAAAGGGCGTTCATCTTGATGTTGCAATGGATGAAGGCGGCGCAATTCTTAAAGACCAGCTTCCCACAATGAAGGGTTGGTGCGCTGCAATCGGTGTGCTTGAAAAAGGCTACATTGACCTTAAGGTTATCGCAAAGGGTAAGGGAGGTCACTCATCAACTCCCAAGAGCAATACTCCGCTTGCAAGGCTCTCAAAGTTTGTTGCCGATATCGAAAAAGACAAACCCTTCAAGGCTGAAATCTCAGGTCCCGTTTATGCAATGCTCGATCAGGCGGCACCTTATCTCGGCTTCCCTCTGAGAATGGTGCTTGGCAATATGTGGCTGTTCAAGGGTCTGCTCACAAAAGTTTTGCCCATGGTATCACCCATGTGCAACGCATTTGTCAAAACAACCTTCTGCTGCACCATGGCTGAAGGCTCACACACACCCAATGTTATCCCGTCGGAAGCATATGTGGTCTGCAATCTGCGCACATCCCCTCACCAGAATGTTGAGGAATCGCTTGCAGTGCTCAAGAAATATGCAGACAAATATGACCTTGAATTCGAAATTATCCACGCACGAAACGCCTCAAACTGCGTCGACTGGAACGGCGAAGAATTCGGCTATCTCAGGAAGTGCCTTAACGAGTGCTACCCCGATGCAGCCGTTATCCCCTATCTTATGACGGGCGGCACAGATTGCCGCCACTATGAAGATGTTGCCGACAACTGCCTGCGCTTCTGCCCCATAAAAATGAGCAACGAGCAGCTTGCCGCCATGCACGCTGCAAACGAAAGCATAGGCGTAAGCGAAGTTGCCCACTGCGTAAAATTCTATAAGCACTACATAAAAAATCACAAATAAGCATAAACGGACTGCTTCGTAAATGAAGCAGTCCGTTTTCATATCATTTCATATAAGCCTCAAGCCTGTATATCGGCATACCAAGCGAAGCAAATCTGTGCTCATACTCGGTTTCAATGTTACCTTCAAAATCACTGTTATGAAGATCGAGCGAGATGTTTTTCAGGCTGAAGCCGTAGCCCGAAAGCTGCTCGATTGAATACTCAAAAAAGTGCATATTATCGGTTTTTTGATGAATTTCAGCCCCCTTTTTTAGAATCACATCATAGCTTTTCAGAAAGCGAGGGTTGGTCAGGCGATGATTGGCATATCTGTTTTTGGGGTACGGGCAAGAAAAATTAAGATAAATTCGTTCAATCGATTCAGGTCTTAAAAATTTTTCGAGATATTCTGCACCGCCGTGAAGGAACTTAAGATTTTCAAGGTTTTCTTCCATAGCCTTTTCTGCTGCAATAACAAGCACATTAGCTGCTTTTTCAAGCGCAAGCACATTTATATCGGGCTCCCGTTTTGCAAGCTCACGGGCAAACTTTCCTTTACCGCAGCCTATTTCAAGCACAACGGGATTACCGTTACCGAAAAGAGCCTGAATATCAATGAACTCTTTTTTTTCAATTGCAGTTACAAAGTTAACATCATCGCTGATAAGGTCGATTATATTGTTGCATCTCTCAAGTCGCTCCTCAAGATGCTTTTTCTTTCTCATTCTCATGATTTTACCACTTCTTTATAATAACTTTTTCATCCAGATATGCGGGCAGCCTTCTTCATCTTCTATGCCGCCGAACTCCTCATATCCGAGCTCTTTGTAAAACTGCGTGCTCCTGCACTGCGAATGAAGCATCAATATCTGACCGCCCATAAGCCTCACATAATTCTCGGCTTCCGTAACAACAAACGAACCGATTCCTCTGCCTCTGTATTCCTTAAGCACCGCAAGCCTGCCGAGCACATATGAACTCATTTCGTCGCTCCAGAACACCCTGCAGGTTGCAACAGGGAGAGAATCATCGGTAAACATAACAATATGAGAGGCAGTATCATCAATGCTGTCGTATTCATTCTCAAATCCCTGCTCAACTATAAACACTTCGTTTCGGATTTTGTGAGCTTCCTGCGGCAATCCGTTAAACAGTTTTATATACATTATAATATCACTCTTTTATCTTTTATTCATGAGTAAGCCAAAATTCGCTGAACATGACACCCATATCGGGTTCACTGAATTCAAGGTCAGCACAGCCGTTATGAATAACCTCTTTGGGTATCACATAGGTTGCGGTTTCAAAACCGTCACAGAGCATTGCACGGTCAAACTCCTCGTCCTTTTCGCCGCCGAACTGAGGGCCTTCATAGATAACGGTGCCGTTAACTGTGATTCTGTGAGCAGTTGAATTTTCATTCTTCTTGTTTACAAAGGTAATTTTAAGCTTGTAATCACCGTCATAATCAAGACCTCCCACCTTACATTTAAATGTAAGGTTATCATAAACCTTGAACATACAAACAGGCATTTTGCCCGTGTTGACATTGGGTCTGTCACCCTGAAAATTCATATATATTTCACCGTTTTGTGAAACGCCGCATTCATCAAGTCCGTTGAGAGCAACCGAAAAATAATACTCGTCACTCCTTACCTTGTTGCGGTTTATGATTCCTTTCATGTAATCAGCCGAATCCGCAGCATCCAGCCTGCCGAGAAGCCATTTTCTGTCCGTCACCGGAAGGTCGATTGTTTCAAGAATTGCTCCCCTCTCCCAATTATCGGCGCAGTAATTTTCAATATCAGACTGCAACCCGATAAGCGCAAAGAGCTTTTGGCACATAGCGGTTATATCCGCTCTCTCTTTTTGGTATTTTTCGTCAAACTCGGCATTGAGAATTTCTTTTGCCGCATCAAGCTTTCCTTTTACAATTTCCTTTTTTGCAAGCTTTATAAGATTGAGCTCAAAAATTCTGCGATGACGGAGCACCCAGTCACACTTTGCACGCATATGAAGCTGCACAAATCTCCAGTTATCGGCAAGGAACGGATATTTTGAATTAAGCATTTCAAATGTATCAAGCGTTCTGTCAATAGTCGGATTTTCTGCAGGGTCACACTGCCAGTTAAGCTCAAGAGCAAGTATGCCGTCGGCAATTTCATCCGCATCTGCTCCGTAGAAAAACAGGCGTGCATAGTCAAGCAAGGATGTTCTCAGATCGCAGTCGGGGAAGAAATCCATATCTGCCCACACCATTTTGTTAACATCATCGGTTATGCCCTCGGAATAGCTCACCGAGCCCGTAACATATCGGCGGGTAAGGCGGTGAATGTGGCGGTATTCACGGGGTCTGGGGTTTGTGCACTCACGGCTCAAACCGGTTGTAAGGGCAAAATGCCAGTCATCCCTGTCAAAATGAACGGGGTATTCACACCTGACATTGTGTGTTATATCCGGATAAAGTCTTATGGGGTACTTTGAAGGCAGCCTGCGGCGGAGCGTTTCAAGATCAAACGCATGGTTGGGCCCCGTTATAACACCGTCAATCTCATCAGGCAATTTTTCCATTTCCGCTATAAAGACCTCACCCCAATTCGGCTGTGAATGGGGTTGCTGTGCAGACGGCCACATCTGCGCATTCGGGTGCGACTTTTTAAGTGCCTTTGAAATTTCTCTGCATCTGAGAACAAATTCATCCGCACCGAATTCACCCGGGTCGCCTCCGGGCGGGAACACAACATCAAGCCTGGGCACGGTTTCGTAAAGCCTGCCCCTTCTCTCTGCTGCAAACTCAACGGTTTCACCATCGTTATTGGGATGCCACAAAGAAACATCAAGATCATATTCATCCGCCATTTCGGATGCTTTCACAAGAAATTCTTCCTCATCATATTTCATAAGGCGGTTTCGCTTCGAAACACCTTTTTCATAAGGAATATGCTCAACCGTATTGGTGCCGAAAAACATCATATCAAGATAGTAACGGCGGTAATCCTCACAGCTCCACGCATCGTATGTATTCGGCGTTGTTCTGTAGCCTATCTGATGTCCTCTTATTGACTTATCGGGGCTGTAGCTGCCCGAAACATCCTCAGAAAGCACGGGCACACCGCACACGGGAACAATCTTGCGAAGGAACATTCCGAAACCGTAGATAAAGCCCCTTATTCCACTTGCATAAACCGTAACAGCATTTGCGCTGCAGTTGATTGCGTAGCCGTCACGGCAAAGCTCGGCATCAGTTTCAAAGGCGAAGTTCGCCTGCGATTTATCCGAAACAAAAGCCGCTTTTTCTCCCGTTCTCAGCTTGATTTCATCCGAAAAAAGTTCAGCCGCTTTCTTCTCTGTATCAGTCACAGAAAAAATTCTGAATTCTTTAAAATCAATCATTTTCATTCTCCGTATCATTGATTTCTGCAAGAGCCTGTTTTTTTGCTTCCGCTCTTGAATTTCTGTGTTCAGCAAGCTCTATAAGCATTCTTTCTTTGGTCTTGCCGTGAATATTGAACAACAAAAGGGCTATGCCGTAGCCGTATCTTGCAACAGCGGGTGCAAGGCAGAAAATGCCCCATATTCCTTTGAGCACTTTGGGATTTGTGTGCGGAACAACATTGCCGAAAATATCCTTCTGCGGTGTGAATTTTATCCAGTCAAAAACAACGCCTGACAGCAATGCGTGAACACTTGATGAAAGCTTGTTGACATAACTCATAACCGCATTAACGATACCCTCGTTTCGTATTCCGTTCTGCCACTCAAGGTAATCGTACATATCGCCCTTGAGGAGCGGGTCGCAAACGCCCATAATATGGTTGGGCAGACCGCACACGGTAAGACCGATTGTAACAATCGCAAAATCAAGCCAATAGTTGCCTGTGGGCTTGTAGCCGATAAAATAGAGAACTGTATATGCAATGCCGCTGAAAACACCTGCGGAAACCGCCGTTGTTCTCAGGCCGAATTTGTTGATAATCGACGGAGCAACGGGAGTGATAACATAATTGGGAATGCCCGTGAAAAGACTGCAGAGAAGACGGTTTGAAAGCTTACCCGTGCAATTAAGCCAGAAGAAATCCTCAGACGCACCGCCTACGCCCTTGATTCCGCCGAAAAATCCCGAAAGCAAAAGAGCCCACAGCGGACGGCAGGTCAGAATTGATTTTGCAGACCTGAAAAAACCCACCTGCTTTATTTCATCCTTTGAAGCAATCGAAACACGCTCCTTCATCACAAAGAAGCCGTAAATCGCAGCCGCAGCAGCAACAATTACAAAGAAAAACGAAAAGCCTTTATATACTTCGGGCTGTGTAACCGCATTTTTTGTGACACCGGGCACAAAATCAACAAAAACAGGGACAAGCGACGGCAGCCAAGTGAAAAGATTGACAAACTTCTGGGTTGCAATCAGTGTGCCTCTTTCGCTTGTGTTCGGCGTCATGTTATAGAGCAGAAGTTCCCAGCCGCTGAGATATGAGAAGCCGATGCCGTAAACAATTGTAGATATAAGTGCATACCAGAAAATCTGATTTGATGTGAAAGAATTCGGCACAACATAAAAAAGTATGGAGGCTATCGCCCAGAACGGCATTGAAAGCACCAGAAACGGGCGAAGCCTGCCCCACCTTGTTCTGAATCTGTCAATAACGATACCCGACAAAGGGTCATCAAGCGCATCCCATATGGTAGAAACAGTACCGAGCAAGCCGTATTGCTTACCTGAAAGCCCCATAAAGCTCATCATGAAATATTGCTTGGTTGCACCTATGAAGGATGTGAGGTTGTTTATGCCGTAAGAAGTGAGTGCATATGCAGCAATTTCACGCGGGCGCACATATCTTTTAGCGTTTTGCTCAACCGTTTTCTGTTTTGAAGCTACAGTTTCTGCAGAAGACATATTGCATTTCTCCTTTTTTATTTCTCTATCCCATATATATTAAATAATAACACAGCAAAATATTTAATGTCAATCGGCATAAAAGCATAAGGTTAGCACAAAAATATGTGCATATTGCCCCATAAACAGCATATAATTTAATCAGATGGGCATTCCTGCAAGATTTTTTTGGGATTTATCAGGAATTTCATAAAAAGGTATTGACATTTTCAAAAAAGCGTGTATAATTATAAAGCACTTAACAAACAGATATCGCGGAGTAGAGCAGTTGGTAGCTCGTCGGGCTCATAACCCGGAGGTCGCAGGTTCAAGTCCTGTCTCCGCAACCATACTGAATACCCATAAGGGACTTGAAAGGTTCCTGTGGGTATTCGGTTTTTTACAGACCTTTTTGCATTATGCAATGCGGTCTGTTTTTTTATTTCCTAAACATTCCGAATATTCTTCAAGTTTTGAACGGCTGATTTGAGGTAATTCAATATGACCTATCATCTTATAGTAAATCTCAACTCGCTGAACCGTTTCGCCAAACCGTTTTTCTTTGTTATAAACAACGATTTTGTCTATAAACTCTCTTAAGATTTCCGATGTCAGTTCTTGAAAGTTAGAGGATTTGCGAACAAGTGCCAAAAAGCCGTCTGCATTCATTTCGTTTTGCTTTTCTTCATCAACAATTTTTTTGAGGTTTCTTATTTTTTGCTTCAATTCAGCTTGCTCATCCTCATATTTTTGTGATAACTTGCAGAAACGTTCCTCGGTCAGATTTCCTAAAATCTTTTCTTCAAACAACTTTTCATAAAGCACATCAATTTCTTTACTGCGAGCTAATGCTGCCTGATATGCTTCTTGATTTTTCCTTTGTGCAAGAACTATTCGTTTATAATGCTCATCAACAACAATCTTTACAAATTCATCTTCAAAATATGAAGCGAAACGAACAATATCAGATATGCTTCGTGTTACAATATCTGTTATCACGTCAACTCTTATGTGGTGAGTTGTACTGCATAAACCATTGTTTGCTCTCTTGTTTCGGCAGGAAAAATAATGGTTGTTCGGATTATCGTGAGTATATTTGTAATTCAGATTCGCACCACAATCAGAACACTTTAAAAACCCCGAAAACATATTCTTTTCAATATGTTTTGGTTTTCTGTATTTGGTATCTCCAAAGGTAGTTTGCACATATTCCCAATCTTTGCTGTCAATGATTGGTTCGTGAACACCTTTATGGATTTCCCGTTTTTCTTCGGGATTTTGAAGTCTTTCTTTTAGTTTATAAGATTTACTGTATGTACGAAAATTTATTACATCACCGATATAAGCTTGATTCATCAGTATGCTTCTGACCATACTTGTATCCCAAAGATACTCACCTCTGCGAGGAGTTTTAGCTGCCTTTTTGAAGCCTTTATTCTGTGCATATATTGAAGGAATAAGGAATTTTTCCTTTTTGAGAATTTCGGCTATTTCGTTTATGCTTGTCCCTCTGATTCTCAAATCGTAGATGTGTCTTACAACATCTGCACCTTCTTCGTCAATAATCCATCTTTTCGGTTCAATAGGGTCGCACATATAACCTAAAGGCGGTCTGCCTATTGCGTATCCTTGTTTACTCTTTGTTCGTAAACTTGACCTCATTTTTCGGCTCATATCCTTTGCATACCATTCATTCATAATGTTGCGGAAAGGTGTAAAATCATCCTCACCTAACTCGCTATCAACGCCATCATTAACAGCGATAAAATGAATATCGTGCATCGGAAAAACAGATTCAGTCAGATGACCTACTTCGAGGTAGTTCCTTCCCAATCGGGACATATCTTTTACAATTACCGTTCCGACTTGGTCAGCTTCAATAAGTGCCATCATATTCTGAAAGCCTTCTCTTTTCATTGTTACTCCCGAAACACCGTCATCAATAAAAATCTTGACATTCGTCAGTTTATGCCTTTTAGCATAATCGGTCAGGAGTGCCTTTTGATTCGATATGCTGTTACTTTCGCCTGCGAGGTCATCGTCACGAGAAAGTCTTAAATATAATGCTGTAATTTTACTGTCAAGGTCTGACTGCTTCATTTCTTCCTCCTTTCTTGCAGCCAAACAGCAATGTAACAATATCATTTTACAGCACATTCTATTTAGTTGCAACTTTGTCAACTATATTAACTAAATTCTTTATAATGTCGCCTGTTAACAATCGAGTCATTATTTCTATAAAATCTTCACCATCGTCATCAAAAAATGATGAAACTTCATATCGAGTGTTTCTGATTTTATAGCTGGATGTTTTGTTTAACTCGGTAGGTAAACTCATAAATTTCACTTCCTTTTATCAAAAGTACAATAATGAGTAGGCAGAATTTCCATCTCATTATTCTGCCTTTGAGTAATTATAATTATGCTTCATTGTTCGGCTGTGATTTGCTAAATCACACTCGTTCATTAACCCTCCGATTCACTTACGAAGCCTCTCACTCTACTCAGTCTTTATGACCTTTCACAATGGGGAGTAGCCACTTTCTGCTGTCATCGCTCAATCGGTAGCATCCGATTTATCTGCCGTGATATTTCTCGCTCGCTTATTAGGTCTTGGCGTATCACACAGACGGCTATTTCAGAAAGATTGTTGCCGTGAAGCTATTCAGTTTTCAAGGTTCATTATCTCTATTTATATCATTTCTCCTTGTGGTTGAGATGAAAGGGGTTCCTTTTCATATTCAATGGAGGAGAATACAGATATCTATTTAGGTCTGGCGAAATCAATCAGAATACTATGTAATTCTGACATATTGGGAGGCAAACCTTCAATTATATCTCGAATGGTTTTCTCTTGCTTGTCCGACAAATATTTATTTGCTGCATATTCACTTTTGGTGTGAAAACAATCTTTTTCAAAATAAACACCGCCAGCCGGACCTCTCACAGTATAAATAGGAGAGTGTTCAATCAAGATTCTAATATCTCTCATTATGGTGTATCGACTAACTCCAAACTCATCAGCCAGATTAGCAATCGTATCAAAACGTCGAATGCTTAAAATCTCAAGGATCTTTTCTTGTCGTTTTGATGAATTCGAAATAGCCATACACCTCCTCTCCTGGATTCTGTAAGAAAAACATAAACATTATTAGTTGCAAACTTTTCAACAATTGTCAAAAAGTTAACATCTTGTTCACACATTGTTTACATTTCTCAAAAAAAAGAAAAAGCCAACAACAGACACCCTTCCGCACAAGAAGTCGTCTATCGCTGACTTTTAGAATCGCAATACTATTTATTTGATTGGTTTGATACTATTTATTTGATTGGTTTGAAATCTGTCTATTCTCTGAATTTTCTGATATGATTAACGTAAGTATACCCATAAAACAGTAAGGAGTAGATATTAATGGTTAATCTGTCAAAACAAATCAAAGGATATATTAATTTCTGTGAATGTATGAAAGGTGTTTCAGAAAAAACCAAAGCAGCATACCAAACCGATTTAAAACAATTCAGAGGTTGGCACGGCAATGATTATGAATGGTGCAACAAACCGGTAATATTGGACTTTATCAGTTTTGCTTATAAAACTTATAAACCACGAACAGCCAAAAGGAAAATTGCCAGTTTAAAAGCATTCTTTCATTATTTAGAAACAGAAGAAATCATTGAGTATGATCCTTTTCACAAAATAAACTATAAAAGGAAAGAAGCTCTGATTCTTCCCAGAACATTTCCATCAAGTGTGCTTTCAAAAATACTAAACTATGCCTATACTTCTTTTAATTCAAATTCAATTAATGAATATCAAAGAAAGAATATATCAAGAGATATAGCTGTGTTTGAACTACTCTTTGCTTCTGGAGTTAGAGTAGGAGAATTATGTTCATTAAAGAGCTACGATGTAGATATAAAACAAAAGCTAATCAAAGTAACCGGCAAAGGAAATCGAGAAAGATATATTCAAATAACCAACCCCAGCGTTTTAAAAGCTTTAAGGCTTTATAAAAACAACTTTTCTAAATGTATAGATGAAACAGGATATTTCTTTATAAACAACAGAGGACGAAAACTTCAAGAACAATCTGTTCGTTGTATAATTAATAAATATGTCAACAAAACAGGTATTGAAATCCATATTACACCACATATGTTCAGACACACTGTAGCTACTATGCTTACTGAGGAAGATGTTGACATCAGATACATACAAGAACTTCTTGGACACAGTTCAATACAAACAACCCAGATTTACACTCATATAAGTCTATCGGCTCAAAAGAAAATACTTTCAAAAAAACACCCTAGAAACAAAATACATATTAATATCTGATTTCTATAGCTGCCATTATTTTGGCAGCTATTTTTATGCTGATAATATTTAATTATC
>JAFQON010000002.1 GCA_017403185.1 Clostridia bacterium
TGCTTTTGCTTTTTCAAGAGCGGCATCGCTCGCAATTTTTATTCTTTCGCTTATATCAAAAAATCTTTTCAGTTCCATTTTTACCTCTTGTAAATTCTGTTGAGTGATTTAAAAAATTCCTTGTCGGCGTTTAAAAGCTGTTCTTTGGTTACTCTGTAGCTCCAGTTGCCGTCGGCAACGCCGGGAGTATTGATTCTTGTATCTGAACCGTACATGAGAAAATCCTGAACGGGAATAACAACAAGGTCGCTGACGCTTGCGAAGATTGCTCTCAGGAAGAGGGGAGATGCTCCGCCCCAGTCACCGCCTGCAAATCCGCAATAATCAAGTGCTCTTTTGCGTGTGTCATCGTCGCTTTCCCAGAGAAAACCGAAAATAGTGTTGTTATCATGTGTTCCCGAATAGGCAACGGAATTTTTTATATAGTTATGCGGCATATGAATGCTGTTGCCGTCATCAAGGAAGCCGAACTGAAAAACTCTCATTCCCGGGAAGCCGCTTTCTTCAACAAGAGCACGCACCTCGTCTGTTATATCACCGAGATCCTCTGCAATGATAAGCTTATCCTCGTGGCCTGCTTTTATGGCGTTCACAAGATCAATTCCGGGACCTTTTATCCATTTGCCGTTTTTTGCTGTTTTTTCGGAAGCATCAACCGACCAGTAAGCCTCGATCGCTCTGAAATGGTCGATTCTAACACCGTCAAACATTTCAAGAGCATGGTCAATTCTTTCTTTCCACCAACCGAAACCGTCTTTTTTCAGTTCGTCCCAATTATAGAGAGGATTTCCCCAGAGCTGACCGTCTTCCGCAAAGTAATCCGGCGGAACCCCCGCAACTCTTGAAGGATATCCTTTTTCGTTGAGCTGAAACAGATTTCTGTTTTCCCAAACGTCACAGCTGTCATCCGAAACATAGATGGGAATATCACCGATTATGCTTATTCCCTTTGAATTTGCGTAATCCTTGACCTTTTTCCACTGAGTAAAGAATTCATACTGAATGAATTTCCACATGCCGAGAGTTTCGGTGTCTGTTATTTCATCGGATTTCCATTCCTGCCAGGGAGTGAGCCCGTTTTGCTCACGAAGGGTCATAAAACGGCAGAAGGCTTCGATTCTCGGATGCTTTTCAATAAAAGCATCAATAGCCGAAGTATCCCTGACATTTTTGTATGCCTTGCGCAGAAGGGGGATTCTTTCTTCGGCAAGTCTTTTGAATTCTGCAGAATACGGGGTCTTTTGTCTGCAGGCTTCAAGGTCTGCTCTTGAAATCAGTCCGTCTTTAAACAGCTTTTCGGGGTCAACGAAATAAGGATTTCCGCCGAATGCCGAAAAGGATTTGTATGGAGAATTGTATTCATCGGTAACGGTGAAGGGCAACACCTGCCACACCGAAAAACCGTTTTCTTTGATAAAATCAATGAATTCCAATGCGTTTTTTCCGAAATTGCCGATTGAATAATCGCCGTAAAGAGAAGAAATATGCATCAGAATGCCGCTTTGTCGTTTCATATGGGTACACCTCATTTTAAATTGATATCAGTATAGCACAGTAAAAAAGAAAAATAAAGTAATTTTATAAAAAACTTGATATTTTAACGCAGAGATATTAGAATAGAATAAATAATACTTCGGAGGAATTGCCATGTCAAAAGCAGTTGAATATTTTGAAAATATTCAGAGAATAATGAGCCGCATAATGGCGGAACAGCTTGATAATATAGAGAATGCCGCAAGAGCGGTGGCGGACTGCCTTGAAAACGGCGGAAGAATTCATGCATTCGGAACAGGTCACTCCCATATGCTCGCAGAAGAAATATTTTACCGTGCAGGCGGTTTGGTCAATGTCAATCCCATTCTTGAATCGGGACTCATGCTGCATGAAAGTGCATCAAAAAGCACTGCTCTCGAAAGACTTGAGGGCTACGGCGAAATAATTTTTGACTTTAACAATATAAAAGAGAAGGATGTTCTTTTCCTTTTCTCCAATTCGGGAAGAAACGGTGTTGCAATCGACCTTGCTCTTATTGCAAAAGAAAGAGGCGTTAAAACCGTTGTTATAACAAATATGCTTCATACAATGCAGGGCAAATCCCGCCATTCAAGCGGCAAAAAGCTCTATGAAGCAGGCGACATTGTTATTGATAACTGCGGCTGTATCGGCGACGCTTCAATGACTATTGAAAAAATCGGCAGGAATGTTGCTCCGACCTCAACAGCGGCGGGAGCGGCAATTCTCAATGCAATCGAAGCAAGAGCGGTTGAAATTATGGTTGATGATGGATATATGCCTGAGGTGTTCTCAAGCAGCAACGTTGACGGCGGCGACGAGATCAATGAGGCATTCATCAAAAAATACAGCGGGGAGATTAAGGCGTTATGATTTATCCTGCATTTCAGAAGAGCAGCATAACCGAATGGGTGAATTTTCTGCCCTGCAAGGCTGTTGTCAACGGATTTGAAAGCGATTATGCCGCTGAACTGAGCAAAAAAATCCTCACCGAGCGTAAAGGTGAAACACTTTACATTGATGTTATCAAAGAAAACACAAGAAGAACGGAATACACAGAAGAAGCGTACCGAATTACCGACGAAAAATACTTTATTACGGGTGAAAAATGCGAAGACGGAATGAAGCTTACCGTTACCGTATCGGGTAAAAAATCCCTTTACAGAGCTTTTGCTTCAATCGTGCGAATGAGCAATGCTTCAAGCTTCCCCGTCGGAACGGCGGAGGATTATCCTTTATTTGCCAAAAGGGGCTATATAGAAGGGTTTTACGGCAATCCGTGGCCGCATGACGTGCGCAGATTTATGATAGAAAAAATGGCACTGAGCGGCATGAACACATACTATTATGCCCCGAAGGATGACCCTTATCACAGAGATAAATGGGATGAATTATATCCCGAAAAGGAACTCTCGCAGCTTTCTGAAATTTCAGAGCTGTGCCGTGAAAATTTTGTTGATTTTCATTATTGTATTGCTCCCGGTCTCAGCATGAAATATTCTTCTGAAGAAGATTTTGATAAGCTTTGCTGTAAAGTTAAACAGCTTTACATGGTCGGAGTGAAGAATTTCGGACTGCTTGTTGATGATATTCCCGAAAATCTGTATTTTGACGAAGATAAAGCGGCTTTTGACGGTGAAGCAGTGAACGCTCATGTTTATCTTGTCAATAAATTTTATGCATTTCTGAAACAGCTTGACGGTGAATGCGGTCTGACCGTGTGTCCTCTCGTTTATCACGGAACAGGTGAAGAATACTATATTTCAAAGCTCGGCAGGGGAATACCCTCCGATGTCAGCCTTTTCTGGACGGGCAGGAATATCTGCTCGCAGGAGCTTACTGTCAAGGAAGCAATCATATTTGAAAATTCTACCAACCACAAGCCTCTTTACTGGGATAACTTCCCCGTAAATGATGCGGAAATGTATAACGAGATGCATATCGGCTATATAAACGGCAGGGATAAGGATTTGTTCCGATATTCCGAAGGTATAATTTCAAATGTTATGGAATACCCCATGTCAAGCATAATACCTTTACAGACGGTGTGCGATTATCTTTGGAATCCGCTTTCCTATGACGGCTTTGAATCGTGGCAGAAAGCATGCGGAACGGTTCTCGGGGAGCATAAGGAAACCCTCATGCCCTTCCTCGATAACCTTCTGACCTCCTGCCTTAAGGTTGAAAACTCGCCCATGATGAATGCGGCACTCAATGATGCTCAGCAGATGCTTTTTGCAGGAAACATGATGGGTGCTTTCGGTGTGATGGCTGAATACACGGCAAAGCTTGAAAAATGCTGTGAAGCACTCGAAACCCTTGATATGCCTTTGATTTCTGAACTCAGACCATGGGCTGAAAAGCAGGCTATTGCTCTCGAGGTTATCAAATCTTCCCTTTCTCTTCTCGGCGATAATTCCGAAGAAAACAAAGCGGCAGCAAAGGCAATTCTGCAAAAATATCTCAATCATCCCAAAACATTATGTGATTTTTCACTGCAGGCATTTGCGGAAAGGATGCAGACATTATGAATGAAATAAAAAATTCCGCTCTGCGTGAAGCCTATGAGCGCTTATATCATAAAACTCCTCTCGGATTTTATAACTGCGGCAGACTGTGTGACGGCCTTTGTTGCCGCGGTGACTGTCAAGGTATGTGGCTTTACCCCGGAGAAGAAGAGCTTTTTATCGGCAAGGAAGGTTTTGAAGTCTGTGAAACCGAAGGTAATTACGGTTATCCCATGGTGATTTGTTCAGGTGAATGCAACAGAGAGGAAAGACCGCTTGCATGTCGCATATTTCCTCTTTTTCCGCTCGTTACAGAGGTTGACGGCAAGGTTAAAATTGAGGTAATCTATGACCCGAGAGCAACCATGTGTCCCATAGCAAAAGAAAAAATGCCGCTTGACCGCTCCTTTATCAAAGAAGTCAGAAAAGCAGCTCTTTATCTTGTCCGTGACGAAAAAATGCTTGAATATATGAAGGCTGTCAGTGAGGAGATAGCCGATATTATTGAGCTCAGAAGCAAATTAGAGGGTGTACTTTAATGTTTAAAAGAACATATAAACTATTATTAACTGTTTTGCTGATTTTCAGCCTGTCTGCATGTTCCTTCAAAGCAGATCCCGTGATGCTTCCGCTTGCAACAGAAACGGATGCAGGCTTTGATTATTCTTCCGCCTCTGTTAAGATTTCTGATGCTTCCGGTCTGGATATGACTCCTCAATTCCTTGAGAGCATGGGTGAAAACATTACTGAAAGGCTTGTTTCTTCCATTGATTCGGGCACATATAATGAAAAAATATGGCTTTCGCTGACGGGATATTCATACCATGTTATCAAAGATATGCTTTCGGGCAGTCTGAATGCCGATAATATAAAGGATTGCGGCAGCAACGGCAAGAGCACATTCAGCGTTGCCTTTGTCGGCGACATACTTTTTGATAAGGATTTCCGCCCGATGGTGCACGCCAACGAAATGGGCGGAGTGCTCAATTGCATTGATAAAGCTGTTGTTGACTACCTGAATGCCTGTGACGTGTTCCTTATAAATAATGAATTCACAATCGGCGAGAGGGGAGAGCCTCTGCCCGGAAAAACATGGACATTTCAGGTTGAGCCCGAAAAAACTCAGCTTCTCAAGGATTTGGGAGCAGACATTGTATCTCTTGCAAACAATCATATTTATGATTACGGTAAGGTTGGTTTTTATGACACGATTGACAACCTTAAAAAAGCGGGGATTCCATATATCGGTGCAGGCGATAATGTTGACGAAGCGGGCAAGCCCTACTATTTTATTGTTAACGGAATAAAAGTAGGCATTGTTGCGGCAAGCTGTGCCGAAAAAACAACCTCATTCAACCCCGTTGCAACCAAGCTTACCCACGGAGTTATGGGAACCTATGACAGTGCCGCTTTTGTTGATGCAATTAAGAAAGCGGATTCCGAATGCGATATTCTTGTTGCCTATGTTCATTGGGGAACTGAAAATACCACCGTTCTTGATGAACAGCAGAAAACCCTTGCCCGTGAATATATTGATGCAGGCGTTGATGCCGTTATCGGCGGTCACACCCATTGTCTGCAGGGCATGGAATTCTATAAGGATGTGCCGATTGTCTATAGTGTCGGCAACTTCTGGTTCAACAGCAAAACGCTCGATTCCTGCGTCATAACGCTTGAAATCAACGAAAATGCGGATATGGGAATACGCATTATGCCGCTCAAGCAGCAGAATTGTGAAACGCGGCTTCTCACGGGTGAGGATGCCCGTGGACTGTTTGACAGAGTTGAAAGCTATGAGCCTCAGGGCGTTTCGATTGCGGATGACGGCTTAATCACCAAAGCCGCTCCATGAGTATTTTTTCATATCAACTCTGCCGTCATCAAGAAATTCAATGCCTTCTTCGCTCAGGAGAAGGCGTTGCATGTTTTCACCGCCGAAGGCGAAAGCTTTTGAAACCTCACCGTTTCGGGTAACAACACGGTGGCAGGGAATCTTTCCCGGTTCGGGATTTACATGCAGAGCATATCCCACAACTCTTGACCATCTCGGATTTCCCGCCATTGCGGCAACCGTGCCGTAGGATGCAACCCTTCCTTCGGGAATTCTTTTTACAACATCATAGATTTTTTCGAATGTATTCATTTAATCACCTTTATTATTATAATACAATAATTCTATATATGCAACAGGAGGGACAAAATGACGGAATACACACACATCATATGGGATTGGAACGGAACTCTTCTTAACGATGTCAACGCTTCTCTTTCAAGTGTCAACGACATGCTTGATATGAGGGGAATGCCGCATATTGACCTTGATTTCTATAAGGAATGTATCGGAGTTCCCATCCGGAAATTTTATGACCGTGTTTTTGATATGGAAAAAGAGGATTATTCCATTATTATAAAACAATATAACGAAGGATATCTCAGGCATCTTGCCGATTGCGGACTGACCGACGGTGCACGGGAAGCGATAGAATTTTTTGCCTCATGCGGAATGCATCAGGCAGTTGTTTCATCGTCAAATAATGACCAGCTATGTATGAATATAAGGAAATACGGGCTTGAAGACTGCTTTGAAGCCGTTCTCGGCTCGGCGGATTATTATGCAGGCTCAAAGATAGACAGAGCAAGGGATTACCTTGCAAAAACGGGTGCGGAAAACGGCGGAATTCTTGTTATAGGCGACCTTGAGCACGATGCCGATATGGCAAAGGAGCTCGGAGCGGATTGCGTTCTTCTCACAAGCGGACATGAGCATATTTCACGCCTCAGGCGTGCAGATGCAAGGCTGATTGACGATTTACACGCTCTAATTGATTGTATAAAATAATACAATTTATTACATTTCTATATATTATTGCGTTGCACCAAAGGCTCCTTTTGAAAGGATAAAGAACATGAAAGACGAATATCTTCCCCGCAACAAAAACCTGAAAGAAAAATCCAAATCGTTAAGAAATAACGCAACCGAAGAGGAGAACCGACTGTGGTTTACTTTCCTGCGGAAGTATCCCGTGCAATTTAACAGACAAAGAATTATCGGAAATTATATAGTGGATTTCTATTGTTTTAAAGCGAGGCTTGTGATTGAGCTTGACGGTTCACAACACTACGAAAAAGAAAAAATTGAATATGATAAAAAGAGAACGGCATATCTTGAAAATCTCGGTTTAAAGGTTTTGAGATTCACAAATCTGGATATTAAAGAGAATTTTTATGAGGTATGTTCGGTGATAGATTATGAAGTTAAAAAGCGGGTGCGTTGAATTTGATTCAATCATCCGTCTTTTTGCTTCGCAAAAATCCACCTTCTTTGGAAAAGAAGGTAAAGGGAAAGTGCAGAAATTAAATTTGCAGAAGTCTATGAAAAAGCAGTATATCTATAGCTCCTTTTGAAAGGAGCTGTCGAGCAAAGCGAGACTGAGGATTGATTACAATAAAAAGGAGCTGTCGAGCAAAGCGAGACTGAGGATTGATTACAATAAAAAGGAGCTGTCGAGCAAAGCGAGACTGAGGATTGATTACAATAAAAAGGAGCTGTCTGAAGCAGTGAGAATGAATTTCTGAACTGCAAAAACCAATCATCCGTCTTTTTGCTTCGCAAAAATCCACCTTCTTTCAAAAGAAGGTAAAGGGAAAATCTGAAATCATAAAATCATAGAAGTCACAATTCTCTTTGTTAAATATGAACAAACCAAAAACTTATTGTTTGTTAAAACTGAACAAAACATGCTCTTGTTCATAAAATGTTCATAAATAGTTTACAAAATATTTAAAAAATTGTACGGACGATGCAACAACTCCTTTATAAAGTAATTAACGTAAATTAAGGCATTTTATGTGTCTGTTAATGGTGCCCCTTGCAAGGGTGCCGCCGCAAGCGTTATTGCGGTAAATTTCTATGGAGGTGCAAATATGAAAAAGGCAAAACGACTTTTGGCTGTAATTATGGCTGCCATTATGCTTATGACAGCGGCTTATCTCCCGTCATATGCATATATTGACGCCAACGTTTACAACCCCCCTTCAACCGGCAATATCAAGAATTACTACTACACCTATGATCAGGCTGCAGGTTATCTTCTTGATATGCTTGACCATCTTCTTTTAGATGCAAATATTGTGCTTACAATCGACGGCGTCGAAAAGTTTATCGGCGGTGTTGTTGACTCGCTTGGTTTGCTCGAAGGTAATCTCTGGCCTGCCGTTAATCTCGACCAATATCTCTCTGATGCAGGTGTTAATCCCGCAACTGTAAGGACTTACGGTCTGACCCCACCCTCAGGTCTGGCTGATGACAAGGGTTACCTTGACCTGAGAAATATTGACCTTGCAATCAGATCGCTCTATGCTGTTGCTGACGTTCTCGCTAACAACTCCACAGTTCAGCTTCTTGAAGGACTTAGTCTTCTCGGTGACCTTGTTAATGAAACCAAGGGTCTTGCTACTCTCTGGAGTTATTCCTCATATGACTACCTCAGAAAGAACCAGAACGATACCCTCGTTCTTGAATATGTTGTTTCACTTGTAGTTAAGGGTCTCGGTCCCATGCTCAGAGGTATTCTCGGCGGTACCTTCAGCGTAGGTTCACTTCTTGAGGATACTATCAACGACCTCCTCAAGGATTTCCTCGGCCCCAGAGCTTCGCTTAAAACTCTCAACCTTGGTATTAAGGACCTTCTTTATTCGCTCCTTATCAACACCGACGCCGAAGTTATGAACGGCGGCACAGATGCTGACGGCAACCAGATCTACGAGCTTGACGACCCCTCAACTCCCGAAGTTGAAAAGGTTGAAACAGTCGATGATATTGTTCAGCAGCTTATCGACTGGGCTCTTATCGAGGGTACAGGCGAATACATCTACAACGGCGGTAACTCAATTCTCGGCAAGAAAGCAGAAGGCTTCCTTCCCGCTCTTGGAGAAGAAGAGTTGAAGAAAGCCGGCGGTGCAAATATCGGCAGTATTACCATTCAGGCTGACCGCGACCTTGACGGTGCTCTCGAAACTCACACGATGAGCTTCTATCAGCTTGTTTCAAACGTGCTTCAGGCTCTCCTCGGCGGTATGCTCACTCCGATGCTTTCAGAACTCATTGTTGACCTTGTCGGTATCGAAATCACAGAGCAGTATCCCAACGGCGATCCTTCAATTTCAACCGATATGATGTACGGTCTGCTTCTCGGCAGCGTATCAAGAGACGAAACAGGTGCACTCACCTCAACGGCAGGTGCTATCGAAAACCTTCTCGTTGCCAACGGTGCTCCCAAACTCGTAATTTCTAATTATGATTCGGCAGAGCTTCCTGCTGATTCACCCGTAGGTCATGTTACTGCAGTTATCAAGTGGTTCCTTGATGACGGCGGACTTGATGCTCTTATCAAGATTGACTATCTCGGCATCCACATTCAGGATAACTTCATGTCACTTCTTGATGACCTTATCCGTCTTGCTATCAACCTTCTTCCCGCTCTCGGTCTTGAAATCGAAAGTGACCTTCTTTACACTCCCGATCAGCTCAATGAATACTGGGCATATGATGCAGATATGAATATCATTCCCGGTGGCAGTGATGGAGAGGTTGACTCTCTCTATCTCACCCGTGAAGCAGGCGAAATCATATATGTTGATTCATATATCGAAAATCCCGACGGTTCAAAAACTCCCAGCATTTACTGCTACCTTGAAAACGGTAATGTTGTTAACACAACAGATAAAGATGCTGCCAACTACAGAAACCCCGGCTTCATCAGACAGCATTATCAGATTCCCACAAGCCAGGTTTATGCATGCGTAATCAAGGTTCTTCTTGATATGTTTATCCCCGGCTGCTACTTCCCCGATTGGGCAACAGATATTCCCACAGTTCTCGCTTACGGTCTTGCATCTCTTGCATCACCCCTTCTTCCCCAGAACAATTACTTTGCACGCCTTGATGCATACCATACACAGGAAACAAGAGAAGGCGATCAGTTCGTTAACGGCGTTAACGTAACTCCCATTCCCTACACCAAGCAGAAGACAATTGTTGCCAAGGATATGTACGGCAATGTTGTCAATAAGGAAATCTCTGTTCCTCAGGCAGCTCTTGATATCGGTTGTTCATATCTTGCAGCTTACCTCAACAACGTTCTTGATATCAACGACCAGGAAAAGCTTGATACTGATACCTCACTTGAAAAGTTTGCAGGTGAATTCCTCGTCTGGGGCTTCACAAACTATCTTCCCATGTTCACCGGCTTATATGAAAACGGAGCGTTTGTTGCTTACCACTACAACGGTGTCGCAGCTTCTGAGGTTCAGGAAGCAAACATGACACTTGAAAAGGGTGTTTTCACAGACGCTGTCAACAATTATATTTCATCAACATACAGCAACTGGGCAACAAGAACTCCTCTCTATGAGGATGACAACCACGAAGCATATGATGCTATCTATGATCTTATAGATAACACACTCTTCAAGCTTATCCCCACATCATGGCTTCCCAACATCAACGGCTCAGAGCAGTTCGTTCTCGACTGGCTTCTCGGCAACATCTGCGAATTTGACCTTCAGGGTATCCTTGATCTCCTTTCAGTCAACACAGCAGCTGATGCAGAGCTTAACAAGCCCGTTATCGAGGTTCTCCTCAGAGTAATCGACCGTGTTCTTGCTCTTGTTGTTAATGACCATGCAATTCTTCTTGATACAAACAGAAGACCCATCACAACCAGTCCTTATCCCGAAACCTCAGTCAAGACTCTTGAAGGTCTTCTCGACTGTAACGGTGAAGGTGCAGCTCTTCCCACTCTTGTCTTTACACTTCTTCAGAAGATCAACGAATTCAAGAGACCTCTTCTTTCAACTCTTCTTCCCCTTATCTTCGGTTCAATCTATGAGAGACCCTATGATGAGCAGTATCTCGGAAGAAAGGGCATCGCATATTACTCGGTAGCAGACCTTGAGGACTATACCGACAGCCTTACACAGCATATCAATGCAAGACTCGTCAAGACATTCGAAAATGAAGAGGATGCAGAGGCAGCTTGCAGCGGCGGTGCAAAAACAGTCAGAAACGACAACGGTACCTACAGTATCGTTCTTTCAAACGGCTCAGAGTTTAATGTATATCCCGATTCTGCATCGGCAACATCGGCACTCCACTATCTTGACGATGCATATTATGTTGCAGTTGAAACCGATAATGTAAATGCAGAAACAGGTGAACCCATCTATAATTATGAAGTTTACCATCGTGAAAGCTACATGACCGCATCGCTTTATAACTCAACAGCAACAGATACAAGTGTTGATTACGGTCAGCAGAAGTATGAATACACAGATTTCGCATACGCATCACTGACTCCCAGAGGACCTTCTTCAGACTTTGTTTCCTACGGTTTTGAATATCAGACCTTCCAGCCTGAAGACTTCAGAGGCAAGGAATATTACTACACCAACGTTAACAACACTATTGAAGGTGCTCAGGAATTTGCTTCAAGCTACAGATCATTTGCTACAAGCACTCTTCCCGATGCATACGGCGATTGGTACATGTATTCGGTTGAAACTCAGCTCAGATCAAATGATATCTGGGATTCAAACGGTGACGGCTACTCAGTTATGGGCACTGACTCAGACGGCAACGGTCTTCCCGATGATACAGACTGCCAGTACACAACAAATGATGACGGCAGCTACAACATCACTGTCGGTGATGACGGCGAGCCCGGCATGCCGGAGGCAATGTATCCCTTCTACACAACAAACGCAACCCAGTTCACCTTCTATGATGATATGACTTCAACAGATATCACCACAGAATACATGAACTATTTCAATACTGACAGCTATGATCAGCTTGCTCTTGCTGTTGAATACGGTGCAAATCCTGAGAATAACGTTGTTCTTTCAGAGCATGACACAGAATCAGTTATCAGACTTGCTCTCTTCCAGTCAACAGACCTCGGTAAGAATGCACTCCAGTTTGATATTACCTATAATGGTGATAACCAGTATAACGGTAGCTATCAGTGGACCAACCTTCCCAATAATTATCTTACTGCTGTAGCAGACTGGCTTGATAATAACGGCTTCACCTATGAAGCAGTTCTTGATGAAAACGGCAATGCAACAGGTAATTATATAATTGCCCGTCCCGCATTCAAGCTTATCGACAGCAGCTTCTCAATTTCAACTCCCGCAATCGGTCTCGGTTCAACTCCCGCACATCCCGGCGATGCAACTCTTACCCAGATCAACAATATGTCTATCTTGGATACAAAGAGTGATTATCAGAAGAACTACAAGGCTCTTCACAAGGCATATGTTGAATATATCACAGCTCTTTATCAGAACAGACGCTCACTCTACAACACAATGGACGACGTTTCCTACAGAATTGAGCAGGCTGAATTGCAGAGATCCGTTCCCATGGAAAACAACGGTGACCTTATCGTTCTTGACTGGGCACTCGACTATGCTAGACAGTTCTATATGTTCGACGGCGGCCGTAACTACAAGTCAACAGGTAATACTGTAGACGGTAAGCCTGAATACACAAAGGTTTATACCTCAACTTCATTTGAAGTATTCCAGCGTGCATATGACTATGCTCAGTCACTCAGAAACGAAGTTGTAAGAAGTGCAGCAGCAAATCTCTTCACTCAGTCAATGGTTACTGCAGCATATCAGGGCATCCTCGCTGCTATCAGACAGCTTGTTGAATTCACAGGCTTTGCTGATTGGACCATGCTCGATTACTACATGGCAATGGCTGAGGATATCCTCAACGATCCCAACAAGGATGACCCCGTTCTCGGTTACGAAAGCGGCCTTGATGTTCTTGAAGATGTTTATGAGACCGCTGAGGCTCTCAGAGCAGACCCGACTGTTGACTGTGAAAGACAGGAAGAAATTGCAGAACAGGCAGCACTTCTTAACACAGCAATCCAGACTCTTGTATTCAGAACAATTCCTTCAATCAGACCTTCAGATTCAAGCGATTCAATTGATACTATAGCAGTTTCAAATGTTAACAATCGTCTTATCGGCCACATCTTCGGTCTTGAAGAAGGTACCGGTATTTCGGCTGATATGTATGACGATAACGGTTCACTCGTAATTGCAGGTATGACAATTGATACCGAAATCGGTTCAGAAGTTGGTATAAATCCCTCAGGTTTCGGTAACGGTACAGGTGCTTACATCAGCGGCCGTATCAGAACTATTGAAAGATTCAGATACTACGCAGTTATTTACGGTGATCTTAACGGCGATACCCGTATCGACGGTTCGGATGCTTCCTACGTTGATTATCAGATTGCTAACGGCGAAAATACAGAAGCTGATATGGGTAGTGTTCTCTTCGTTGCAGCTGATACAAACCATGATAATATCGTTGACGCAACAGATGCTAAGTATATCCGCAACCATTACACCTACGCAGAGGGTGTTGATGCTAACGGTGACGGCGTTGTTAACGATAAGGATAAGATCACTCAGGATGAACACCGAACTGAAACAGTTTCCTGATTGCTCCCAGATCAAACTTAATTCACGCTTGATGCATGAGTCAGGACCTCCGGCTAAGCCGGAGGCTTGATTAAGCCCTATAAGGGCATTTTACCGGCAAGCATCTAAAGATGCACTGAATATTTTCCCTTCTGCATCTACTGCTCCGCCACCCGTAAACG
>JAFQON010000028.1 GCA_017403185.1 Clostridia bacterium
CTGCGTGATGAAACAGAACCATTTTTATCAACAAAAAGCTTTGGTACTCAGAAAAACTATCGCAAATGGCTTGATGCATATATCAAATATTGCCGTGAACATCACAACTGCAAAACACACGATGAATGTTTTATGCACATTCAGGATTACTCGGATTATCTGCAAGGTAAGTACAGTGCATCCACCATACACAGCTATCTTGCGGCGGTGTGCGGATTCTATAATGTTCCGATGGATTTGATTACGAAGCCTATACGCCATACTGCCGAGTATACAAAATCCCGTTCGGATAACGGCAAAACGATTCGTGCTGACAACAACCCTAACAATCCTCGTTATGAACGCTCAGTAGCATTTCAGAGGGTTGTGGGTATAAGAGCAGCAGAGCTTGCCAAACTTGAGGGTCGCGACTTTGTAGCGGATGAATCGGGACATTTATGTGTTTTCGTCAAAAACGGAAAAGGCGGCAAGGATTCACTTCAGAGAATCCTTCCTGAAGACGAAGTTTTCATCAGCGAATATTTTAATGTCGGCGAAAAAGAAAAAGTCTTTCAGCCGATCGAACTTTCCAATTCTATTGACTATCATCACATCAGGGCAGAGAACGCCAAAAGATGTTATGACTATTATTTGAATAAAATCAACACAGAAGAAGGATATGCAGAAAAACTTGCAGACGAAATCCGTCTGCGTTGGAAACTGTACTGCACAAAGAAACTCTCCGATGGCACGATAGTCCACAAACCTTTTGATGAAAATCTTATCAAAGGTACATACAAAGCCAGAGGTAAGAACAAAGAGTTGGCAATCAAATACGGTTTGCCGACAACATACAACAAGCTGGCGCTCAGTGCCGTTTCGATATTCCATCTCGCACATTGGAGAAATAACGTGACCGTGCAGTCATATCTTTTATCGCACTAAAATCAATGCCGACGGGTTAACCGCCGACATTGAGATTTATACAATCAGATATAGCCTTACTCGCCTTCGCTTCAGCTTTTTGAAAAAGACGTATATAAAAATTGTATGTAGTGGAAGGACATGAATGACCGAGATACGAAGAAACATCTTTTGCGTTACAACCCTTATCAATCAGAATTGATGCATTAAAATGACGAAAACTATGAACATTTACATAGCGAAGTCCCTCTTTTTTGCAGAATTTTTGAAGCCAATGTCTCGGAGTATCGGGACCCATAGGTAAACCGTTCCAAGCAGTAAACAATCTGTCTGTTTCATGCCATGCATCGCCGATATATTCTTTTTGTTTGTCCTGTTCATCTTTATATTTTTGAAGCATACTAATAAGCTGCTCTGAAACCTTTATACTTCTGAATCCGCTTTTTGTTTTGGGTGTTCCTGTGATTATGCCTTTTCGTTTAGAGTAAAGAGAAGTTCTTGATAATGTTATGACACAGTTTTCAAAATCAATATCCTTCCATTCAAGTCCAAGGATTTCACCTTTTCTGAAACCGGTAAAAATAGCAATCGTAAAGAAAACTACATATTTGAATTGTGCTTTCTGACACAATAAATCAAGAAATTTTTGAGTTTCCTCCAAATCATAGCAATCTTTAGATTCAGTAGGTACATAAATAGTATTGACACCTTCGCAAGGATTTTTCAACTTCATTTCTTTACATTTAATTGCAAATTCAAATACGTCTGAAATAAATGAAAGATAAATTTTTTGAGTTTTTGTAGCCAATCCCTTTCCGTTTTGCTTATTTGTTCCGTCTTTGGCGAGATTATTTATAAAATTCTGAACCGTTGATGTTTTAATACGATCCATTCTTAAATGTCCGATTGCATTATACGTTCTTTCCTTGCAGTCGTTCAATCTTTCTATCCACAATGTTTTAAGTTTTCCTTCTAATTCGATCTGTTTTAAAAATTCATTTGCCAAAGTTTCAAATTTGATTTTACAATCAACTGCAGTACCGTTTTTTACTTCTTCTTCAAATAATACAAGCTGGCGATTTGCTTCCTTTTCAATTTGTCTTTCAGTCATTCCCGGTTCGGGTATCCAGGTTTTAGTAACGATATTCTGTGTACCATCAGCTTTGTAGCCGTCATAAATTTTAAAACGGTACCCATTTCCTCTTTTTTCAATTCTACCTATAAAACCATCTTCTTTCATAAATATTTTCGCAAACGTACATTTGTTCTGTCTGCATATATATTATAACTCCAGTCACAAATAACGTCAACGCGTCATGATTCACAAAATTGGAGGTGATAAAATGTCTATGGTCCCTAAAATGCGCACAATAAAACAGGCAATTAAGGAAATAAAAGAGTCTGACAGCAATACCGCTTTAACTGAAAGAGGTCTTCGCAGACTTGTTGAGGAAAATAAAATCGTTTCTATTTCGATAGGGAACAGAAACTTAATTGATATGGATCAGCTTTATGATTATTTATCGGGCAAAAATCACTCATAAAAAACACCCGATAAGACCCACGCAAAAAGCCGGGAGGCCTTGATACTAAAGGCTTCCCGGCTTTCGCGATTTTCAGAATAAGGACCAAACAAGGACCATTTAAGGATTTTTGAGAAAAAGTAAAAAGCTGAAACCGTTGTATATCAACGATTTCAGCCTTTCTGAGGTTGGTCGGAGTAGCGGGATTTGAACCCACGGCCTCTTGGTCCCGAACCAAGCGCGCTACCATCTGCGCTATACCCCGTTGCTTGAAAGATTATATTACATATCAAAATAAAAATCAAGTGTTTTTTGTATAAAATAAAATTTATCTTATAAAATGAAATAACCCTTGACTGATGTTTCTTTACACATTCAGCCAAGGGTTATTTCTGTTCACTCTTGATATCTAACATCTTTGGATAACCTCTCTTTCTGCGGTTTAGGTTGAATCTTAATTAAGGTTTTATGCACAAGCTGCTTATTTTGAGAAGAAACTTTTACCCTTTATCAAGATTCTCGGGAAGACTTTTTAATTTTTGGAATTAAGCCTTCAGGTTTTTACCTGTACATTGGTATCACCCTTTCCTTGACTATAATATAGCATACTTTTTCTCTGTTTTCAAGACGGTATTTTGTACAAAGTTCACGCTTTATAATTATATAAAACAGAGATTATTGTTTATATTGTATATATTTTCTTTGAAACCCGTTGACTTAACACACACTTTATGGTATTATTAAAATGTTGGGGTCGGTAATAACCGACCTTTATTTTTTGTTTCAACCTGAGGTTGAAAAATCTCGTTCAAGCAGTTATTGATATTTATTCCGTATTGTCTATAATGAAATCAAAGAGCGCTCTTAACTTTTTAACAAGGAGAACTGTTTTATGGAAATCAATATCGGAAACAAAATAAAAGAATTAAGAAAAAAACGCAAGATTACTCAGGAACAGCTTGCGGAATGTATCGGCGTATCATTTCAGGCAGTGAGCAAATGGGAAAACAACATTGCACTTCCCGATATAACTCTCGTTCCCGTTCTTGCGCAGTTTTTCGGAGTATCAACAGACGAGCTTTTTTCATATGATTCTACAGAAAAGGATAATGAGATAAAAAAGCTTGTGAATGAATCGGCAGAATTCAGAGAAACAGATGCAGCAAAAGGCAGAGAAATTCTTGAAGAAGGATTAAAAAAATATCCTGACAACGATATTTTGCTTAACAACCTGCTTTATGTAATTAATTACAACGAAAATTCTGATGAGACAATTTCAATCGCATCAAAGCTTATTGACAAAACAAACTGCTTTGAGGTTAAATACGATGCTCTGCGATTTCTCGCATATGCTTATAATGCAAAGGGTGACACAGAAGGTGCAGTATCGGCACTTGAGCAGATTCCTGAAATTTATTTTACAAAGCTCTCGGAAATGGCTTTTGTTTTAACGGGAGAACCGAAATACAACGCAGCAGAAAAGCAAAAGTGGATTTCATTTGAAATTTTGCTGCAGATGATGTGGAAGATTGCAGAGTATTACAGAGACGGCGGCGAAACAGAAAAAGCCATCGCAGAAACCCAAAGAGCTCTTGCTCTCATTTCTGCAATGGCAGGAGAAGAAAAGATTGATAGATTCAACAGCTATGTTGAATATTTTAACAGTCAGATTGAATTGATGAGCAAGTGAAACCACTTAATCACGGAGCTCTTTTTCTATCAGTTCGGTAACACCCGGAGTTATAAAATCAGCAAGCTCTTTGATTGAGTCAACGCCGTTTTCCATTGCATAAGATTTGAATTCTTTTATCATGTCGGTATCATTGATATTATCTCCAACCGTAATAATGTCATCATACTCTGCGCCAAGAATATCAGCCAGAATATAAAGACCCTTTGCCTTGTTTATTTCTGCACTGACTATATCAATACACACACCGTTTTGAAGAGGATTCAGATAATCACCGAAGAGCCTGCGTATGTTTTCCGTTACCTTTTCTGCCGTTTCATAATCCGGCAAAATCGTGCTCACCTGATTAAAAAATGAAATATCGGGCATCTCACCGAAAGTGTACTCCGGCACATCGTCACCCGTTTTTTCGTCGGCATACACCTTGCAAAGATAATCCGTCTGAATCACTCCCCAAGGGCAGCCGTTTTCAAACAAAGCTTTCAAAAGAGGCTTAAGCAGACTTCCGCTGCATCTGACATCCGAGATAACGCTTCCGTCTGTTTTGAGAATCAAGGCACCGTTATTTGCAATAAGGTAATCACAGCCGAACTGCTTTTCTCTGTATAATTTCAAAACATCGTCGGGGCCTCTTCCGCTTACAAGTGCAAAAATATTGCCTTTAGAACGCCACTTTTCAATGGCGTTCTTTTTTGTTTCGTCAATACCGCCGTGGTTGAGCGTACCGTCATAATCGCTTCCGATTATTTTCATAAAATCAGTCCTTTAAAACAAAATCACCATCTGTTTTCAACATATTCGCAAAAGGTGAAAAGATCTTTGATTTCAAGCTTTGTGCCGTCATCAAGGGTCACATCGCCGTTCCATATTCCGTAAACCTGATGACAATTCATTCTGCCTACCTTGAAATCAACATCGGTGTGATTGTCAAGAGTAGGCTGCATTGTCATGTTGAACCTTCCGTCTTCCGAAATAAACCTCCACGGCTCCAAAAATCTGTCCTTCGGAAATTTTTCAACATCAACCGCACCGATTTTATGAATTTTTCCGTCATAAAATATACAGGTTTCAGTAGCATTGCTTTCATTGCCGATTGCCCATGTTATTTCAAAGCCAAAAAGATGCTTCTCGCCGTTGTTATCGGTTATGTACTGACTGCCGCTGCCCCAATACCACACCATTTTGTGCACCGTATTGACCCTGCCCCAGTCAAGAGAACAAAACGCCTTTTCCTTGGAAAACTCATACACATAATCGCCAAAAACAAATCTGCCTTCGCAAGGCATACATAACTGCTTGGTTGTCATGAAATATTTTGTTTTATCCTCATCAAACGGAAAAACGGTTGTTATGCTTTCAAGCCCTTCTGTTATATCCATTGAGGCACTGACTTCAACGGGCTTGCCCTTGTATGAACCCTTGTACCAAAGAGTTCTTTCTCTTTCTTCAGTATCAAACTCAAACTCGGTTTTGCCTATTCTATCTTTGAAGCAGCATGGTGCATCGGGAACCGAATGAGAAACATGCCTGTTTGCACCGAGAAAATACTGAATGGAATCGCAGATTACCTCGCCCGTTTTCAGATTAAGGAGCTTTGCGGCAACATAACCGCCTATGTTTATGTTTGCGAAGCTCACAAGTATCTGCATTTCATCATCAAAGATTGTGTAAAAATCCCACTCTTTTCTGCTCATTATGCCTTTTTTCACATAATCTCTGTTATAATCAAAAAGGTATTTTCTTGACCAGCCCTTTGCAAGTAAGGTGCCGTCAGGCGCAAGCAGCGGCGTTGGCTCGGTGTATTCCGTCTGCTTTGATTTTTCTGTCCAATCCTTAAACGGGATATATGTTCGTTTTAATTCTTTGCTCATACTTTTCACTCATCAATCCTTGATTTCAACCATCTGATGTATGTTTATTTCAGGCACGGTAAATTCTGCTCTGCCGTTTATAAACTCAAATTCAAGCTCCGCATCCGAGGGAACGAGCGCAATTTTTGACGGCTTTGAATGGCATTTAATGCTGCATTTTACATTATAAAGAGGAACCGTATCTTCAATAACCTCAGTGTTCTGTCCTCTAACGGTAGTATGAGCAAATAGAAGATGAAGAATATTTCTTTTCTCCTTTTCCTGCCTTGTATAAGTAACAACCGCCTTATCGGGAACATCGGCAAAAACCGTTGTATCCTCCCCCATCAACTTTTTGATGATGTGAGTGAACAGCTCTTTAAAGCAAAGATGACCGTAAGTGGCGTATGCAGTGAAGATATCCCAGCCGATATATGCAACACCGCCTTTTATTACGGCTGCGGGGAAGGTTTCATCGGGATTATTGGGTGCGTGCATATGCGAGCAGAAATGCTCGTAAGTTCTGTTAAAATACGGATTCTGCATATATGCCGCAGTTTCACAATCATCGGCATCAAACACAAAAGAATTGCAGCGCATAATGTATTCGGTAGTGCCGTTTGCCGTTTCGTAGCACGGGATAAGATATGTGGGGTTAAATTCATTCTTACCTTTGTACTTTGCGCCGATATCAAGTATGAATTCGCCGTCTTTTATTAACGCTTCTCCGCTTGCAATAACCTTTCCGCCGTTATTGACATAAGCTTTGATTTTCTCAACCGTTTCGTTGCCAAATCCCGAAACATCGGGCAGGATGATAAGCTTATATGCCGAAAAATCCATGGATTCATCAATAAAATTATAAAGATAATTATTCTCAAGCAGCATTCTGTTTGCACCGATATCTGCTTTTGAGTCACGCTTAGCCGTAAATGCTTCTGCGCTGAGCACTGCAATATCAGCCACATTAACAGCGCCGTCAAGCCACGGCTCCTTCTCCTCAACAAGCGAATACGCTTTGCCTATAAGGCCATATGTTGCCATGTTCATTTCACCAAGCGGGTGCATCTGGTCACCTATTGAGCAGCCTGCACCGTTGGCAATACTGAGAGAAGTTTCATATATAAGAGCATTCGGGTGCTTAAAGCCGCCAAACTCACCCCAGCTTTGATGGAATTTGCCCGTCATGCCGAGATAATCGGTGCTGTTGAGCGAACGCACATAGGCTGCCGAAAGCGGAAAATGGTCATAGCCCCAACCGCCCGTAGGCAGGCTTTCAAGCTCAAGATGAGTGTTGCTTTCAATGAAACCGTAGTCGCCCTTCGGAATGTGACCGCTGTTGTGAAAAATTGTTGCGGTTTCGCTGTGCTTTCTTACAGCAGCATTGGTCGCCGCCGTGTACTTATTGAAAGTCATAACCGCAAATTTTTGACGGTCATCTTCGTTGTTTACATCCAGACCAAGTCGTTTCATATCCGCAACGCATTTATCACAGTAGCAGACCTTAGGGGAAATGATATCAAGAAATATTCCGCACGGATTATATTTTTGCATAACCTCCTCTATCTGCTCACAAAGGAAATCAAGATATCCTGTATTGAAGCAAAGAAGATGAAAGTGTACTTCATTTTCATATTCAATCTGCTCATTCTTATCGGGCGAGCAAACATAACGCCATTCAGGGCGTTTAAGGAATTCTTTTTCATCAAAGCCCGCCGAAATATAAACGGGAGCATTTACACCGATTTCTCCGCACGCTTCAAGCTGTGCGCCAAGCAGGTCAAAATCAAGGCAAGGGTGCATTTCGTTAACACTCGTGGGATGATATGACCAACCGTGATGACATTTTGAAAAAACGGTTATAGAGTCAACATGGCCCGCTTTCAGCGCAGCCTGAAACTGTTCTTTTGAGAATTTTTTACCCACGGGCAAAGTACCGTTGGTATGAAAATCAAGATGAACCTGTCTTTTTCTGAGCATATCATTTCTCCTGTTATTATATTATTCATGTTTTATTTTACCGTAAAGGCATCTTGTCGGTTCCTTTTCAATAACCAATCCGCAATAGTTGCACATAATACATTTCGCTTCGGACTGACCGCTTTTCAATTTCAATACAAGGTCCGGCTCACAGATAAACGGTCTGCACATTGAAACAAAATCAGCCTTGCCTTCAAAGAGAATTTTCTCCATATCATCGGTCTTATGTATTCCGCCCACAACAATTACAGGAATTGAAACATTCATTTTTATTTTCGCCGCATTATCCACATTAAAATTTTCAAGCGGCTTCGGCTGTTTTATCAACGGATTAACAAGGTTTGCTGCGGGAAGAGCAATTTTGTTGAGCAGCTTCGGAAACGATGCGCATGGCTCTCTGTATCTGAAAACAGCATCCATGGGCATAAGCTCGCTTCGCATGGTGTTCATGCCGTCCTGCACGGTGCCGCACGAAACCTCAATTGCATCGCAGCCTGCCGCTTCAAGTATTTTGCAGATTTTAACGGATGAATCAATATTCATTCCGCCTTTTCGGTTATCCTCTGCGCTGAGCTTAATCCACACAGGAAGATTTGTTTTTTCTTTAATCCCCTTGATTATCAGCTCGACAATTCTGCAGCGATTTTCAAGACTTCCGCCCCAGGTATCCTTTCTTCTGTTGCCGTATGGTGAAAGAAAATCGTGGAGCAGATATCCGTGACCGCCGTGGAGCTGAACGGCATCAAAGCCCGCCTTTTCTGCTCTGACGGAAGCCGAAACGAAATCGTCAATTATGCCGTATATTTCAGCGTCGGTCAACTCTTTTGCCTTATCGGGATAGAAAGTATGAAGAACATTCGAAGGCGCAACCTTCTGCATTCCGATTGCTCTTGTCGAGGTCTGCCTGCCGCAATGAGCAATCTGTAAAACAACAGGCGTATGATAACGGTGAACGGCATCCGTCAGCTCTTTGTATTTTTCAATCACACTGTCGTCATAAATTTTCAGCATTCTCGGATAGGGCGAAACACCGTTTTTGCTCACGGCGGCATATCCGGTAATAATACAGCCGATTTCACATTTCGCAAGGCGTTCGTATTTTGCAATCAGCTTATCGCACGGTGCCCCGTTTTCATCTGCAAGACCGTCATGTGTTGCACTGCGAATAATTCTGTTTTTAACCCTGATACCGGTAATAACTGTTTCATTAAAAAGCATTATGTCCACCTCATCTCTTTCCGCATTAATTATATAGTATCATCAAATATAATTCAAGAGTTGTAATCCAATATTCTGCGTTGCAATTAGTATTGCGGGTAATACAAAAAAGGCAGGGTCCTTCCCTGCCTCTTATTTATCCGTTAATCATTGATATTCCCTTTTTTAATGAATCCATATCAAGCATACCGCTTTGATACACCACAAGATTCCCTTCTTTGTCTATAAAAAAAGTTGTGGGGAAGCTTCTTACATAATAACTGTTCACAGCATCATATTGCGTGTCAAAGAAAACATCAAAATCATAACCTTCGTTTTCAATATAATTCTTTGCCGATTCAACCGTTTCGCGCACTCCGTCGGTAGCGTTGACCATCATAAACTGAACATCGGGGTATTCCTTATATGCTTCGTTGAAATCGGGCATCTCAACATCGCAGTAGTAACACCAGGTTGCCCAAAAATTCAGAACAACAGGCTTACCTCTGAAATCAGAAAGCCTGACTTCATTGCCGTTATAATCAACCACCGTAAAATCGGGCGCTTTGTTTGCATCTTCTTTTTCCGCCTCGCTGTGTGACTCGGTGTTTTCAATCAGCAGATCTGCGCCGTAATCCTCGCTGAGTTTGTTATAAAGAACGGCTGCTCCTGCAATTACTCCTGCCAGAACTGCCAATATCAAAATCCATTTCAAAATATTTTTCATGAATATCCCCCTAAGAAAGAATGCTGAGAAATTTGCCGAAAAGCCCTGTTGCCATCAGAATTCCGACAACAATAAGCAGCGCTCCGCACACGGTGTTCACAACACTGTAATGTTTTTTTATGAAAGAAAACATACCTTTAAGCTTATCGATAAGTAATGCGCTGATGAAGAACGGCACACCCAGACCCAATGAATAGAGCAGAAGCATCATCACGCCCTGCATAACATTTGCCTGACTTGCGGCAAGCATAAGAGCTGAGCCAAGAAACGCACCCACACACGGAGTCCAACCAACGGAAAAAACAATACCGAAAATAACTGACGAAAAGAAGTTCAGATTATCGGTTTTTGAAAAACGGCTGCCGCTGAACAAATTGAATTTGAATACGCCGATAAAATTCAGACCGAAAAAAATTACAATAAGCCCTGTTATGATATTAACAATTACAGCGTATTCACTGAGAAGCCTGCCGAATGAGCCTGCAAGAGCACCCATAAGAACAAAAATCACGGTAAAGCCCGTTATAAATCCGAGCGCATTCTCAATCACCTTTTTTGTGCTTTTTTCACTGCCGCCCGCAAAATATGAAACATAGACAGGCAGCATCGGCAACAGGCACGGTGATATAAAGGTGATAATGCCCTCTAAAAATGAAATCAAATATTGCATACAATCTTCTCCTTGTTATATCAAAGAAACATATCGGCACTCTTAAATATTCTCAGTCAAAATTTGCAATGTGCTCTTCAGCGTGATGAACGGCAACAGCTCCGTCTGCAACCGCCGTAACAACCTGACGAAGCTCTTTTGTGCGCACATCACCTGCTGCATAAACCCCCGATACAGAGGTTTTTAATGTTTCATCGGCAACAATATATTTATTCTCATCAAGTTCAACTGCACCTTCAAGGAATTCGATTGCAGGTTTTCTGCCGATGCTGACAAAAACGCCGTCACATGATATCTCGCTTTCAAGTTCAGTCAGCTTATTTTTTATTTTTATTCCTTTAATCCTGCCGTCAACAACAAAATCAGAAACGGTGCTGTTCCACAGGAACTCAACATTCTCCGCTTTCATCAGCGGAGCGTGATAAATTTTTGTTGCACGAAGAGAATCCCTTCTGTGAACAACATAAACCTTTGCCGCAAGGTTTGAAAGGTACAAAGCATCCGCCGCTGCGGAATTACCGCCGCCCACAACAACAACGGTTTTATCCTTATAAAATCTTCCGTCACAGTGAGCACAGTAATGAACTCCCCTGCCAACAAGCTCTTTTTCACCGCTAACACCAAGCTCACGGGGATTTGCACCTGTTGATATAACAACGGTTTTGCTGAGATAAACTCCGACGGATGTTTCGATTCTTTTTATTTTTTCGCTGAAATCAACGGCGGTAACCTCAGCATATTCGGTTTTTGCGCCAAAGCGTTCAGCCCCCTGCTGCATTTTCATGCCGAGCGTAAATCCGTCAACGCCATCTTCAAAGCCGGGATAGTTGTCAATATCGCCAGTCAGTGCCATCTGACCGCCCGGCGAAAGTTTTTCAAGCAAAACGGTATCAAGACCTGCCCGTGCAGCATAAAGCGCCGCAGAGTAGCCTGCAGGACCTCCTCCGATAATCAACAAATCATAAATGTGTTCCATAACAAACCTCCCTATACTTTATTGACATATGTTGTAAACTGAGATAAAATAAAACTATCTTATTGCCGAAAGGAACCGATATAATGGAATATGAAGTTTTTGAATCTGTATATAAAACAGTATTTCCGTTCTGGAATAAGATTTCAGATAACGACAGAGAATATATATGCCGACACTCATCGGCAGTGACTTACCCTAAGGGCGCAAATGTTCATGACAGCACCGAATGCTCAGGCGTTTTTTTTATACGCTCAGGATGCCTGCGGGTTTATATTATGTCCGAAGAAGGCAAAGACATCACGCTTTACCGACTGCACGCAGGAGATATGTGTATGCTTTCGGCATCTTGCGTGCTGAAAACCGTAACATTCGATGTGTTTATTGATGCTGAAGAGGACAGCGACTGCTTTGTTGTCAGCGGCCCTGCATTTGCTGCTGTATCCGAGCGATGCACTGATATAAAAATTTTTTCTCTTGAATCGGCAATAAGCAAATTCTCTGATGTAATGTGGGTTATGCAGCAAATTCTTTTTATGAGCATGGATAAACGCCTTGCCATTTTTCTCTCAGATGAATCGGCACGTATAAACTCCGACATAATAGCACTCACTCACGAGCAAATCGCAAAATATATGGGATCTGCCCGTGAGGTTGTTTCAAGAATGCTGAAGTATTTTGCCAATGAAGGAATTGTTGAGCTTTCACGAAAAGGAGTGAAAATCATCAACAAAAACCGTCTTCGGGATTTAGCCCTCTAACATTGCAAGAATCTGAGGCTTCGGTCTTGCTCCTGCAGCCTGATTAACTACTTTTCCGCCCTTAAGAACAACAAGCGTCGGAATACTTACAACACCGAACTGCGCTGAAAGCTCAGGCTCATCATCAACATTGATTTTGCCCACGATGACATCGTTGCGTTCACTTGCTATCTCATCAACAATGGGTGAAACCATACGGCACGGTCCGCACCAATCGGCATAGAAATCAAGAAGAACAGGCTTTTCGCTGTTTCTTATCTCTTCAAAATTGTTTTTATTAACATTGAGTACTGACATATTCATTACTTCCTTTCTTTTGTTTGTATCTATATTATAGCCTGTATCAGGCGATATTTCTGTGACAAAGTCACAATTAAAATATTTTTTTGGAGTGATTCAAATGAAATTTGATATCAACACTATGGAATGGACAAGGGAGCCCGCCTCTTATTCCGTCATCGACGAAAAAATTGAGGTTGTAACCGCTCCACACACGGATTTATGGCAGAGGACATATTACCATTTCAGAAACGACAATGCCCCTGTTTTTCAAACAGAAACAGATGAGAAATACTTTTCATTTGTTGTAAAAACAGAATTTGACAGCAAGCACAGATTTGACCAGTGCGGTATTGTTATGTATCTTGACTCCGACAACTGGATCAAAGGATCTATTGAATTTGAAAATGAAAAATTCCAGCATCTCGGAAGCGTTGTGACAAACAACGGGTATTCTGATTGGGCAACAACCGAAATTGATGCAGGTATAAAGTCAATGTGGTACAGATTCAGCCGCAGAGAAGATGACTATTGCATCGAATGCTCTGATGACGGAGAAACATTCAGGCAAATGAGAGTTTGCCATATGTGGAACGGTGCAGGAAAAATCAGATTCGGCATTTATGCCTGCAGCCCCGAAAACTCCTCGTTCAAAGCTACCTTTACAAACATGGAAATAACCGAATGCAAATGGCTTGCACATGACGGTCAGCAGCCTGACTGACAGTCATTACGAATTAATTAAAAATATAAAATTTGAATTGACGGTGAAAATTTCATGAAAAAAGCCAAAACAATCAGCATAATTGAAACTGCTGTCACAACAGTTTTCATGGGGCTTCTTGTCTATGCTGCCTACTCGCTCTGGTACATATTCTACGGAACTGAAAGCGGTGCGGATGTTCATTTATATACTGTTATGTCGGGCTCAGCTCTCGGATGGTTCATGATAATGTTTGTTCAGGCTGTATTCAATCACGCCGGTTGGATAAAAAAACTCATTGCATTCCTTGCGGGCAACGCATTGTTTCAAGGAATGATTTGGGGATTAAACGCAAAATTCAATCCGGAATGCAAAGATAACGGCGATGTTATCATCAAAACATTCAGCATCACCTTCGCTTTATCCGCAATTATACTTTTAGTCACTTTTGTTTTAAGAGCAAAAAGCAAGAACAAAATCCTAAATATCATACTTGCTGTTATTTATTTTATCGTTTCGTGCGGAGGATTGATTGTTTTGAATAAAGAAAACATCAAAGCTCTTGAATACAAAAAGAATATCAGATTTGACAGCATTACAGCTGAAGAAATGAAGCTTACCGACAGTGAAAAAAATCTCTGCTCGGAATGGTTTGAAGAAAACTTCTTTTCGGATGATGCCGAGTATCCTTTCAGCTTTAAGGTTGACGGTGAAGAATTCAATCCTGCCGATTGTGAAAAGAGCATGAAAAAGTCCCCTGAATTCGGGTCTGTTTATGTCGGCGGTCAAACTGAGTATCTTGTTTTATCCGATAAAACAAAGGGGCTTGAGGTAACGGTCGAGGCAACCTCTTTCAAAGAGAATTCAACCTGCCAATGGACTGTTTATATTAAAAATACCGGTTCGGGCAATTCGGGTGTTATCAGCGACTTTTATGCACTCAATTCTGATTTTACAACAGGTGATGCGGAGCTTTACTATTCAATGGGCAGCGACACTGCAGCAAGTGACTTTTCGCTTATAAAGAAGAATCTGTCATTTATCGAAAAAAGGTTTTCAGGCTCAGAAGGTAAACCAACTGAAAAATATCTGCCCTATTTCAACATAAGCGGCGAAAATCTTGATATGATCCTCGGCATCGGTTGGACCGGACAATGGGCTGCTTCACTGGCTGAATCAGGCGGCAAAACCTCAGTTAAAGTTAAGCAGGAGAGCTTTGAAGCATATCTTCTGCCTGAAGAATCAGTGCGTTCTCCGCTTGTTTCACTGAGTTTTTATAACAATGATAATCCGCTTAAGGGCTTTAACCTTTTCAGAAAATGGGTTACGGACAGCGTATACCCTGAAAATGTCACTCAAAACAGCTACACGGTAATGGAAGTCGCAGGACCCATGTCAACAAAAACATCCGATGAAATTATAGAAATACTAAACGGAATAAATGATAATGTGTTCGCTCAGACCGATGCTTTCTGGATGGATGCAGGTTGGTACAGCTACAATGAGGGCTGGTATGACGGAGTTGGCAATTGGACGGTTGACACATCGAGATACGATAACGGCATATCTGAGCTTTCAGACTACGCTGCGCAGAAGGGTCTCGGTCATGTGCTCTGGTATGAACCTGAAAGAGTTTATCCGGGCACTCATTTCCATAACATCGGCTCTCAGCATGAGGGGTGGCTGATATACGGTGACGGCGATAACATCATGTGGAACCTTGCGAACGAGGATGCCTTTGAATTCTATTGCGATTATCTGCTTAATTCGATGAAAGAAAACGGTGTTACAGTTTACCGTCAGGATTTCAACTTTGCACCTATGGAATACTGGCAGAAAGCCGATGAAGAATTCTACGGCGGCAGAACAGGCATTTGCGAAAACCACTATGTCACAAATCTTTACAGATACCTTGATTATCTTTGTGAAAATATCGACGGTCTTATTATCGACAATTGCGCCTCGGGCGGCAAGCGTCTTGACCTTGAAATGACATATCGCAGCATTGCATTCTGGAGAAGTGACTACAACTGCGAGCTTCACAAAGATTTTTTTGAGGCTACGCAATCACATACATACGGTATTTCATTCTGGCTTCCGATAACAGGTGCCAACCTTTATATGATTGATGAATACTCGGCAAGAACAGCGATTATGCCTCTTATGCTTATGGATTTTTATTCAAACACTCATCCTGATTTCAGCTTCCACAAAGAGCAGAGAGAAATGATGGCAGGCAACTACTATCCCCTCGATTTCGGAAGCTTTGATAAGGATAAAATGCACGCAATGCAGTATTCAGCCGAAGACGCTCTTTCGGGTACGGCACTGATTTACAAAAGAGCAGAAATAAAGGATACCGAATATACCGTGAAACTCAACGGACTTATCCCTGACAAGACTTACATTGCTTATGACACGGATTACCCTGAAACCGTTTATAAATTAACGGGAGAGGAGCTTATGAGTAACGGCATAACCTTCAAACTTCCCGAGGGTGAAAAAGCAATCATTCTCATGTTTGATGCTCAATAAGTTTCAATAAAACAATCTTCTTATTTTTAAGCAGATGAAACAGTAATCCAAGGTTTCAGGCAGGTGCACATAATACAGTAATTTAAAGAACTATTATTCAGAGCATATGTACGACAGGGTTGGTAAAACAAATTCAGCAGGCAACATCCGAAAACGGGCGTTGCCTGCTTTGCTTTTTAAACTATGCTTTCAACAAACTGCTTTGCCGCCCTTGCAGAGCGTGCGCCTTTTTCGAGGGCGAACTGTTCCGCTTTTCTTTCAAGCTCATCTGTATCGCATTTTACACCCTTTTTATCTGCAAGGCTGCGGACAATATCAAGATATGTTTCTTTGTTCGGTTTGTTGAAGGTGATATGTATTCCGAATCTGTCGGAAAGAGAGATTATTTCCTGAACGGTATCGTTGAAATGAACGTCGTCACCCTCACGGTCGCTGAATTTTTCTTTGACAAGATGGCGGCGGTTGCTCGTTGCATAAATCACAACATTTTTTGACTTCGCAGATACAGAGCCTTCAAGAATCGCTTTGAGTGCGCTGAAATTATCGTCATCCTTCTGAAAAGATAAGTCATCAATAAACAGAATGAATTTCAGCGGATTTTCCGACAGCTCATCAAGAATTGACGGTATATTGTGAAGCTGCTCTTTACGCACTTCGATTATCCGCAAGCCTTCTTTGTGAAGCTCGTTGACAACGGCTTTTACCGTTGAGGATTTGCCCGTGCCTGCATCACCTGTCAGAAGAATGTTCGCCGCAGCTCTGCCTTCAAGCAGAGCTTTTGTGTTATCAAGAATAATTTTCTTTTCACGCCCGTATCCGATAAGGTCGGAAAGTGCTGTTTCATCGGGATGCAGAACGGGAACGATTTTTCCGTTGTCAATTCGAAACATATGATTTTTCGCATAAATGCCGTAGCCGTATTTACCGATATTCCTTGTTCGCTTTGCGTAATCGTTTGCCAAATCAACTTTTTCAGCCTTAAAAACGGGCAGAAATCCGTTCCAATCAATCGCGCTTTGAAGCTCTGCGGGAGTTAAATCCGCAACGGATTGCAGAATTTCAAGCTCTGCATCAACGCATTTTTTCATGGTCGGCGAACCCGATTTTCCGCTGCCGAGAATCTTTACATAAACATTTTCGTTGTTGCTGACAACAGTGTGTATGTGTCTCGCAAGGCTCACTTTGTTGTTTGCATACAAAGCGGAAACAAAATCGGAATAGCGGCTGATTTTTTCAGATATTTCCGCAGTTTCAATACATTCAAGATATTTAACAAGTCTGCCGATTACCGAATCAGAAAGCAACGCTCTGAAAATGCAGAGCGAATTAAGTTTTAAAAAAATTTCATTCAATCTTTCGTTCTTCATTTCAGAATTGCACCCTCCGCTCCGCTTGAAACAAGTGCAGCGTATCTTTTAAGATAACCCGAAAGTTCTTTTTTCTTGGGAACAAAGTTTTTCATTCGTTCTTCAAGGACTTTTTCACAAACCTTGAGTTCAAGCTTGTTTTCGGGGATGTTGATGCTGATGATGTCGCCTTCTTCAACAACGCCTATCATACCGCCGCTTGCTGCTTCGGGCGAAACATGACCGATGCAGGCACCTCTTGTTGCACCGCTGAATCTGCCGTCTGTGACAAGTGCAACGCTGCTGCCCAGACCCATTCCCATAATAGCTGATGTTGGGTTGAGCATCTCTCTCATACCCGGTCCGCCTTTCGGACCTTCATAACGGATAACAACAACGTCACCCGACTTGATTTTGCCTGCATTTATTGCCGCCTGAGCATCTTCTTCGCAGTCAAAAACTCTTGCAGGACCTTCGTGAACAAGCATTTCGGGCAGAACTGCAGAGCGCTTGACAACGCTGCCGTCGGGGGCGAGGTTTCCCCTGAGCACAGCGATTCCGCCTGTTTCGCTGTAAGGATTTTCAACGGGTCTGATTACGCTGCTGTCAAGATTTATACATCCTTCTATGTTTTCGCCGACGGTTTTGCCCGTTACGGTTATGCAATCAAGGTTCAGAAGATTTTTCTTTGAAAGCTCGTTCATAACGGCATAAACGCCGCCTGCTTCGTCAAGCTCTTCGATATATGTTCTGCCTGCGGGTGCAAGGTGGCAGAGATTCGGAGTTTCAGCACTTATCTTGTTGGCAATATCAAGATTGATTTCGATTCCGCATTCGTGGGCAATTGCGGGAAGATGAAGCATACTGTTTGTTGAACAGCCGAGAGCCATATCAACCGTAAGCGCATTCATAAACGCTTCTTCGGTCATAATATCACGGGGACGGATATTTTTCTTAACCATATCCATAACCGCCATACCTGCGTGCTTGGCAAGTTCGATTCTTGAGGAATAAACAGCAGGAATTGTTCCATTGCCCCGAAGACCCATACCGAGCGCTTCGGTGAGGCAGTTCATTGAGTTTGCGGTATACATACCTGAGCACGAGCCGCAGGTCGGGCAGGTTTTGCATTCATATTCATGCAGTTTTTCTTCGGTGATTTTGCCTGCGCCGTATTCGCCGACTGCTTCAAAGATTGATGAAAGGCTTGTTTTTGCGCCGTTCACTCTGCCTGCAAGCATCGGTCCGCCGCTGACGAAAACCGTCGGTATATTCAGCCTTGCCGCCGCCATAAGCAGACCCGGTACATTCTTATCGCAGTTGGGCACCATAACAAGAGCGTCAAAGCCGTGAGCAAGAGCCATTGCTTCGGTTGAATCGGCAATAAGGTCACGGGTAACGAGCGAATATTTCATGCCCGTGTGACCCATTGCAATGCCGTCACAGACCGCTATTGCAGGGAAAACAATCGGTGTTCCGCCTGCCATTGCAACGCCAAGCTTCACGGCATCGACGATTTTATCTATGTTCATATGGCCCGGCACTATTTCGTTATATGAGCTGACTATTCCCACAAGCGGTCTTTCCATTTCCTCGTCAGTCAGACCGAGTGCGTGATATAACGCTCTGTGCGGTGCGTTCTGTGTTCCGTATTTAAGAGTTTCACTTTTCATTATTGAACTCCTTTCAGTGCGGGCGAACACAGTTCGCCCCTATGATATTAATTGTTTATGAGTTTATCTTCGCCGTTCCAGCTGTAAAGCTTTCTTATATCCTCGCCGACAATTTCCGACGGATGCTCGCTTGCGATTTTACGCATGGCGTTGAAATGCACCTGACTGCCTGCATCGGACATATCAAGCAGGAATTCCTTTGCAAACGTGCCGTCCTGAATATCCCCCAGGATTTTCTTCATTGTTTTCTTGGTTTCTTCGGTTATGATTTTGGGACCTGTTACGTAGTCGCCGTATTCAGCGGTGTTGGAGATTGAATAACGCATTCCTGCAAAACCGCTCTGATAGATAAGGTCAACGATGAGCTTCATTTCGTGGATACATTCAAAATATGCGTTTCGGGGGTCATAGCCTGCTTCAACAAGAGTTTCAAAGCCTGCCTGCATAAGAGCGCATACACCGCCGCAGAGAACAGCCTGCTCACCGAAAAGGTCGGTTTCGGTTTCTGTTCTGAAATTGGTTTCAAGAACGCCTGCTCTTGCGCCGCCTATTCCGAGTGCGTAAGCAAGACCGATATCCCACGCATCGCCCGTTGCATCCTGCTCAACAGCGATAAGGCAAGGCACGCCTTTGCCTGCCTGATATTCGCTTCTGACGGTGTGGCCGGGACCCTTGGGCGCAATCATAATAACGTTGACATTCTTCGGGGGCTTGATGCAGCCGAAATGAATGTTGAAGCCGTGAGCAAAAGCAAGAGTTTTGCCTTCGGTGAGGTTGGGCTCGATGCTTTCTTTATAAAGCTTCGCCTGCTTTTCGTCATTAATAAGAATCATGATAACGTCGGCATTCTTTGCTGCATCGGCGGCAGTCATAACCTTAAGACCCTGCGATTCCGCCTTTGCCCAGCTCTTTGAGCCTTCATAAAGACCTACTATAACGTCAACTCCGCTGTCTTTAAGGTTGAGCGCGTGAGCGTGACCCTGCGAGCCATAACCGATAATTGCAACGGTTTTGCCGCTTAACTTCTGAAGATCGCAATCCTGCTGATAAAATATTCTTGCCATAATAATTACCCCTTTTTAAAGATTTAAGTTTTGACGCAGTATTGAACTACCTTTTTCTATTGATGCCGTACCCGTTCGGCAGATTTCAAGGATAGTAAAATCCTTCATAAGAGAAATGAAATCGTCCATTTTTGCTCCGTTACCGATTAGTCTGAGAACAATGGAATCACGGGAATAATCAATGGTTTCCGCTTTGAACGCCTCTGCCGCCGAATGAATTTCTTCCCTTGCGGCAGGGTCGTTTTTCAGTTTAATGAGCATAAGCTCACAGCTTAATGAGTTTTCATTTGTCAGCTCTTTTATCGAGCACACGTCGGGCAGTTTATAAAGCTGATTTACAAGCTGAACCTTGCCTTCTTCCTCGCCGTCAAAGCTGAATGTGATTCGGGAAAATTCAGCCGATTCCGTTTCGCTTGCGGTTATTGAGCTTATGTTGAACTGCCTTCTTCTGAACATACTCGTAAGGCGGTTCAGAACGCCGGACTGATTTCTCACAAGCACAGCCAAAGTATATCTGTTCATTTCACCGCCTCCAATTCTGTCATAATATCATCCATACTGCCGCCCGGCGGAAGCATGGGAAGAACAAATTCATCTTTATCAATCAAACAGTCAATAACAAAAGTTCCGTTATATGAAAACGCTTTTTCAAGCGCATTCTCAAGCTCATCAAGGTTTGTTGCCGCCATACCGTCTGCGCCGAAAGCCTTTGCAAGCCCCACAAAATCGGTTTTACGGTTAAGAACGGTGTTTGAATAATGCTTATCATAGAAAAGGGTCTGCCATTGACGCACCATACCGAGAACTCCGTTATTCATAATCAGAATAACGAGCGGAACATTATATGAAACTGCGGTTGCAAGCTCCTGAAGAGTCATTCCGAAGCTGCCGTCACCCGTTACAAGAACACTTCTCTCCTTTGTTCCGAATGCCGCACCGATTGCCGCACCCATTCCGAATCCCATTGTGCCGAGCCCGCCGCTTGAAACAAAACGGCGTGAAGAGCTGAAATTCAGATTTTGTGCCGACCACATCTGATGCTGACCGACATCGGTGCAAACGGCGGTATTTTCGCCGAGATACTTGTTAAGGGTTAAAATTGCATTTCTCGGAGTAAGACCTTCGCGTTTATCGGCAAAGCGTTCTTCATCTTTCAGAAAACCAGCCACTTTTGCCGACCATTCGGGCTTTTTATCTTCGCTCACTAAAGGCAAAAGTTTTTGAAGTGTGAGCTTCACATCACCCCGAAGCCCGCAGGCGGCATTGACCGTTTTGCAAAGCTCTGAGCCGTCAACGTCAATATGAATGATTTTTGCACCCGTTGCGAATTTTTGGCGGTTGCCCGTAACACGGTCATTGAAACGGACACCGAGAGAAATTATGCAGTCTGAGTTGTGCATTGCCATTGACGATGCGTAATGACCGTGCATTCCCTGCATACCGAGAAATCTCGGGTTATCCGTTGGAATTGCGGAAAGTCCCATAAGAGAGCATCCGACGGGAGCATCGATTTTTTCAGCAAGAGCAAGCAGTTCTTCCTGCGCATCTGCGGTTATAAGTCCGCCGCCGAAATAGATGAACGGGCGTTTTGATGAGTTTATCAGCTTTGCTGCCTCTTCAATGCGGATATCTTTGGCGGCGTGGCTTTTTTCTTTTTCCGCCGGCGGCTTCGGCTCGTATTCGCACATTGCAATCTGAACATCTTTGGGTACATCAATGAGAACGGGTCCCGGTCTGCCCGACTTTGCAAGCACAAACGCTTCACGGATTGTATCCGCCAGATTTTCAACCTCGCCCACAAAATAATTATGTTTGGTAATCGGCAAAGTAACGCCCGTTATGTCGATTTCCTGAAAGCTGTCCGAGCCTATCTGCGTTGTGGGAACGTTGCCGCAGATTGCAACCATCGGGATTGAATCAAGATAAGCGGTTGCGATGCCCGTCACAAGATTTGTTGCACCGGGTCCCGACGTTGAAATAATAACGCCGACCTTACCCGTTGTGCGTGCATATCCGTCTGCGGCGTGTGCCGCACCTTGCTCGTGGGCGGTGAGAATATGCGTTATTTCGTTCTGATATTTATAAAGCGAATCGTAAACGTTCAGAATCTGACCGCCGGGGTAACCGAAAACGGTTTCGTACCCTTGCTCAATCAAAGTTCTGACGATTATATCCGCACCTGATAATTTCACATTATCACTTCCTCGAAAGTTTAGAAATAATAAGTTTGCCCATTTCGGAACAGCCGACTTTTTTGCAGCCGTCACTCATAATATCGGCAGTTCTGAATCCGTCATCAAGAACGGCTGAAACGGCATTTTCAATGCAATCCGCTTCTTCGGGCATATCGAAGCTGTAGCGCAGCATCATTGCCGCCGAAAGAATTGTTCCTATTGGGTTTGCAATATCCATGCCCGCAATATCGGGAGCAGAGCCGTGAATTGGCTCATAAAGCCCGCACGAGGTTGCGCCGAGGCTTGACGAGGGAATCATACCGATTGAACCCGTTATCATTGATGCTTCATCGGAAAGGATATCGCCGAACATATTCTCTGTTACGACAACATCGAACTGTGCAGGATTTTTGACAATCTGCATTGCACAGTTATCAACAAGCATATCCGAAAGCTCAACATCGGGATATTCCTCTGCAAGGCGGTGCATAACGGCTTTCCACAGGCGGCTTGAATCAAGAACGTTGCTCTTTTCAACCGAGCAAAGCTTTTTGTTTCTCTTTCTTGCGGTTTCAAAGCCTATTCTGCCGATTCTTTCAATTTCGCTTTCCGTATAAGCAAGAACGTCAACGGCTTTCTTTTCGCCGTTTTCTTCTTCGGTTTTGTGTTCACCGAAATAGATTCCGCCGATAAGTTCACGGACAATGATGAAATCAATACCCTTGTCAACAATTTCCTTTTTCAGCGGTGAAGCATCTGCAAGCTGTTTCCAGATTTTTGCAGGTCTGTTATTTGAATAAACTCCCATTCCTGCACGAAGTCGGAGAAGTCCTTTTTCAGGCCTCATATCGCCGGGAACGCTGTTCCATTTTTCGCCGCCTACCGCACCGAGCAGAACACTGTCACTCTCAACGCATTTTTTCAGCATTTCTTCGGGCAAAGGATTTCCCCATTTATCAATGGCACAGCCGCCCATATCAACGTCTGTATAGTTGAACGTATGTCCGTAAATTTCAGCAACTTTGTTAAGAACTTTAAGAGCCTGCTCAACGATTTCGGGGCCGATGCCGTCGCCTCTGATAACGGCTATATTTTTAGTCATCGTTTTCGCCTTCTTTCAGGGATTTGAGAAGTCCGCCGCACTTGATTATATTCTGAATAAACGGCGGAAACGGCTGTGCCTTGTAGGTTTTGCCGTTTGTGTGGTTTGTGATTAACCCCGTATCAAAATCAACGCTGACTTCATCATTTGCATTGATTTCTTCCGCCGCTTTCTCACATTCAAGAATGGGAAGTCCGATATTGATGGCATTGCGGTAAAAGATTCTTGCAAAGCTTTTGGCGATTACGCAACCCGTACCGCAGGTTTTGATAACAAGCGGTGCGTGTTCTCTTGATGAGCCGCAGCCGAAATTCCAGCCTGCGACCATAACATCGCCTTTTTCGACTTTCTTTACAAATTCCGTATCAATATCTTCCATGCAATGAAGTGCAAGCTCCTTAGCATTTGCGGTGTTAAGATAGCGTGCAGGAATGATAACATCGGTGTCAACATTATCGGGATATTTGAAAACCTTACCTTTAGTGTTCATAAATCAGACCTCCTTCGGATGGGTTATGTAACCCGTCAGAGCACTCGCCGCCGCAGTTGCAGGGCTTGCGAGATAAACCTCGCTTTCAGTGTGACCCATTCTGCCGACAAAATTGCGATTTGTGGTGGCAATACATCTTTCGCCTGCCGCAAGAATGCCCATATATCCGCCAAGGCACGGTCCGCAGGTCGGGGTTGAAACAACTGCGCCTGCATCAATGAAAGCGGTGTAATAACCCTTTTCAACGCATTCGCGCAGAATCTGCATTGTGCCGGGAATGATGATACATCTCACGCCGTCGGCAACCTTTTTGCCGCTTAAAATTCGGTATGCGATTTCCATATCTTCCATACGCCCGTTTGTGCAGGAGCCGATAACAACCTGATCGATTTTAATATCCGAAAGCTCGCTTGCAGGATGAGTGTTTTCGGGAAGATGAGGGCAGGCAACCGTTGGAACAATTTTTGAAAGGTCAATATCAATCACCTTTTCATATTCGGCATCTGCGTCTGCTTCATAAACAACGGGTTTTCTCTCGCATCTGCCGTTCATATATGCTTTTGTCACTTCGTCAACGGGGAAAATTCCGTTTTTTGCACCGGCTTCAATCGCCATATTGCAAATGCAGAGGCGGTCATCCATTGAAAGAGAAGCAACCCCGTCACCGCAAAATTCCATGCTTTTATAAAGCGCGCCGTCAACACCTATCATTCCGATGATTGTGAGAATTACATCCTTGCCGCTGCAATTTGAGGGAAGTTTGTTCTTGATATTGAATTTAATTGCTGACGGCACTTTAAACCAAGCCATACCCGTTGCCATTCCTGCCGCCATATCCGTTGAGCCGACACCCGTTGAGAACGCTCCGAGTGCACCGTAGGTGCAGGTGTGGCTGTCTGCGCCGATAATGCAGTCGCCTGCTGTAACAACGCCCTGCTCGGGAAGAAGAGCGTGTTCAATGCCCATTTTGCCCACATCATAAAAATGACTCACGCAATGCGAACACGCAAATTCGCGGCATTGCTTTGACTGCTCGGCAGCCTTTATATCTTTATTGGGAACAAAATGGTCAAGAACGATTGCCACTCTGTCTTTATCAAAAACTTTGTTGAAGCCTGCCTTTTTGAATTCATTGACGGCAACGGGGGTTGTAATGTCATTGCCGAGAACAATATCAAGCTTCGCATTTATAAGCTGACCTGCCGTTACGCTTTCAAGACCTGCGTGGGCGGCAAGGATTTTTTGTGTCATCGTCATTCCCATTTTATTTTCCTCCTTTTGTCATATTGTGAAATGCGTTGAGAAGTGCGTTGGTGCTTGCCTTGATAATATCGGTATCCGTGCCTGCGCCCCAGAACATTTCGCCGTTTTCTCTTTCAAGACCGACATATGAAGCCGCAACGCTCTGTGAACCCTGACCCTGCATACTGTGCTGGGTGAAAACCTGCAAAGTATAGTTTTCGTTTGTATAGGCTTTGAGTGCGTTATTGACGGCATTGAGCGAGCCGTTACCCTCTGCCTGCATATCGGTTTCAATTCCGTCTTTGGAGAATGTGATTTCAATTTTGACGGTATCGTTTTCACGCATAAAGTCAAAATATGAAATCGAAATCGGCGTTTCTTCATAAAGATAATTTGATTTGAATATTTCAAAAACCTCGTCGGCTTTGAGTTCTCTGTGTTCGCTGTCTGAAATGTGCTTACACAGATAGCTGAGCTCCTCGCTCATCTTCTTCGGCAAAATATAGCCGTAATTCTGCTCGATAAGATAACCTATACCGCCCTTGCCGCTTTGGGAGTTAACTCTGATTACATCCGCATCATAGGTGCGGCTGATGTCGTGAGGGTCAATCGGAATATACGGTACACTCCATTCGTGAAGCCTTCTTTTGTTTCTGTATTTCATACCTTTTGCGATAGCATCCTGATGGCTGCCCGAAAAAGCGGCAAAAACAAGTGCGCCTGCATAGGGTGAACGCTCATAAACCCGCATTCTCGTGCATCTTTCATAGGTTTCAACAAGCCTCGGCATATCAGACAAATCAAGCTTCGGGTCAACGCCGTGGGAATACATATTCATCGCAAGAGTTACGATATCAACGTTGCCTGTTCTTTCGCCGTTGCCGAAAAGAGTGCCTTCGATTCTGTCTGCACCTGCGAGAATAGCAAGCTCTGCATCGGCAACGCCCGTTCCTCTGTCGTTATGGGGATGAAGTGAAATCGTAACATTCTCACGGTATCTGAGGTTTTCGTGCATATACTCAACCTGACTTGCGTAAATGTGAGGGCTGCTCATTTCAACGGTTACGGGGAGATTGATGATAACGTTGTTTGTTTCACTCGGTTCAAGCACATCAAGAACCGCATTGCAAACCTCAAGAGCATATTCGGGTTCGGTTCCCGTGAAGCTTTCAGGAGAATATTCAAATCTGAAATTGCCTTCGTATTCGCTTGCGAGCTTCTTGACAAGTTTTGCACCGTCAACGGCGATTTTTTTGATTTCTTCCTTGGATTTGCCGAAAACCTGCTCACGCTGGGCAACGCTGACGGAATTATAAAAATGAATTATCGCACTCGGCGCACCCTTGCAGGCATCAAAAGTTTTGCGGATAATATGTTCTCTGCACTGTGTAAGCACCTGAACGGTTACATCATCGGGAATCATGTTGTTATCGATGAGAGTGCGGAGGAATTCATATTCCGTTTCGGATGCAGCAGGAAAACCGACTTCAATTTCTTTAAATCCGACCTCAAGCAGAAGCTTATAGAATTCAAGCTTTTCCTCAAGGCTCATCGGAATAACAAGGCTCTGATTGCCGTCACGCATATCAACGCTGCACCACTGCGGAGCTTTTTCAATATGGTCTTTACTGACCCATTTGTTATATTTTTTATCAACGGGATAATATCCCACTCGGTATTTTGTTGAATCCATCATTTTGCAACCTCCGCAACGGTATCAATTTCGACAAGAACATTTTTGGGGAGTTCTTTGACCGCAACGCAGGAGCGTGCAGGCTTGCCTGTGAAATACTTGCCGTAAACCTCGTTGAATGCGGCAAAATCACTCATATCTTTAAGAAAACAAACTGTTTTGACAACATTTTCAAGGCTGCTGCCTGCCGCTTCAAGAACGGCTTTTATATTTTTGCAAACCTGCTCGGTCTGCTCCGTTATTGTCTGCGCTTCAACCGCACCGCTTTCGGGGTTGATCGCTATCTGACCCGATGTGAAAACAAGTCCGTTTGTAACAATTGCCTGCGAATAGGGGCCGATTGCATCGGGTGCATTTTTTGTATATATAACATTCATGATAATTCTCCTTATTCTACGATTTTAAAACCCTCAGCTTTGAGTGCTTCTTTGATTTCAAGAACGTGGTCATAATTACGGGTTTCCATGGTGATTCTCAGATAACAGCCGTTAACGCTTTCTGTGCTGCCTGCACGCTCGTGATGAACGCCGGTAACGTTGCCGCCGCAGTCTGCGATAATTCTTGAAACGTCTTTAAGCTGACCGGGTTTATCAATCAGTTCAATGAGCATACTCGAAGTTCTGCCCGATTTGATAAGACCGCGTTTAATTACTCTTGAAAGGCTTGTAACGTCGATGTTTCCGCCCGAAACAAGGCTTACAACTTTCTTTCCCTGAATCGGGAATTTATTGAACATTGCCGCCGCAACGGAAACTGCTCCCGCACCTTCGGCAATCATCTTCTGCTTTTCGATAAGTTCAAGAATTGCTCCTGCGATTTCATCTTCGGTAACAAGTGCAATATCGTCAACATACTTGTTGATCAGTTCAAAAGTATGTTCGCCGGGTTGTTTGACGGCAATACCGTCTGCGATTGTGGAAACGGAATCAAGACATTCAATATTTCCGCTTTTGAGCGAATTGAACATACTCGGAGCGCCTGCCGCCTGAACGCCGTAAACCTTGATTGAGGGTCGGATTGATTTGAGCGCATAAGCAACACCTGAAATAAGACCGCCGCCGCCAATGGGAACAATAACCGCATCAACATCGTCAAGGTCGCTTGCAATTTCAAGACCGATTGTTCCCTGACCTGCAATCACCGCTTCGTCATCAAACGGATGAACAAAGGTATAACCCATTTCGTCTTTCAGTTGAAGCGCTTTTGCATAAGCATCGTCATAGCATCCGTTAACAAGGCAAACATCAGCGCCGTAGCTCTTTGTTGCTTCAACCTTTGAAATCGGAGCGCTGTCGGGCAGACAAATCAGAGATTTAATTCCATGCTTTGATGCTGCAAGAGCTACACCCTGAGCGTGATTTCCTGCTGAGCAGGCTATAACTCCTCTTGCTTTTTCCTCATCGGAAAGTGTAGCGATTTTATAGCCTGAGCCTCGCAGCTTGAATGAGCCTGTTTTCTGTAGGTTTTCGGGTTTCAGATATAGTCGGCAATCTGCGGCTACTCCGTTTGAGGGAACAACCTTTGTTGCCCTGATAATGTCCTTGAGCACCACCTGGGCTTCGAATATCTTGTCAAGCGTCAACATTTCACTACACTCCAATCTGTTTTCAGAATAAAAAAATAATCCTGCCTCTTAACTAAAAATAGTAAAGAGACAGGATTTCTAATACAAAATAATTAAAAATCTTGCGGTACCACTCTTCTTGCCGCCTAAAAAGGCGACCACTCACTGCGACCAACATCGCGCCCTGCTGTAACGGTCAGGCTCCGTCCTCCCTATGTATCAAAAGATTGGTTCGGGCAGGCTGCTCAGAGGAGAGCTCGCAAATAAGACCTTCCGTTGACTCGCACCATCCGTCAACTCTCTGAAGCAGGTACAAACCGCTTATTCCTCGTCATAGCTTTTATGGTAGTAAACTACAAAAAACACGACTAACATCGCTCCCCGCTGTAACGGTCGGGCTCCGTCTGCCTTACTCAAACTTTTTCAGGCTCGCCGCTCTGAGGTGATTTAGCCTTGATAAATCCGTCCACCGATTCACACCAACCATCGGCTCTCTGATGCGGGATTAATCTGCCGCTCCTCGTCATTGCGTTTATGAATTATTAAATTGTTGTCATTATATCACCGTAAAAACCCGCCGTCAATTGCGAATTTTCACAAAAAATTATTCGCTTTATCGATTTAAAGTTTTGCACTTTTAACAAAGCAATGCGATGTATTATTTTTAAAAATATTTTATACTTTAATTAACAGCAAGCCATAAGGTTTTGAAAGGAATATTTCCGCCCCGTCTGCGTTAAAAATCTTCGAAATAGCCCCGTATTCCTTCAGATTTTCGCCTTGCCGTGACGAAAATCTTCTCTTTCAAAACTGCTTTGCATCTGAA
>JAFQON010000029.1 GCA_017403185.1 Clostridia bacterium
CGGTAACAACGCCGCTGCATGGGTGTCATATGCCTTCACAGAAGTTGCAGGCATCTACCCCATCACTCCGTCAAGCCCCATGGCAGACTATGTTGACCAGTGGTCAGCACAGGGCATGAAGAACATCTTCGGCACAACCGTAAGAGTTGCAGAAATGCAGTCAGAAGCAGGTGCGGCAGGTACCGTTCACGGTTCGCTTGCAGCAGGTGCTCTCACCACAACCTACACCGCTTCACAGGGACTTCTTCTTATGATTCCCAATATGTATAAAATTGCAGGTGAGCTTCTTCCCAGCGTTTTCCATGTATCGGCTCGCTGCGTAGCTTCACACGCACTTAACATCTTCGGCGACCATTCAGACGTTTACGCCTGCCGTCAGACAGGTTTCGCAATGCTCGCTGAAACAAACACTCAGGAAGTTATGGACCTCGGCGCTGTTGCTCACCTTGCATCAATCAAGGGCAGAGTTCCCTTCATCAACTTCTTCGACGGCTTCCGCACTTCACACGAGCTTCAGAAGATTGAAATCTGGGACTATGAAGACCTCAAGGAAATGTGCGACATGGATGCTGTTGAAGCATTCAGAAAGAGAGCTCTCAACCCCGAGAGACCCGTTATGCGCGGTTCACACGAAAACGGCGACATCTTCTTCCAGCACAGAGAAGCTTGCAACAGCTACTATGATGCTCTTCCCGCAATCGTTGAAGAGTACATGGATAAGGTTAATGCAAAGCTCGGCACAAATTACAAGCTCTTCAACTACTACGGCGCACCCGATGCAGAGAGAGTTATCGTTGCTATGGGTTCAATCTGCGATGTAGCAGAAGAAGTTATCGATTATCTTACCGCTAAGGGTGAGAAGGTTGGTCTTGTTAAGGTTCGTCTTTACAGACCCTTCTCAGCAGAGAAGCTCGTTGAAGCTATCCCCGCAACAGCTAAGAAGATCGCTGTTCTTGACAGAACAAAGGAACCCGGCTCACTCGGCGAGCCCCTCTTCCTTGATGTTGTTGCTGCTCTTGCAGCTACAGGCAGAACAGGTGCTCAGGTAATCGGCGGCCGTTACGGTCTCGGTTCAAAGGACACACCTCCCTCAAGCATCTTCGCTGTATATGATGAGCTTGCCAAGGATGCTCCCAAGGCTCAGTTCACACTCGGCATCACAGACGATGTTACAAACCTCTCACTTGAAGAGAAGGAAGCTCCCAACACCGCAGCAGAAGGCACAATCGAGTGCAAGTTCTGGGGTCTCGGCGGCGACGGCACCGTTGGCGCAAACAAAGACTCAATCAAGATCATCGGCGACCATACAGACAAGTATGTTCAGGCATACTTCCAGTATGACTCAAAGAAGACCGGCGGTATCACAATTTCTCACCTTCGTTTCGGCGACAGCCCCATCAAGTCCCCCTACTACATCAACAAGGCAGACTTCGTAGCATGCCACAACCCCTCATATGTTGAAAAGGGCTATAAGATGGTTAACGATGTTAAGCCCGGCGGCGTTTACCTCATCAACTGCCAGTGGAATGAGGAAGAGCTCGCTGCAAAGCTTCCCGCAGAGGCTAAGAGATACATCGCAAAGAACAATGTTCAGCTTTACACAGTTAACGCTATCGACCTTGCTGCTCAGATCGGTCTCGGCAAGAGAACAAACACCGTTCTTCAGTCTGCATTCTTCTCACTTTCAAAGGTTCTTCCCGCTGAGGAAGCAATCGGCTACATGAAAGAGAAGGCCCAGAAGTTCATGAAGAAGGGCAAGGAAATCGTTGAGATGAACGAAAAAGCTATTGACGCAGGTGCAACAGCTTATGTTAAGATCAATGTTCCCGCAGAATGGGCAGACGCAACAGACGATGCAGCTCCCGAAGCATCAAAGGGTGCAGCAAAGCTCGTTAAGATGGTTGATAACATCATGAAGCCCGTAGGTCTTATGAACGGCGATTCACTCCCCGTTTCAGCATTTGTTGACCACGCTGACGGCACATTCGAGCAGGGCGCTTCCGCTTATGAAAAGAGAGGCGTTGCAGTTATGGTTCCCGCATGGGACGGCTCAACCTGCGCTCAGTGTAACAAGTGCTCATATGTATGCCCCCACGCAACAATCAGACCCTATGCTCTCACAGCTGAAGAAGCAGCTGCTGCTCCCTCAAACGCAATCATCGTTGACAAGAAGGGTAAGGGCAAGGATTCATATAAGTATTCACTCGCAGTTTCTCCCCTCGATTGTATGGGATGCGGCGTATGTATCGGCGTATGCCCCACAAACTCACTCAAGATGGTATCAAGAGAGAGCCAGGATGCTATGCAGCCCGTATTCGATTACATGGTTGAGAATGTAACAGTTAAGGCAGACCTTGCTGACAACACCGTTATCGGCAGCCAGTACAAGACTCCTCTTCTTGAGTTCTCAGGCTCATGCGCAGGCTGTGCAGAAACAGCTTATGCACGCCTTATCACTCAGATGTTCGGCGACAGAATGTATATCTCAAACGCAACAGGCTGTTCATCAATCTGGGGCGGTCCCGCTGCAACATCACCCTACACAGTTAACAAGAAGGGCTACGGTCCCGCTTGGGCAAACTCACTCTTCGAGGATAACGCAGAGCACGGCTACGGTATGTACCTTGGTCAGAACGCTATCCGCAACAGCCTTATCGCTAAGGTTAAGGAAGTTGCAGAAGCTGAGTGCGCAACAGAAGAAATCAAGGCAGCTGCAGCAGCTTACCTTGACACAGTTAACAACGGCGCAGCAAACGCAGCAGCAACAGAAGCTCTCGTTGCAGCTCTTGAAGGCTGTGACTGCGCTACCTGCAAGGAAATCCTTGCAAGCAAGGAATACCTTGCTAAGAAGTCAGTATGGATCTTCGGCGGCGACGGCTGGGCATACGACATCGGCTTCGGCGGCGTTGACCACGTTCTTGCAGCAGGTGAAGATGTAAACATCATGGTATTCGATACCGAAGTTTACTCAAACACAGGCGGTCAGGCTTCAAAGGCATCAAACATCGGTCAGGTTGCACAGTTCGCAGCAGCAGGTAAGGGCATCGCTAAGAAGAGCCTTGCTGAAATCGCAATGAGCTACGGCTATGTTTATGTTGCACAGATTGCTATGGGCGCAGATGCTAACCAGACAATCAAGGCTATCGCTGAAGCTGAAGCTTACAACGGTCCTTCAATCATCATCGCATACGCACCTTGCGAAATGCACTCAATCAAGGGCGGTATGGTTAACTGCCAGGCTGAAATGAAGAAGGCTGTTGACTGCGGCTACTGGAATATGTTCCGTTACAACCCCGCACTCAAGGCAGAAGGCAAGAATCCCTTCACCATCGACAGCAAGCCTGCAACAGGCAGCTACAGAGAATTCCTTCTCAACGAAGCCCGTTATTCATCACTCACACGCTCATTCCCCGAAAGAGCTGAAGAACTCTTCGCTCTCGCAGAGAAGACAGCAGGCGAGAGATATGACCATCTTCTTCGTCTTAAGGACCTCTACGCTCCCAAAGCTGACTAATCCTTAAATAAATCAACAGCCCGGTTCCTCGGAATCGGGCTGTTTTTGTTATTGAAAAGCTGATAGTGAAATTTTTTCGAAAGGCTCTGCCATTGCACAATTATACTTAACCATCGTAGGGGCGTTCTTTGAACGCCCGAGCATCTGCAAATTTTTGCGGGTGGCAAACCGAATGCACCGCAAATCGCATAACAAAATGAAACAAGTTGACATAATCCTCAAAATAATATAAACTTATTATCGGAATTGAGGTGCATATATAATGGAATATATAAAGGCATACGGCGGTAATGACAGCTATATTTTTATCAGTTACGCACACAGGGATACGGAAAGCGTTCTGCCTATTATAAAAAACCTTATAAATAACGGTTACCGCACATGGTATGACGAGGGCATTGAGCCGGGCAAGAGCTGGGATGATTATATAGCGGACCATGTTCTCGGCTGCAGCTATTTCATTGCGTTTGTTTCACCGTCATATCTTGCATCTTCAAACTGTATGGATGAGCTCAATTTTGCCCGTGACGAAAACAAGAAGCTTCTTCTTGTTTATCTGAGCCCTGTCGATCTCCCTGCAGGTATGCGAATGCGCCTTAACCGTCTGCAAGCAATTAATAAATATGCTTTTCAAAATGAAAACGATTTCTACGGTAAGCTTTACAGCGCAGACGGAATCGATAAAATCCGTGAGACTGTTTCTCCCGAACAGCCAAAAGAAGCCCCAGCTTCTCCTGCTCCTGTTGAAAATATCCGTGAAATTAAAACAATCGAAACAGACGAATATACATACACAGGCGAAGTTCTGAACGGCAGACCTGACGGTCACGGCAAAGCTCTTTGTAAAACCACGGGTGACGAACGGGAAGGCGAGTGGAAAAACGGCGAATTATGCGATGGCATCGTCAAAATCCGTTACCGTAGAGGCAATGTTTATCAAGGAGAAATCCGCGATGGAAAACCAAACGGTTTCGGTAAAATGACATGGCCGGAAGAAGGTTACGAATGGGAAGGCGAATTTAAAAACAATATGCCATTTAATGGCACAGGCACTTATCGTTTAGGTTCTTTGGCTTCGTGCCTGTATGTATTCCGGGGAGAATGGAAAAATGGTGAAATATTTAACGGCACAAGACTAATATCTTCTCATGACAGCGATTCTGTTCAAGACGAATACATCAACGGAAAATTAACCGATTTAGTTAAGATAACATGGAAAAAAGGTGGCGAATGGGAAGGCGAATACAAAAACGGCCCGTTCAACGGCATAGGTACAATCCATCATGACAACGGCAACATTTACTGCGGTGAGTATAAAGACGGAAAGTCAAACGGCTTTGGTAAAATGACCTGGGCTAAAGGCGGAGAATGGGAAGGCGAGTGGAAAGATGACCGTATGCACAACGGCAAAGGGACATTTCATTACACCAACGGCAATATTTACTGCGGTGAACTCCGCGAAGAAAAATTAAACGGATTTGGTAAATTAAATCGTACCGACGGCTCCGAATGGGAAGGTGAATGGAAAGACAATCTCCCCATCAACGGCAAAGGCACCTGTTACAGAGGAAACGGCGATATTTACCTTGGAGAATTACGCAACAGAGAACCGAACGGCTTCGGTAAAATGATATGGGCTAAAGGCGGAGAATGGGAAGGTGAGTGGAAAGACAGCATTCCAGTCAGCGGCATAGGAACTTTATATAAGAATAGCGGTGACAGCTATTGCGGAGAAATTCGTGACAATATGGAAAACGGATTCGGAATAATGACATTTGCTAAAGGCGGTGAATGGGAGGGCGAGTGGAAAGATCGCTACCCAATCAATGGAAAGGGCACTCTTTACCTTAACGGAGCTGTCTATCATGGAGACTACCGTGACGGAAATCCAAACGGTTCCGGTAAAATGGCATGGGCTAAAGGCGGTGAATGGGAAGGCGAGTGGAAAGACGGCAATACGCTCAACGGCAAAGGCATTGTTCATTATAAAAACGGCAATATTTATGATGGTGAATGGCATGACGGCAAAGAAAACGGCTTTGGCAAACTGACATGGGCTAAAGGCGGTGAATGGAGCGGTGAATGGAAAGACGGCACTATGTTCAACGGCAAAGGCACCGTTCATTATGAAAACGGCAACATTTATGATGGTGAATGGCGTGACGGCAAAGGAAACGGCTTTGGTAAATTGACATGGGCTAAAGGCGGAGAATGGGAAGGCGAGTGGGAAAATGGCCTTGTACTTAACGGCAAAGGTGTTTTTTATTCCCCAAACGGTAATATTTATCACGGTGATTTTCGAGAAGGAAAACCTAACGGTTTTGGAAAAATAATATCTGCCGGCGGCAATGAATATGAAGGCGAGTGGAAAGACGGCAATATTATCAGCAACAATGTCACAATCCATTATAAAAACAAGGATGTTTACCAAGGCGAGGTCAGCAAAAAAAAGCGAAACGGTCACGGTAAAATGACATACGCCGACGGCTCAGTATGGGAAGGCGAGTGGAAAGATGACCAAAAATGGAACGGAAAAGGAAAATCATCAGAAGGCACAACCATAAATAAATACCGAAACGGCAAACGCTCAATATTTTAAACAGCAAAAACGGGGCTGAAATCAGCCCCGTTTTTTAAATATCAAATTCATTCCACGGATATTCCGCCGTGTCGGGTTTTGCGGTGAAAACAAGTTTTTCGGCGGTGACGGGGTGGCTGAATTCAAGCGTATGCGCAAAAAGCGCAAGCTTTCCGCTGCTGCCGCCGTATTTTCCGTCGCCGTAAAGCGGCATTTTTCTGCTTGCAAACTGCACTCTTATCTGATGAGTTCTGCCTGTATGAAGCAGAATATCAAGCAGGCATTTGCCGTTGCATTCTCCTATTACATTATATTCAAGCGAAGCCTCTCGCACTCCCTTGCGCTCACGCTTTACAACAAAGGTTTTGTTCTTCTGCTTATCCCTGAAAAGCAAATCCTTAAGCACTCCGCTTTTTTCTGTGGGAACGCCCTGCGCAACCGCATAATAATGCTTTTTTAGTGCATTCTGCTCAACCTGCTTTGAGAGCGCAGCCGCCGCCTTTGAGCTTTTGGCGTAAACCATAACTCCCGCCGTTTCTCTGTCAAGACGGTGAACGGGGTAAGCCGTTGCGTTTTCGCCGTTTTGCTCAAAATGCTCATTGAGCAATGAAATCATATCTGTGCCGCCGTTCGTGCTCTGGCTTATAACGCCTGCAGGCTTCAGGCACACCGCTATATGCTTATCCTCATGCAAAATCTTCATTTTCTTCTTTCAGCCTTGTTCTTTTTTCGCTCTTGCGCAGTGAATATCTGATATTGCCCGTAACAAGACTGAAACGGGAGGCAAGCTCAAGCGGCTCTTCCCTCATGCCCGTTCTGAACCATTCCGAGATAATTCCCACATACGCATACTCATAGAAGGATGCTATGAACTCTATATCCTCTTCAGGCACATCCATTCCCTGAGCCATGAACTGCACAAGATCAACCATAATTTTGTTGCAGACCTTATACATATAGTTTTCAAAATATTCATAGCTTCTCGATGCGCAGATATTGTTAATAAGCTTTTTGTGGTCATAGGCAACATATGCGATTTTAATAAAAGCGGATGCCCACGATTTGCCCTCCTTATGTGCCTCAATAAGCACATTGAGCTCCTTCATAAACACTTCTTCAAGCAAATCATAAATATCGCTGTAATAATAATAAAAGGTATTACGGTTGATATCGCAGGCTTCAACTATATCCTTGACCGTTATTCGGTCAAAAGGCTTTTTTTCAAGCAGTGTGATAAAAGTATCAAAAATAAGCTTTTTAGTGTCCTTTTGCATTTCTATCCTCCGTTTTATTATAATCCTGTATTATAAGTGTCTGAAATTTGCAATTTTGTTGCACTCCTGTTACATTTATATGTATATTGTAACATTTATTCTGCAAAAATCAATGGTTAATTTCAAAAAATGCTCAGTTTTCATCTGCAATCTCCGAAGTCAGAGCACTCACGGGCGGTGCTGTGGTCTGCGGCACCGCATCTTCAGGCAGCTCAAAACCGTGAATGAAACCGCCCTGCTCAAGGGAGCAGATGTCGCCGCCTATCACCCTGCCGTCATAAATAAGAAGGTTTGCCTGAACGGTACCCGTCAGATTTTCGAGACCGGGATAATTGAGCACATCATATGTCCACCTTTTTGCACGCATCCCTTTATACGGCTCAAGCTCAAAGCCCTGAGCTTTGTTCATTGCGGCATATTCGGCATAGCCTGCATCAAAATCCTCGGGAATGATAACCTCACTGATTTCAACGGGGTCCTGCGAAATCTTCCAGCCGAACTGAGAGAGAAATGCTGCCCTTTCGGCGGAATCCGATGCCTTGCAATTAACTGCGGAATCATTTGCAGCAGGCTCCTTTCCGTCTGTAAGAATCATTGCAATCGCAATAACAACCGCAACAATCGCTATGGCAAACGCCGCAATTTTTGATTTTGATGTTTTAACTGAATATACAAACATATTTCCACCGCCTGAGAAACAATACTTTATTTAAAATGTATGAATCTCAGGCTTTTAATATTACACATCCGCTTGCAAAAGCATTATTCCCGACGGAGTTATGTCAATAATTCCGTATTCCCCTGCCCTGATGCTGCCGGGGTTCATTATATGCAGCCCGTCATCATAAGCTGTAACGGCCTGATGAGTGTGACCATATAATGCAATGTGCGCACCGAGCGACCTTGCTTTGTTTACAAGCGCCTGATTGCCGTGCTTGACAAGCTCCGTGTGACCGTGAGAGCAAAAAATTCTTGCGCCCGCAACATCAATGATTTCATTTGCAGGCAGAAGCGAATAAAAATCACAGTTGCCGCACACCTGAACAATCCTCCTGCCGCTCACAAGCTCCGCAAGCTTCTCCAAATCCCTTTCGCCGTCACCCAGATGAATAATCATATCCGCCTCGGGGTGGTCAAGCAAAGCCTCACGCATACACGCCGTTGACCCATGAGAATCTGAAAAAACAATTACCCTCATATCTTTCTCCGTTCTTTTAAAGATGTTTTCATCATATATTATAAAACGAAAAGGCGGTGATTGCAATAAATAATAACAATCTTTCCGTTGAAGAATTGATGCGCCTTGCAAAAGCATCGGGAAGTAAAAGCCCCGAGGAAATGCTCTCGGCAGTTCAGAGCAGAGTTTCTGCGGATAAAATGAACGAGATAAAGAAAATGCTCGGTGATAAAAAAGCGCTTGAAGAGCTTCTCAAAAGCGAGCAGGCACAGCGGCTTATGAGGCAGTTCAAAAAATAATTGCAGGCGGGTGGCGGAATAATGGACAGCATAAACGATATTTTATCAAGCCTTACCGATGAGGATATGGAAAATCTGAGGGCAGCGGCAGAAACGCTTTTTTCTTCGCAGGAAAAAGAATCTCAGTCTGCACCCTCAGGCTCCGCCATGCCCGATTTTGAAAGCTTACTCGGCAACGCACAGATGATGGCAAAAATAAGCTCGCTGATGGGGGCGATGAACAAAAAGGATGACCGCACCCGCTTCATCGAAGCACTCAAGCCGTTATTGAGCGAAAAAAGAAGAAGAAAAGCCGACGAAGCCATGCAGATGATGAAGCTTTTTGAGCTTTTGCCCACACTAAATCAATTTATGGGCGGTGATAACAACAAATGAACTCCGATATTCTCAGGCTGATTCTGCCCTCGGATAGCTGCCGCTACGAAAACAGGCCCGCCCGTTACGATTCGGACCGCAGCATAATCCTGCCCGTAATAATTTTACTTATGGCAGAAAAAAGCGACTTCTTTCTTATATTTTCATTATTATATATCCTCATATAACTTGAAAAAAATTCAGGTATGTTGTAGAATATAAGCAAAGGAGCGATTAATATGAATTATCAATACAAAACAAGCGGCACCTGCTCACGCATAATTGATTTTGAAATAGAAAACGGCACGGTGAAAAATGTGCGTTTTCACGGCGGCTGCGACGGCAACCTCAAAGGCATCAGCTCAATTGTTGAGGGCATGAAGGCAGAGGATGTTATCGCAAAGCTTGAGGGCATCCGCTGCGGATTCAAAAGCACCTCATGCCCCGACCAGCTTGCAAAAGCACTGAAAAAAGCACTGAGCGAATAATAAGACGGCTTGCAGATTTGACGCAAGCCGCCTTTGATTTTATACGCTGGTTTTTTCTTCTTTTCTGAATTTCTTTTCAAAATATCCCATAAGCCACACTGTCACAATAACATCAACCGCAATTTCAAGAATTGCAAGCGCAACCGTTACGGGGGTAAGCGCAAGCGCATCGGGATTGATAATATTTGCGAGAATCCCCACGGAATAATGCACAATGCTTGCTGCCTTTGCCGCAACATAAACTATGCCCAGAAAAACTATTCTGTCCTTCGTTTTATGATACGCCCTGTGGGCAAAACCGTCATAAATTATGAACGATATCACAACCGACACAATCGCAACCACATCGCCCCACACCGTCAGGTGAGAATAGTCCGAGTAAAACACATTGATGAAGCCGTGAAACAGCACGGCAAAGAGGGCATTGACCGCCGTTTCGGCAAAAACGGCAACAGCAATACATTTTTTGAAGAATTTTTTGTTTCTTTTCTTTCTTTTAAAGCTTCCATTTCATCTCTTTATTTCTGATAAATTTTCACATAGTCCACAATAAATTCGGTTTTGAAATCTGACTTGTCAAAGCCTTCAAGAGCATCGCCGTCGGGAATTTCAAGCGAAACGATAACATCCTCAGGCACCTGAGAAACACCGTTGCCGAAGGATGAGCGCACGGTTTCAACGCCGTTCACATAGAAAATATATTCATCCTCTGTCCATTCAAGGCCGTAGGTGTTGTATTCCTTGCTGATGTTGTTGCCCTTGAATTTGCCGAGCAACGCCGACTGAAAGCCCTCCTGCACGCCGTCAACACCCGCACAGTGGATGGTGTTTGTGACGGCATATTTATCGCCGTCATAGCAGTATGACTCAAAAATATCAAGCTCTGCACCGCCGACACCGCCCTTTGAAACCGAAGCGGTATAGGGTGAATCTGCCTGAATCCAGAATGCGCTCCAATAGCCCGGGCTGTCGTTTACGATGCACTTTATTTCAAAATATCCCTGCTGGTATCTCTCTTTGAGCTTGACTGCGGCGGTATACCAGCCCTCGCCGTATTCGCCGTTTTCAAGATATTCGCCCGTGATAACAAGGTTGCCGTTTCTCACATCGACCTGACTTGAAGCATTATATCCGCATCTTCTCGGACCGTTGCCTCTCACTTCCCACAAATTCTCATTCAGAGCATCGCCCTCAAATTCATCGTAAACAACTATGTTATAGCCCGTCAAATCAAGAGCTTCCCCTCTCGGGGTGAGCGGCAGACCGAAAATGAGCATCTGAAGTATCTCAAACATAGCAAGAAGGAGCGAAACGATTTTCTTGGGTGAAAAAGCCGTGAAAAGGCTGCCGAAATATTCAAAGAATTTTTCGATTGCCCACACTTCTCTTATGCTGAGATGAAGCAATTCGATAATTTTAGCCCACATATTATTTTCTCCTTATATCAGAATGACCCCGCAGGTTTTTGCGGGGTCATTATTTTGGAATTTATGTTTGTGCTCCGTCGAATTTATCACAGCAATTATGCCTGTGATTTTTCAAGTGCCTGCTTCACATCGGCGATGATATCGTCAACATGCTCAATGCCGACAGAAAGACGGATAAGGTCATCCGAAATGCCGCAGTCGATAAGCTCCTGAGCGGTGAGCTGGCGGTGAGTTGTGCTTGCGGGGTGCAGGCAGCAGGTGCGTGCATCGGCAACATGAGTTGCGATTTCGGCAATCTGAAGGCTGTCCATGAATTTTGTTGCAGCTTCTCTTCCGCCTTTGATTCTGAATGAAATAACGCCGCTTGTGCCGTCGGGCATATATTTCTTCGCAAGCTCATAGCCCTTGCTGCCTTTCATGCCTGGGTATGTAACCTCAACGGCGCAGCCGCTGTCACGGATGAATTCCGCAACCTTAAGAGCGTTTGAGCAATGTCTTTCAACTCTCAGAGGCAGGGTTTCAAGGCCGAGGTTAAGAAGGAATGCATTGAAGGGTGAAGGGATTGAGCCGAGGTCGCGCATAAGCTGAGCCATGCACTTTGTGATATATGCAGCAGCGCCGAAACGCTCCGTGTATGTAACACCGTGATATGATGCGTCGGGAGTTGTGAGACCGGGGAATTTATCATTCTGACCCCAATCAAATTTACCGCCGTCAACAACAACGCCGCCAACGCTTGTTGCGTGACCGTCCATATACTTTGTTGTGGAGTGGATAACGATATCCGCACCGAGCTCAAGGGGACGGCAGTTAACGGGTGTGGGGAAGGTGTTATCAACGATAAGGGGCACGCCGTGTGAATGAGCAGCGTTTGCGAAGGTTTCAAAATCAAGCACTTCAAGAGAGGGATTTGAAATCGACTCTGCAAAAACAGCCTTTGTGTTGGGCTTGAAAGCAGCATTAAGCTCCTCTGCGGTAGCCTGAGGGCTGACGAAGGTGAAATCAATGCCGAGCTTTCTCATCGTAACATTGAAAAGGTTGAAGGTGCCGCCGTAGATTGCAGCCGAGCTTACGATATGGTCGCCCGCACCTGCAATGTTGAAGATTGAATAGAAGGATGCAGCCTGACCCGATGAGGTGAGCATTGCGCCTACACCGCCTTCAAGGTCAGCAATTTTAGCGGCAACAGCATCGTTTGTGGGGTTTGCAAGGCGGGTGTAGAAATATCCCGATGCCTCAAGGTCAAAAAGCTGACCCATTTCAACGCTTGAATCGTATTTATATGTTGTGCTCTGATAGATGGGCACCTGTCTGGGCTCACCGTTTTTGGGTGAATAACCGCTGAGAATACATTTTGTGTTGATTTTATAGCTCATTTTTTACGCCTCCAAGAATTCTTTCATAAGTCCGCAGCCGATTTCAACAAAGTCACCCGTTGCCTCGGCTGTTTTTTCGTTTATGGTTTCAACGCCGTCAACCTCGCCGTTTTTATGATAAATCATAAAGGGCACGGGGTCTGATGCGTGGGTTTTTGTAACTATGGGTGTGGGATGATCAGGCAGAATCATAATTTTATAATCCTCACCGCAGCCGTTGAGATAATCAAGAAGAATGGGGAGCACTCTTTCGTCAATAAGCTCAATTGCTCTCACCTTGTTTTCAGGCTCGTTTCTGTGACCGCATTCATCGGGAGCTTCAATATGGATATACACCAAATCCTTGCCGTTTTTCCACTCTTCGATTGCGGCATTTGCCTTGCCCTCAAAGTTTGTGTCTATGTATCCCGTTGCACCCTCAACCTCGGGCACACCCATGCCTGCGCAGATTGCAATGCCTTTAAGCAGGTCAACCGCCGAAACAATGCTGCCCTTAACGCCGTAGGTTTCTTCAAAATCGCTCAGAGCGGGCTTGCTGCCCTCACCCCAGAGCCAGATTGAATTTGCAGGGGATTTACCCTCGGCGATTCTCTTTTTGTTGACGGGGTGGTCCTTGAGAAGGTCGTAGCTTTCCTTCATCATTGCAATAAGCTTCTCGGCATTGGGCGAGGTTGAAAGATATTCGCCGACAACTCTGCCCGAAATATCATGGGGAGGAGTCATTTTGCCGAGCTCCGTTGTGCCGCCGTTCCAGATAAGGCAGTGACGGTAGCTCACACCGTTATAATATCTGAACTCATCATTGCCGAAATGCTCCTGAACGGTTTTGATAATTTCCGCCGCATCCTCGCTTGAAATATCGCCTGCGGAATAATCTATCATCGTTTTGTCTTCGTAGTTTTCTTCGTCGCTGAGGGTAACAACATTGCAGCGAAGCGCAACATCTGTATCCTTCATCTTAACGCCGATGCTCACCGCCTCAAGGGGTGAACGGCCCGTATAGCAGACCTTGGGGTCATAGCCGAGAACGCTGAGATTTGCAACATCGCTGCCGGGCTTGAGCCCGTCTGCAACCGTTCTTACAAGACCCACTCTTCCCTTTCTTGCAAGCGCATCAAAATTGGGCTTCTTCGCAAGCTCCATGGGAGTTTTGCCGCCGAGTGCGGGAACGGGATAATCCGCCATTCCGTCATAAAGCACTACCGCATATTTCATATATATCATCCTTCCGTCAAAAAATTCATTTTATTTCTTTATCCTGAAAAACTCTTGAACCCGTTGCGCCTCTTTGCCCCTGATATTTGCCGTTGTAGGGATTTAACGCCTTTTCGTCCATCTTTGCAAAAACAAGCTGACCTACTCTTCTGCCCGCCTTAAGCTGAATTGCACAGCGGTTTGCATTAAATAATTCAAGTGTGATTTCGCCCTTGAAGCCGGGGTCAACCCAACCTGCATTCTGAATGAAAAGACCCATTCTGCCAAGTGAGCTTCTGCCCTCAACAAACGCCGTCAAATCATCGGGAAGTTCAAAATATTCCATTGTTGTTGCAAGCACAAACTGACCGGGCAGCAGCACATATGTATCGGTTTCAATGGTCTCATATTCAATTTTATCTTCAAGATTTATAATTCCCGTTGAGGAGTCCCTGACAATGCTGAAGGTGTTGCCAAGGCGGATATCAATGCTTGCGGGCTGAACCTGTGCAGGCTCAACAGGCTGAGCAACAAGGCTGCCCTCCTCAAGCATTTTCATCAAGGTTTTATCGGAAAGTATCATTTTAAAATTCTCCTGTTAATTTTTATCCATTTTACATTATATCACTAATAAAATATAAAATCTATATTTTTTACAAAAAAATTCGGGCACATACGCATTGTATGTGCCCGGTTGTTTTTACCAGATTTTCTTTGATGCGATGTCTGCGAGGGCTGATGCGATGAATTCGTCAACGCTCTTTGCGCCGATATCGCCTTCGCCTCTCTTGCGCACTGAAACTGCGCCGTCTTCGATTTCCTTATCGCCGACAAGCAGCATATAGGGAAGCTTTTCAAGCTGTGCTTCACGGATTTTATAGCCGATTTTTTCGCTTCTGTCATCAACCGATACTCTCATGCCGAGGCTTTCAAGCTTTGCCGCAACTTCCTTTGCATAAGCGTGGTGACGGTCTGCAATGGGAAGAAGTCTTACCTGCTCGGGTGAAAGCCACAGGGGAAGTGCACCCGCGAAGGTTTCAAGAATATAAGCAAGTGTTCTTTCGTAGCAGCCGAGGCTTGTTCTGTGGATAATATAGGGAAGCTTCTTCTGTCCGTCTGTATCAACATAATACATACCGAATTTCTCTGCAAGAAGCATATCAATCTGAATGGTAACGATTGTGTCTTCCTTGCCGAAAACATTCTTATACTGAATGTCAAGCTTGGGGCCGTAGAATGCAGCTTCGTCAATACCGATTTCGTACTCTACGCCAAGGTTATCAAGGATTTTGCCCATTGTTTCCTGAGCGGCGTTCCACTGCTCGGGAGTACCTTCGTATTTGGCGGTATTTGCGGGATCCCACTGTGAGAAACGGAAGGTGCAGTTATCAAGCATACCGACGGTTCCGAGGAAATATTTGCAAAGGCTCAGGCAGCCCTTGAATTCTTCTTCAAGCTGATCGGGTCTGAGAACAAGGTGACCCTCTGAAATCGTGAACTGACGAACACGGATAAGTCCGTGCATTTCACCCGAATCTTCGTTACGGAAGAGAGTTGAGGTTTCGCCCAAACGCATGGGAAGGTCACGGTAGCTTCTTGCCGCATTGAGATAAACCTGATACTGGAACGGGCAGGTCATCGGGCGCAGTGCAAGGCACTCCTTCTCTTCATCGTCGGGATCGCCGAGAATGAACATGCCGTCACGGTAGTGATCCCAGTGACCTGAAATTCTGTAAAGATCCCTCTTTGCCATAAGGGGAGTTTTTGTGAGAAGATAGCCGTTTGCCTGCTCAACATCTTCAACCCATCTCTGAAGGAGCTGAACAACCCTTGCGCCCTTGGGCATAAGAATGGGCAGACCCTGACCGATTGAATCAACCGTTGTGAAGTAGCCGAGCTCTCTGCCGATTTTGTTGTGGTCTCTCTTCTTTGCTTCTTCGATAGCTGCAAGATGAGCTTCCAAATCCTCTTTCTTTGTGAAAGCGGTGCCGTAAACTCTCTGAAGCATCTTGTTGTTGGAGTCGCCTCTCCAGTATGCACCCGTGCAGGAGGTAAGCTTGAATGCCTTCACTCTGCTTGTATCGGGGATATGAGGACCTGCGCAAAGCTCATCGAATTCGCCCTGCTTATAGAACGAAATCTTCTCGCCCTTGTCTGAATGCTCTTTGATAAGCTCAACCTTGAAGGTTTCGCCTCTCTCTTCCATCATCTTTATTGCATCCTCGGGGTCAAGCTCATATTTTTCAAGAGGAAGACCTTCTTTGACGATTTTCTTCATCTCTGCTTCGATTTTCTCGAGCACTTCGGGTGTGAAGGGCACATCAACATCAAAATCGTAGTAGAAGCCGTTTTCAATAGCGGGGCCGATTGCAAGCTTTGCGTTGGGGAAAAGTCTTTTGACCGCCTGAGCAAGGATGTGTGATGCGGTGTGGCGCAGTGCCCACTTGCCGTCTGCATCGTCGAATGTGAGAATTTCAAGCTCGCAGTCCTTATCAAGAGCGGTTCTCAGGTCGCATACAACGCCGTCAATCTTGCATACACAGGCAGCTTTGTAAAGACCCATGCCGAGGCTCTTTGTGATTTCCATAGCGGTCGTTCCGTTTTCAAATTCCTTGATAACGCCGCCTTTAAGGGTTACATTAATCATATTTATCAAATCCTTTCATAATCTACAAATAAAAAAGCTCCACCCTGCAAAAACAGGATGAAGCATAATATACTCCACGGTTCCACCCGTAATTCCGAAAAAATCGGCTCTCTGACAGCCTTAACGCAGCTGATACGGCTCACCTTGTTTACGGCGGCACTCGGCAGGCGGTAACTGAATGCCGCATTTTACCGCCCTTTCAGCCCGTGAGGCGGCTCTCTGAAAAAATGCCGTTGCAAACAGCCTTCTGCTTCAACGATTTTGATATTACATCTATATTATCACTCTGCAAAAACAAAGTCAATAGATTTTTTAATGAAATATTAATAAAAAACTTGACAATATTCAATTAAAAGTATACTATTAATACAATGGTGTTATATTGTGCCAAGATAGGCGTTTTTATGCCTTGAAACACCATTGATTGATTTTTATAATTTCAATTTCATTGATTTTAAATCACAAAAATCCACAACAAAGGAGGAAAACAGAAACTTGATTAAACTTTGGTTAGCAATTCTTATTGCCGCCGTGGTTCTTGTTGTCGGTCTTGTGCTCGGCTTCGTTCTCGGCGGTTTACATAGGAAGAAGGTTGCCGAAGCTGCAATCGGCTCCGCTGAGCAGGAAGCAAACAAAATCATCAGCGATGCCATTTCGGCAGCAGAAGCAAAGAAAAAGGAAGCCATCCTTGAAGCCAAGGACGAAATCCACAAGCAGAGAACCGAAACAGAAAAAGAGCTTCGTGAAAGGCGCAACGAAGTTCAGAGAATGGAACGCCGCATAACCCAGAAGGAAGAAACTCTTGATAAGAAAAGCGAAAACCTTGAGAAGAAAAACGAAGTGCTCGACGGCAAAATCAAGGCTGCAGACGAACGCCTTGAAGAAATCGAGAGCATCAAAAAGAGCCAGTTTGAAATGCTTGAACGCATTTCGGGCTTCACCAAGGAGCAGGCTAAGGACTATATTCTCAGCGTTCTCGATGAGGATCTCAACCACGAAAAGGCAGTTAAAATTCAGGAAATCGAGCAGAAAACAAAGGATGAGGCGGATTCTCTTGCAAGAGAAATTATCACCACCGCAATCCAGCGCTGCGCAGCAGACCATGTTGCTGAGGCTACGGTTTCCGTCGTTGCTCTTCCCAATGACGAAATGAAGGGCAGAATCATCGGCCGTGAAGGCAGAAATGTAAGAACTCTTGAAATGATAACGGGCGTTGACCTCATCATTGACGATACTCCCGAAGCAATCACCGTTTCAAGCTTCGACCCCGTTCGCAGAGAGATTGCAAGGCTCACTCTTGAAAAGCTCATTGCAGACGGCAGAATTCACCCCGCAAGAATCGAAGAAATGTATGACAAAGCAAAGCGTGAGGTTGAAGCAACCATCAAGCAGACCGGTGAGCACGCTCTCATTGATGCGGGCGTCAACAATGTTCACCCCGAAATTGTCAAGCTTATCGGTAAGCTCAGATACCGCACAAGTTACGGTCAGAATGTTCTCAACCATTCACTTGAAGTATCATATATCGCAGGTCTTATGGCATCGGAACTTGGCACCGATGTCAGAACAGCAAAGAGAGCAGGTCTTCTTCACGATATCGGCAAGGCGCTCGACCACGAAATGGAAGGCTCGCATGTTGACCTCGGCGTAGAATTCGCAAAGAAATACAAAGAGAACGATAATATTCTCCATGCCATCAAGGCTCACCACGGTGAGGTTGAAGCAAAAACAATCACCGCTGTTCTTGTTCAGGCTGCCGATGCCATCTCAGCCGCAAGACCCGGTGCAAGGCGTGAGGATGTTCAGAACTATATCAAGCGTCTGCAGAAGCTTGAAGAAATCGCAACCTCATTTGAGGGCGTTGACCGCTCATTCGCAATTCAGGCAGGCCGTGAGGTGCGCATTATGGTTAAGCCCGAATCGGTTAACGATGAAAAGATGGTTCTTCTTGCAAGGGATATCGCAAAGAAGATTGAAGAAAGCATGGAATATCCCGGTCAGATCAAAGTCAATCTCATCAGAGAGAGCAGAACTGTTGATTACGCAAAATAAACTTTACAGGGGCTGCGTTTGCAGCCCCGTTTTTTAAAACAGAAAGGAATATTTAATGAATATTCTCGTTATAGGAGATGTTGTTTCCTCGGCAGGCTGCGAATTCCTGCGCAGCGTTTTGCCGGCTTATAAAAAGCTGAAAAACATAGACCTCTGCATTGCAAACGGTGAAAACTCGGCTGTGGGCAACGGCATAACCCCATTCTCCGCTCAGTATCTTTTTGACAGCGGCGTGGATTTCATCACCACGGGCAACCATGTTTACCGCCGCAGAGAATTCTATGAAATGCTCGACGGGCGTGAAGATATCATAAGACCCGCAAATTTTTTCAAGGGTAACCCCGGCAAGGGCTATGCAGCAATAGATATGGGCTTTGCTAAGGTGGGAATAGTCAACCTTTCGGGTACGGTCTATATGGACAGATGCGATAACCCCTTCACAGTTGCGGATGAAATTCTGCCCAAGCTTTCGGACTGCAGAATTCTACTTGTTGATTTTCATGCGGAAGCTACGGCAGAAAAAAGAGCCATGGGCTTTTATCTTGACGGAAGGGTATCAGCCGTTTTCGGCACGCACACCCATGTTATCACGGGCGATGCAACCATTCTCCCAAAAGGCACGGCATATATCACCGATATCGGCATGACGGGCCCCAAGCATTCGGTGCTGGGTGTAAAGCCCGAAATTTCGATAGACTGGCTCCGCACGGGTATGCCTGCAAGGTTTGACACAGCCGAGGGTGAATGTATTATGAACGGCTGTATTTTTGAATTTGACAACAAAAGCGGCAAGGCGGTAAGCGTTGAGCCGGTTACAATAGAATGAGGAACAGAGTATGCAAAAATTACTCAGTCATATGCGTGCGGCATGCCAGCAATATGAAATGATAAAAGAGGGCGACCGCATTGCTATAGGTGTTTCGGGCGGCAAGGATTCAATGGCACTGCTTGCGGGCATGGCAAATCTGCGCAGGTTTTACCCCGAAAAATTCGATATCGTCGCAATAACGCTCGACCCCCGCTTCGGCAACACCGACGGCGATTATTCCGGGATAGAAAAGCTCTGCAGGGAGCTTGATGTTGAATATGTCATCAAGCGCACTCAGCTTGCAGAGGTTATATTTGATATAAGAAAAGAAAGCAATCCGTGCAGCCTGTGCGCAAGGATGAGAAGAGGAGCTCTTCACGATGCGGCAAAGGAGCACGGCTGCAACAAAATCGCTCTCGGGCATCATCTTGATGACCTTGCTGAAACCTTCATAATGAACCTTTTCAACGGCGGCACGCTGGACTGCTTTATGCCCGTCACCTACCTCTCACGCAAAGATATTTATATGATAAGACCCATGATTTTTGCAAGAGAGAGTGACTGCGCAAGGGTTGTGCGCAAAGAAAACCTGCCCACGGTCAAAAGCAGCTGCCCCGCCGACGGCACAACCGAAAGGCAGGAGGTCAAGGAGATGCTCAGTGCACTCGAAAAGAAATACGGAGATGTGAGAAGCAAAATTCTCGGTGCCATGCAGAGAAAAGAAATAAACGGATATTGAGAAAGGAAAATATATAATGAGAAAAATAACCAACATCAATCAGGGCTGGACTTTTATCAAAGACGGTGCGGAAGAAAACATCAATCTGCCCCACACATGGAACAACCTCGACGGTCAGGGTGCGGCAGAAAGCTACGACAGAGGCAGATGTGTTTATGAGAAAACCATTCCTTATTTTGACGGAAGGGTTTACCTTGAAATCAACGGTGCCAACACGGTTGCCGAGGTGTTCATAAACGGCATCTATATCGGCAGCCACGAAAACGGCTATGCTATGTTCCGTTTTGAAATCACCGATTTCATCAAAAAGGATGCAGAAAACACAATCCGTATTATTATTGACAACTCAGCAAACGAGTTCCTCTATCCCGAGATGGCGGATTTCACCTTCTACGGCGGCATTTACAGAGATGTGAACATCATCAGCGAGGTTGCAAAATCACATTTTGCTCTGCTCGACATGAGCCTTTGCGGTATGTATATCACCCCCAAGGCAGACGGCAGAGTTTTCGTCAAGAGCCTTATTGAGGGCAGCACAAAGAACCTCACCAAGGAATTTGTCATAACCGATGCCGAGGGTAACGAGGTTGCCAAAAGAGAGGTTGCGGCGGATGTTGATGCCGTTAAGCTTTTCATTGAAGAGCCTGTGCTCTGGAACGGCATGAAGAATCCGTATCTCTACACAATGACTGCAAAGCTCAAGAAAGACGGCGAGGTTATCGACGAGGTAAGTGACCGTTTCGGCGTGCGTGAATTTTATTTTGACAGCGAAGAGGGCTTCTTCCTCAACGGTGAAAATGTCAAGATGAAGGGCGTTTCAAGGCATCAGGACCGTGAAGGTCTCGGCAACGCTCTCACAATGAAGGAGCACAAGGAGGATATTGAGCTTATCAAAGAAGTCGGTGCAAACTCAATCAGACTTGCCCACTATCAGCATGACGAAAAATTCTATGACCTCTGCGATGAAGAGGGATTCCTCGTGTGGGCAGAAATCCCCGTAATTTCACGGTTCAGCAAGAAAAAGCAGGAGCAGGCAAAGTTCATGCTCGAGGAGCTTATCAGGCAGAATTACAACCATCCCTCAATCTTCTGCTGGAGTGTTGCGAACGAAATTTCAATCGGCGGCGCAGGCTCAGGCGTTTATGAGGGCATAAAGGAGCTTAACTCAATCGCTCACCAGCTCGACTCAACAAGACCCACCGCAACAGCTCAGGTAACCTTCAGCTCCATCAACTCAAAGCTCAATGATATCCCCGATATTCTCGGCTATAACCAGTATTTCGGCTGGTATGTGCAGACCGTTGAGCAAATTGACAAGTGGCTTGATGACTTCCACGCAAAGAAGCCCCAAATCAAGCTCTGCATTTCCGAATACGGTGCAGAGGGCATGACAAACCTCCACTCTGCAACACCCGCTCAGGGTGACTACACTGAGGAATATCAGGCATACTACCATGAGCACTATGTCAAGGCTCTCACCGAGCGCAAATGGCTCTGGGGCTCATATGTGTGGAATATGTTTGACTTCGGCTCAGCTATCAGAAACGAAGGCGGCGTAAGAGGCAGAAACAACAAGGGCCTTGTTACCTTTGACCGCAAAATCAAAAAGGACGCCTTTTATGTATACAAGGCACACTGGTCAGATGAAAAATTCGTTCACATCGCAGGCGAAAGATTTGTTGACAGACCCACGGGCGAGCAAAAAATCAAGGTGTATTCAAACTGTGATAAGGTGACACTCACCGTAAACGGCGAGAAAACCGAGCTTGAGGGCGATAAGATTTTCCTCTTCGATGCAGTAATAAACGAGGGCGAAAACATCATCACCGCCAAAGCAGGCAAGTGCTCTCATAAAATCGTCATCAACGGCACGGATGTCGAAAACCCCGATTATGTCCTTCCCGAAGGCTGTCAGTCATTCGTGCGCAACTGGTTCTCCTCAAGCGAGGATATCGACCCCGACAACCTTTCTCTCAACGACAGCCTCGGCGATATTCTCTTCAACTCCGAGGTGCAGAGGCTCATCAAAAATCATGCAGGCATCACCATTGACTCACCCGTGCTCAAGCCTCTCGGCAAAATCCCCCTCAAGCCCATCAGCAAGCTTGCTTCAAAGCTCGGCGCAGAGGAAGCAATCTCCATGGCAAACCAATTCCTTCAGACAATCGAAAAGGATAAATAAAAAAGGGGCTGTAAAAAAAACGCAGACCGCATAAAACAATATATAACAAGGGGTTCTGCGGGAATTAATATCCTGCAGAACCCTAAGTTTTTACTCAAAAGTTAAAAACGAAGAAAAAACAATGTTTTATGCTACGAACAAACTTCGCCACTCGACGTACTTTTGTAGGTCTGTATGAATTAAGGATACCGAAACAGAACAACTCACGCTTAATGCTTTCAAAATCATTGTAAAATTTTGGAGGTATCCTTATGAACTATATTAAATCTTGTGAATTCAACATCGACACCGCCTGCGTTGAAGTCAAACTCATCAATGGCTCTATGGTGTCAATCGACTGCATCGCCGTTGAAAACGAATATGCAAACAATATGTACGAAACATCAGAACTTGACTATCTCATCTACAACGAGCCTATGAGCTATGTCAGATTATTGCTCAGCGGTAAGATGGAAGAATATTTGAGAAACAGCACGGATTATACCCCATTATCAGAGTTGAGATAACCTTTAAAAAGCCATACAGACTGATTTTGCTGTCAATCTGTATGGCTTTTAATATTTTGAGAGTTATGCAGTTTGGTTACCGTTCATCGGAGGCATGGTACCATTCCCGAAGTTAACTCCGTTTGGTGGAGATGCAGGGAATCCGCCGCTGAAGTTTGGCATCTGTGAAGGATCAAACCCTTTGGGGAGTTCACCGTTCATCGGTGGCATTTGACCGCTTGACGGATCGAATCCTTCGGGTAATTGTGACGGGTCGAATCCTTCGGGTAACTCACCGTTGAATTCAGGAAAATCTCCGTTCATTTCGGGAGGCTGCGGCTGAGTTGTCTGAACTTCTGTGTTCGGAACAGTTGTTGTTTCAGATGGCTTTGGTGATTCTTCCGCAGGTTTTGTTGTTTCGGGTTTTGTCTGATCGGGATTTTTCTGTGGTCTTTCACCGCCGGGCATACCGCCTTTGCCGCCCATTGACATCGTTCCCATATCCGATATATTAATACCCGACGCATCAACCATAGAGGAGAGAGAACTTGAGGAGTTTGTGGAGGAAATAGTTCCGCAAAGCTGTCCGCTTACGCTTTCAGCCCTGAGCATACAGAACTTTTTCAAGGTTGATGCGCCGAGCACGAAGCTGTCATAATCGCAAAACTTCGTGGGGTCTTTTTCAACATAGGGTGAAATTATTTCCGTTACG
>JAFQON010000030.1 GCA_017403185.1 Clostridia bacterium
TACCTGAGATCCTTCACTGCGTTCAGGATGACAAATTTTAATAATCACGGTCACAATTCGTAGGGGAGGCGTTTCGCCTCCCGCCAAATATATTCTTTTCGGGAGGGGCGACCCCTCCCCTACGGTGATGCCGAAACAAACTTACATAATCGGTCATAGGCGGAGCCTATCCGAAATTTTTCACTGTTCATTTTGTTAATCAAAGTATAACATAGTAATTTTTAAAAGTCCTATGCAGGCTGCATAGGACAAAAAGACCGCTGACGGTGTAGAATACTGTCAACGGTCTTACTTTTTATTCAGATTTCGTCAATTTTATCTGCCATTGCATTAACCATAGCAACAAAACGGCGCACCTTTTCGGGGTCTTTGTTTCTTAATGAGGCTGACAGGTGCATAAGCATATCCTCACCCTCAAAACTATCAAGCAACAAGCTGTCCGTGCTCACATCAAGAGCCTTTGCAACAGCACACAGAGCATCAATTGACGGTGTTCTTGTTCCTCTCTCGATATGTCCGATATGTGCAGTTGACAGAGAACACATTTCGCCGAGCTCTTCCTGTGTTAAATGCTTTTTCTCACGGGCAGAACGAATACGCATACCCAAAGCATAATAATCAACTTCAAAGCTCATTTCAACACCGCCTTACAATTATAATATATAATTATACAATAATTTCAGTATATCCATAAATAAACTATAAGCATTAAATATTGACTAATAGAATTGTCAGTGCTATAATCAATGTGCAAAATTTAATTTGTATAAATGAAAAAGAGAGGAAGATTTTTAATGAAATGCAAAAATTGCGGCAAAGAAATTGACAATGATTCAAAATTCTGTGACGGTTGCGGAGCAGAAAACACTGTGAGCGAAGCTCCTTCTGCCACCGCAGGCAATAACGAGGCATCGCCGCCCCCTGTCGTGCAGAGTGTAACGGAAACCAAGAAGCAAAAGCTTAAATTCAAAGACCTGCCGCCCAAAGAAAAGAAAAAGCGAGCAATCATCGGCGGAATATGCCTTTTACTTGCTCTGATTTTGATTTTCGGTGATGTTTTCGGCGGCTCGAGCGGTAAAGTCAAAAGCAGCAATAACGATACAGGTGCGGTGTTTGACATGACATTTGACGAATTCAGTGAAAAAATCAACGAAGCCAACGCTGATTATGAAAAGCTTATGGGTGCCGACAAAAGCGGTTTTGATATAAGTGAATATTGGAGCAACATGGTAGAGCCACAGGTGGGCTATGAAGAAACATCCGGCACGGAATTTGTGATGTATACCGCTTTTCTGAGCAACTGTGTGCTTTCGGCAAATGTGCAGGATGATGATGTTTCATCAGTTTCCGTTTCATATGAATATGACGACCCCGCTTACGGTGATATGGTAACGGAAATCGCCATAAGTGCCTGCCTTGATGTTGATAATGATGAGGCTGTTTCAATCGTTGATGCAATTTGCGAAGGTGAAGCGCAAGGCATACAGACTGTTGTTTATGCAGACGGCGTTATGATTTCGCTCATAGGCGGAAGCAGTTCAAAAATAACATTCAAAATTGCCGCTGTATCCGATGATTTCACAGAGCTTCTCGAAAACGGTGGCTGCCGCATTATTGAATGGTAAAAATATTGCAATTAACAACAATAAAAGATATAATGTCATTGTAAGGAGTGAGTTTTATGTTTTGTAAAAACTGCGGCAAGGACTTACCGGATGAAAGCCAGTTTTGTCCTTATTGTATGACAAAATTCAACACCGAAACAAAGATTGAACCTCAATCGCCCGAAAAAGTAAAAAAGAACGGCAAAAAGCTCCCTGTAATCATTACCGCTGCCGTGTTATGTGTTGCGCTTATCGTTTCGGCAATAATTGTTGTACCAAAGCTTGTCAAAAAGAAAGAAGATAAAGGAGGCAGCCCTTTGGCGGGTGAAACTCTTGATGCAGAAAACGCAATTGCTCAGGATTCACAAACAACAGCTCCCGCAGAAGTTAAGATAATGCCCGAAAACGATAATGCTCTTGGTCTTATGAATGTCAAACTGCGTAACGAAGGCGTTGAGCTCTCTGACATCGAAAAGCTCATTGTTCAGTATTTTGACACCGACTATTTCCGTGCACCCTACAGCTCATTGCAGCGCTATCCTCAGGTTTATAAGGATGCTCAGATTAATTTTCTCTGTCACATAACCAAAATCATTGAGAGCAACGCCGAGGAATACACCGCTCTTGTTGAATACGAAGCATACAAAAACTCCGAAGGCTTCTATTGGGAAACGGGAGATTATGCCGTTATCAAGGGCACACAAAGCGAAACGAGAATAATGGAGGGTGACACTCTCTATCTTTACGGAAAGTATGTTGATGTGAACACCTACACCGTTGACGGCAAGAGCTATACCGTTCCCACCGTTCTCGTTAACCGCTACTCATATTTCTCCGAGTATGACAGAGTCAGACCGATGTATTCAATGGAAGAAATCCGCTCAATGGCAAAATACATTTTCGGCGATGACATTAAACTCAGATATACAAAATACGGTGATGTAGCCGGCAGCGATTACGACTATGATTTATATGAGGGCTTATATTACACCGCAGAGCTTGATAATCAGAGCAATGCCAATTTCACAAAATATCTTTTCTTTGCAGGTTACGGCGGATATATCATCGACTGCAAATCAGAATATCCTGTTGAAAGAAATCTGACCTTCTCTGCAGACTTTGAGCATTTCTATCTTGAAGTATTCGATAAATCGTTGAAAGTATATACTCTTGAATGCTATGACAGAGATTTGAAAAAAATCTGGAGCCGCGAGTTTGACCAGACAACAAGCTCAGTTATCGACTACACTAAAGACCACATTTATCTTGTCGCAAACGGCAGTATGTATATAATTGATGCGAAAACGGGTGAAAATGCAGTCGACCCTAAATATGTAGGTGCAAAATCCGAAGTCCGAAAGCTTGAAGACGGAATTCTTCTTGTTTCTCATAAAAGCGCCGATGCAGTTATGAAAACCGATCTTTCAGGCAATGTTCTTTGGACTGCAAATCTTTCAAAAGATATGACCGAACCGAGCGCACCCGAAGATATCCCCGTTGTTCAGCTTATCGGCGGCAACTATGTTATTCAATACAACGCAGTTACCAACGGATATCCCGACGGAACATACACCGCAGTCATCACCCCCGACGGCACCGTTGATTTTGACGGTGAGGCATTTTAATATGTTATCAAAACTCCGCTGTGCGCATTGCACGGCGGAGTTTTTTGATTAATAATCTTCTCTTTTCTCGGGCATAAACAAAGCCTGCAAATCCGAAAACTGAAAGCTGAATTTATAAAAGCGGACCGTAACGCTGTCTGACGCAATAACATTGCCCGCTCTGTCCGTAACGGTGAGGGTTATTGTTGCTCTCCTTGCAAAGAAGAAGCCTTTGTTTGTAACCTTTCCGTTTTTGTCAACAAGCACCTTTGAATTATCGGAGCTCCATTTTATGCTGTAATTTTCGGAATCGGTCAAACTGCATTCAAGCTGAAGCGATTCGCTTGAATAGCCCTTGTACCACTTCACTTTTTTGTTATATTCATTTATGCTTTCGCCGTTCAGCGTGATTTCAGCATCAAGCTTATCCGCAGAAACGGTTATTTCAAACGATGCACTCTTTGTTATCTCGTTCAGCGTGTAATAAACCGTAACGGTTTTTGTGCCGACTGATGTTGTATCAACCGACGAAACATCATAATCCGTGATAACCTCGGCAGTGCCGTTACTCATAAGTCGTGTTATCTCCATACCCGAAAGGTCAAGCCTTTCACCGAGAGAATACGCAAGCTTATCAGGCATTCGGGTAACGGAAATACCGCTGAGAACATTTTCAACCTCAATAACGGCAAACTCGCTGAAATGATCGGTTTCAAATACAATGTAGTTACCGTCAAGCGTGCTCGTAAATCTCACAAGCGGGTCAACAGGGTCATCCGTAACATGATAAACCCTGCATTTTTCGGGCTTTACGCCGTCGGGAATTCTGATTTTAACCGATACAGTGCCGTCAGGCTGCACCTTTGCACCGTCACGGATAAGGTTGATATCATAATACTGAACGCTCTTTATGTAGCCGCCCACGGCGAAATTGGCGGTTTCAAAATTTGACGGATCAAGCATATCAACGGTGAGCGCTGTTGTGGGATAAATCACCTTTGCCGTTGCGCTGACCACAACGCCGTTGGGCTCGTTTCGGAGAATAACTTCGGCATATGCAAGAGCAGAAATTGCAGAATATATTCTGTCGGCAAAGCTGTCAACAATAGCCTGTTGAGTGATATTGAGAGTGTAATCAACCGCAGCAATGCTCTGGTCAAGGATTTCAAGCGTTGCCTGAGAGTAGAGAAGCCTGTCAAGCTTTTCGCTTTCAGCTATAGCTTGGTTAACTCTTGTGTAATCCGCAGGAAGATATTCAAGCTTGTCAATCGCTTCGTTAATAGCTTTGGCGTATTCGGTAACCTTATCCTGATTTGTAATATCGAGTTCTCTGTCTACCGCTGCAATCGCATCATCAAGCTTTGCAAGGCTCTCGGCAGTGTAAAGCGAACGGTCAAGAGCTTCTGCCCGCTTGCGTGCCGATTCAACTGCATAATAATCTGCAGGCTTATATTTCAGATTTTCAACAGCAGCAATTATTGCATCTGCATATTTCTGCACGGCAGACTGATTTGTAATATCAAGCTCTTTATCTACCGCTGCAACCGCATCATCAAGCTTTGCAAGAGAATCATCGGTATAAAGCTTTCTGTCAATAAAATTTACTTTTTCAACTGCAGCATCAACAGCCGCATAATCCGCAGGCTTATATTTCAGCAAGTCAATCGCATTGTTTATTGCATCTTTCCACGCATCAACCTGAGCCTGAGTAACCCCGGGCATATCAATATCCGCCTCGGATACCGCCTTATCAAGATCTGCAAGCGACTCTTCGGTATACAGACTGCGGTCTATGCTCCCGGCTTTTTCAAGCACTTCGGTTATGCCGCCGAATACAACCTCATCAAGAAGCACATAATCAATTCCGTATTCAACAGCAGTGTTGTGTGCTGCAGAATTTTCATAGCAGTAAATCGTCAGGGTCGGCGAGGATGAATTTGCTTTTTTAAACGGATTGCCGACAATATTAACGGTTTCCTTCGGTATTACAATTTTTTGAAGCTGAGACCACTGACACGCATTACCTTCGATTGTGGTTACGGATGAAGGCAATACAAGCTCTTTTATATGATTGGAAGCAAAAACAAATTCTCTAAGAACGGTTACTCCGTAAGGAATATTAATTTCTTTTATTACACTGTCTTTAAAAGTGTTTTCGCCCAAATCCTTTATTCCTTCGGGCAAAGTGATTTTATATACAGAAGCTCTATTGAATGCGTATGAGCATATTTCCTCAACCGTGTCGGGTAAAATGATTTCTTTTATTTCAAATGTAACGGGAGCAGCAATGAGAACGGTTTTATCCTTGTTATAAAGAATATTATATTCGTCATCGCTGTAATATTTATTTTCTTTTGCAACATCATAGGCAGCTACCGCGCCTCCCGTAAAAGCATTCTGACCGAAATACCCCAGGCCTGCAGGGATATTTATTATTTCCTTGAGGCGATAAGATACTCTGAAAGCACTATCACCGACATACTGAATGCTTTCTGGAAAGAATGTGTCGATTCCCTCAATATTAAAGCTTTGGAACTGCTGACTGTAGCCGAAAGCTTCTTTTCCGATAAATTCGAGCTTACAGCCTTCACCGAAATTAACCGTTTCAAAAGCTCCCATCATATAGAAAGCCTGCTCTCCAATGGATTTAATGCTTGAAGGGAGATATACATTGGTTATGTAGGACTTATATTTAAATGCTTTTGGTGCAATTGAAACTGTTCCGTCCTTAACGGTAATATTTTTATCCGCAATAAGAGGTTCGCCTCTGAATTCATAAAAAATCTTTCCCGCATAAACAGCTCCGTCGGGCTGTGATGTATACCAACCCGTGTTTTTGAGCGCATCAGAACCCATATGTATAACACTGTCGGGTATAACTATATCGGTAAGGTTTGTTTGGTCTTTAAAAGCTTCTTCGTTGATTGAAAAAGTGCCTTCTTCAACCTCAAGACAGTAGTTTTCAGGCATTTTACCTTTGTAGCCGCAAAGAAGATTACCGAAATATACAGGCCCGTCAGGCAGATTTCGGTACCATGTTGTTTTTGTAAGTGAGCTGCCCGAAAAATCCGCTATTTCTCTGAGCTTTATTTTATCGGAAATATCAAAAACCCCGATATTTCCGCCGTATCCTAAGGCTGAATGGCCGATTGATTCGACAGTTGAAGGTATGGTCATTTTATCAACAGAAATTCCGTAAAAAGAATATTCGCCGATATGCGTTATGCCTTCAGAAATCACAACATAATCGATAAAATAAGAAAGCTCTTCCCAAGGCGGGTTAAGTGAAGGATAATCAGATATTGCTCCGAAACCTTCTATGGTCAGAGTTCGGGTTTCAGTATCAAGAGTCCATGTTGCATTATCGCCGCAGACTCCTCCTGTTGTCTCCGCTGATGCTTTTGGAATGGCAGAGGTAACAAAGCCTATTTGTGCCGCAACAACGGCAATAACAAGTATAAAAGACAAAATCTTCTTCATAACACACCTCATATCAATTCATAATCGATTGAATTCTCAACGGCGTAGCTGTGCGCCGCCGAGCCTTCGGAGCATTTTATCGTAAGATTATCGCAGCCGCCGAATGCGTTATCGCCTATTGAGGTTACGCTTGACGGAATTGTTATGCTTGTAAGCCGAGAGCAATCGGCAAAGGCATCGTCACCTATCATTTCGGTGCCTGACGGAATGCTGATATTCCTGAGGCTTGTGCAATTGCAGAATGCGCCTATTCCGATGCTTTCGAGAGATGACGGCAGCGAAACATAAGAGAGATATCCGCAATCCTCAAATGCGCTCTGTCCGATTCGGTTTACCGTTGACGGGATATTAACGGACTCAATGCTGCTGTTGCCCGCAAAGGCTCCCGTGCCGATTGCGGTAATCTGCTCACCGCCGACGATTGACGGCACATCAACGCTGCTGTCACTGCCTGTATACTCCCCTATTATGCCGTTTGATGCGCTGAAAACATCAGCCGCATTTGTTGTTAAAACAGCCGTAGTTGTTGTTTTGACAGCGGTAGTCTGTGTTATATGGGCACGGGTTGTTGTCGGCTTGGTTGTGGCGGTTGTTGTGTGTTTTGTCGCCGCAACCGTTGTGGTTTGCCGTGCCGTTGTGCGCTTTTCTGTGTGTGCAGATGTCGAGCCTTTTGGTTTTGTAACGCCCGGCTCCGTCTGCCGGGAAAGGCTTTCGGTCAAAAGCTCCGAAGCTGCAGCTGTTTCGCTTTGCGGAAATGCTGTTTCACTGTTAATCACGGCAACAGTTGCATATTCCTCGGTCAGCGCCGCTGTCGATGTGCTCGTGGGTTCAACATTCTTCTTTTCGTTAACATAGTTCACCGTTGCAACTCCGCCGCCCGTTGTTACCGCAGCGGCAACAGCCACCGCAACCACCTTTGCCGCAATTGTTGTGCCAAGAGTTTCTGAAACCACTGCTCCCGTTGCAACGGCACCTGCCGTTGTCGCCCCAACCGAAGCGGTGCCGGCGGATGCACCGCCCGCAACCATTCCCGCAGAGGTAGCCGTTGCAGTTGCAGCGGCAGCCGACGCAGCCTGTGTTGCTGCCAAAGCCGTTCCCTCTGCAAGAGCGGCAGGCACAACGGCATTTTTGAACTGCGAAGCAAAGAATGCCGTAACAAGCGGTATAACAGAAATACCAAGCAGCCTTTCATCCTTCTTGCGGTGCTTGCCGAATTCTTTTTCAAGCAGCTTTCTCGCTTTGTAAAGTCTGCTTTTTACCGTACCCTCGGGAATTCCGAGGATCTCCGCAATCTCAGGCAATGTGTTCCTCTCAAAATAATAAAGAACTATGCACGCCCGTTTATCTTCGGGCATCTTGTCAACTATTTCCTTAACTATCTGATTAATTTCCCTTTGTTCAATAAGGTCAAGCGGTATTTCTTCATCCTCGACAAGGTCAAAATTCTTTGAATTCAGAACTGCGGAAAAAATCTCTATCTTTTTATGATTCTGAGATATATATTTTTGACACTCATGCTTGACAATAACCTTGAGCCAATTTGTGAAACTTTCGGGATTTCTCAAATCCTTAAGATATTTTGACACATACATATAGCTGTTCTGAAGGACATCTTCAATGTCCTCTTTGTTTGTCAGCAGCAGGGATGCCGTGCCGTAAGAAAACTTTATCGTTTCTTTATAAAGCTTTTCAAAAGCACCCGCATCGCCGTTCTGTGCGTCAATAACCAGTTGTGTTAAATTGTCGTTTTCGATTTTATTCATAAAAAATCCTCAAAATTCAACTTAATATTGTTATTTTAACATATTTTAATATATTGCATCAATGCTTTTGAAATAAATAAATTTTTGATTTTTCCAAAAAAGTGTGAACCATTTCTTCACTTTGAGTATCTATATAAAGAAAAAAGATGCAGCCGCCCGAAAGCAGCTGCACAAATCTGTATTCATATGACTTATTCTTCGTCAAATTTAAATGAGCCTGACAGAAGCGTAACGGAATCCGCTCCGACAGTAAGAAGACCTCCGTCTGTTGTGGCGGTCATTTTTTTATCATCCTCAAGCCACAGCGTACACGGACACTTGACTACAGATGTTACAAAAGGAATGTGACCTGCCATAACTGCAAGCTCACCCTCGGTGCCTCTGACATCAAGCTTTATGATATCTCCGCAAAACTTATTCCCGTCAGGCGATGCAACGGTAAGTTTAAAAGTATTCATAATTAAACCTTCTTTGCTTTCTCAACAGCCTCATCTATTGTACCGACAAAAAGGAATGCGGATTCGGGCAAATCATCATGCTTGCCCTCAATAATCTCCTTGAATCCTCTGATGGTTTCGCTGATGGGAACATATTTACCCTTGAAGCCCGTGAATTTTTCGGATACATCAAAGGGCTGCGAAAGGAATCGCTGAATTTTTCTTGCACGCTGAACAAGCAGCTTATCGTCATCCGAAAGCTCATCCATACCCATGATTGCAATGATATCCATGAGTTCATTGTATCTCTGAAGAATTCTCTGAACTTCCTTTGCAACCGCATAATGCTCTTCGCCTACAGTTTCAGGGGAAAGGATGCGGCTTGTTGACTCAAGCGGGTCAACTGCAGGGTAAATACCCTGAGATGCTATGCTTCTTGAAAGAACCGTTGTTGCATCAAGGTGTGCGAAGGTTGTTGCGGGTGCGGGGTCAGTAAGGTCATCGGCAGGCACATAAACAGCCTGAATTGATGTGATTGAGCCCTTCTTGGTTGAAGTAATTCGCTCCTGAAGAGCACCCATTTCGGTTGCGAGAGTGGGCTGATAGCCAACCGCAGAGGGCATTCTGCCAAGCAACGCCGAAACCTCTGAGCCTGCCTGAGTAAAACGGAAAATATTATCTATAAACAGAAGAACATCCTGACCTTCGGTATCACGGAAGTATTCCGCCATTGTAAGACCTGAAAGACCTACACGCATACGGGCTCCGGGCGGTTCATTCATCTGACCGTAAACAAGTGCGGTATTGCTCAGAACGCCTGACTGCTTCATTTCATTATAGAGGTCATTGCCCTCTCTTGTGCGCTCGCCGACACCCGTGAAAACAGAGATGCCGCCATGCTGCTTTGCAATGTTATTGATAAGCTCCATTATAAGAACCGTTTTGCCGACACCAGCACCGCCGAAAAGGCCGATTTTACCGCCCTTTGAATAGGGGCATATAAGGTCAATAACCTTGATACCGGTTTCAAAAATCTCAGCGCTTGTTGCAAGCTCATCATAGCCGGGCGCACTGCGGTGAATGTTCCATCTTTCGGCTGTTTCGGGTGTGGGCTGATTGTCAACGGCATCACCGAGAACATTAAAAATTCTGCCGAGAGTTTCTCTGCCCACGGGAACGCTTATCGGGGCACCGGTATCGGTAACATCAACACCTCTCTGAAGCCCGTCAGTCGATGCCATGGCAATGCACCTTGCAGTGTTATCACCTATATGCTGCGCAACCTCAACCGTCAGAGACCTGTCCCCAACCGGAATTTTCAACGCATTATGAATCGTAGGTAATTCACCCTCGTTGAAGCGCACATCAACAACGGGACCCATTACCTGAGTTACTTTTCCTGTTCGTAAATTATCCAAATCATTCACCTCAATTACCGCTTCCTGCAACGATCTCCGTGATCTCCTGAGTGATTGCACCCTGCCTTGCACGGTTATATTCAAGCTGTAAATCGTTTATCATCTGCTGAGCATTCTTGCTTGCCGAATCCATTGCCATTCTTCGGGCAGCAACCTCGCTTGCAAAGCTTTCTCTTGCGCAAACGGTTATTATGCCCGCCACATACTCACGCACAACATTGTTTAGCACCGTAAGACAATCGGGTTCGAAAATCATTCCAGCGGTGCCCTTCTTATCACCTTTGTTCAGGGGCAGTATCCATTTTATATATGCCTCCTGACTCATCACGGAGTTATATTTTGTTGATATAATCCCGAGCCTGTCAAACTCTTCATTTGCAAAAGCCGTGCAAAGCTCGTCTGCAAGCTTTGCCGCTTCGTCAAACGAAAAGTGCTCTGAAGAATTATAGGGCTTGTCAAACCTTTCACACGCACGCTTACCTATGGGAATCATTTCCGCATCGGGATACTCCGCCGCAAGACGGAACACATTCGCATTATAGCCGCCTGCAAGCCCTCTGTCGCCTGCAATAACAATAATTTTTGTTTTTACAGGTTCTCTTTGCTTCATATAAGGGCTTTTAAGGCATTCACGGTCCGATGCGAGCACAGCCGCCGTTTCTTCAAGCGCCGACGCATAGTCCCTGCCCTTAAGCATCGCCTCGTTTGCACGGCGGATTTTTGAAGATGCCACAAGGCCCATGGCGTTGGTAAGCTGCATGGTGGATGTAACGCTTTTTATCCGCACTCTCAGTGCTTTAGTGTTTTCTGACATAAAATTTTACACCTGCATTTCTGCAAGAATTGATTTAAGCTCGTTTTCGTCTGATTCATCGAAGCTGCCTGCCTCAACTCTTTCAAGCCACTTGCCGTATTCATTTTCAAGCTTTGCAAAAAGGTTCTTTTCGTATTCATGAACCTTTGAAACGGCCGTTTCATTAAGATATCCCTTAGTTACGGCATAAACAATCGCAACCTGACAGCCTACACGCACGGGAGCATTTCTGCCCTGCTTGAGCACCTCAACAATTCTTTCGCCGAGTGCAAGACGGGCTTTGGTATCTGCATCAAGGTCACTGCCGAACTGTGCAAATGACTGCAGCTCTCTGTACTGAGAATAGAGAAGCTTCAGCTCACCCGAAACCTTCTTCATGCCCTTAAGCTGAGCCGAACCGCCGACACGGCTGACAGAAATACCGGGGTTTATGGCAGGCATTATTCCCGAATGGAAAAGCTCCGTTTCAAGGAATATCTGACCGTCAGTAATTGAAATAACATTTGTTGGGATGTAGGCAGAAACATCGCCCGCCTGAGTTTCGATAATGGGCAGTGCGGTTATAGAACCGCCGCCGTATTCCTTGGCGACACAGGCTGCTCTTTCAAGAAGCCTTGAATGCAGATAGAATACATCGCCGGGATATGCTTCTCGTCCGGGCGGACGGCGTATAAGCAGCGACAGTGCTCTGTATGCGACAGCGTGCTTGCTGAGGTCATCATAAATAATGAGAACATCCTTGCCCTGCTCACGGAAGTATTCCGCCATGGCGCAGCCGCTGTATGGTGCAATATACTGCAACGGTGCGCTTTCCGAAGCACTTGCGGAAACAATGATGGTGTATTCCATAGCGCCGTTTCTCACAAGCTCACCCGCAAGCTGAGCTACGGATGTGCTCTTCTGACCGATTGCAACATAAATGCAGATAACTCCCGTATTCTTTTGATTGATAATAGTATCAATCGCAATCTCGGTTTTACCCGTCTGTCTGTCGCCTATTATAAGCTCACGCTGACCCCTGCCTATGGGAATCATGCTGTCAATAGCCTTGATACCTGTCTGAAGAGGCACGCTTACGCTCTCTCTTTCAATAATACCGGGGGCCTCTGATTCAATGGGGCGGATGCCGCTGTATTCAACGGGGCCTTTGCCGTCAATCGGCTCACCGAGCGCATTGACAACTCTGCCCAAAAGCTTTTCGCCCACGGGAACAGACAAAACCTTGCCCGTTCTGTGAACCGATGAGCCCTCACGGATATCGTCCTTGTCAGAAAGCACCGCAACGGATACGGTTTCTTCCTCAAGATTCTGTGCAACACCGAAGCTGCCGTCCTCAAATTCAAGCAGCTCGTTTGCCATGCAGTTGCGCAGGCCGTAAACCCTCGCAATACCGTCACCTACAAGGATAACCTTGCCCGTTTCGGTCATCTCGATTTTCGATTTATAATTTTTGATTTGATTTTTGATTATATTGCTGATTTCTTCAGGTCTGTTCATGAGTTCATCACATCCTTAATTTCGCCAAGGCGACGCCTGATGCTGCCGTCAAAGGTTTTGCCGTCAACTTCAATTTTCAGACCGCCTATCAGTGATTCATCAATAATATACACGGGATCAACGGATTTTTGCGTAAGCCTTTCAAGTCTCGCACAAACGCTCTTCTTCTGCTCCTCACTCAAAGGCACGGCCGAATAAATCTGCGCAGCCGCACGGTTTGAGAATGCCATTGCAAGCTTTGAAAATTCATCAACACAGTCAAAAAGAGTGCGTATTCTTCCGTTTTCGCAAAGAATCTTGAGAAACGAAACGGTATATTCGGGCATTCTGCCGCCGAAAGCCTCTTCAACAGCCCCCGTGCGCTCACTGAGAGCAATTGCGGGAGAAGCCAGAAACTCAATGTAATCAGGATTATCCTGCACAAGCTGCTTTACACATTCAAGTGCCTGCAGATATTCGTTCACTGCGTTTTCTTCCAGCGCAACCGCAAACAATGCTTCGGCATATTCTCGCTCAGTTTGTACCATCTTCATCACCTATGCTTTCGATAAAAGAGTCGATGAAATGCTGATGGTCGGCTGCAGTAACCTCTCTTTCAAGCACCTTCTCGGTAAGAAGAGAGGAAACCTCAACAATTTCCTTTTTAACTGCATCCTCTGCTTTTTTGCGTTCAAGAGCCGCTTCGTTCTCGGCCTGACGAACTATGCCGTCTGCCTTTGTTTTGGCCTGAGCGATGATTTCTTTTTCTCGCTCACCCGCAGTGCTCACAGCCGCCTTGATAACCTTGTCGGCTTCATCCTTTGCTGCCTGCAGCTTCTCTTCATATTTCTTTTTGTCGCACAAAGCCTGCTCTTTTGCCTCCTGAGCCTCATCATATTGGCTGTCAATTGCACTGCGACGGGCATCAAGCATCTTTTTTACAGGCTTGTATAAAAACTTTTTTACCATCAAAAATATCAGAACCAGATTCGCAAGCGAAACAAGCATCTGCCATATATTGACGGATATAACATCCAAACTTTGCATTCAATTCACTCCGATTTTTCGATTTAACGAAAAATATTAAAGGGCACCCATTGTGTTAACAAGGATATCAACAAGAATGTTGGGGGCAACAAAGATAAGAAGGATTGCGATAACAAGTGCGTAAAGACCTGTTGTTTCGGCAATGGCACAACCCATGAGCATTGTTGTTGTTACCGAGCCCTTGCTTTCGGGCTGGCGTGCAATAGCTTCACAAGCGCTTGCAACAGCGTTACCTTCACCGATACCGGGGCCGATACCTGCAATCATTGCCATACCTGCGCCGAGAGCGCAGCATCCTAAAATAATACCAATAGCGAGTTCCATTATTTTTACCTCCGTAAATTAAATTTTATTTTTTGCACTTTTGCGTGCTTTTTTGCTTTTATAAGTTTCAAAATCAAATGCGCCTGCAACATACATCATTGTCAGCATTGCAAAAATGAAAGCCTGCAGGCAGCCGCTGAACAAATCAAAGTAAAGCGACATAACGGCGGGAATACCTATCTGAAACAGCGGTATGTCTGCCAAAAATCCTGGCAGCTTGCCCAGAATCATCGATGAAAGCCCCGCAAGTGCCGAACCGAGAAGCACGGATATAACAGTGCCCGAGAGCACATTGCCGTAGTGACGGAATGCCATTGAAACGGGCGTTGCCACCTCGCTGATAAGGTTAATCGGCGTCAGCAGAGCAACAGGCTGAGTGAAGCTTTTAAGATAGTTTATCGGACCGCACTTCATTTTGTAATATGTTATAAGCACAAACACAAGCACAGCCCAGCCGCCTACGATATTGATATCGGATGTCGGCGGGAACAAACCGAAAAGTGTTATCAGGCTTGAAAATGCCGACAGAGCAAGAATTGCAATTATAAAAGGGACAAAGCCCATGAAATACTCGCCCATGTTCTCTTCAACAAGGTCAGTCACCTTTTCAACAGCCATTTCTGCAAAATGCTGCCTTTTCAGCTCGGCCTTTTCTGATAATCCATGAGTCATGAAACGGCAGAAGAAGAAAAGAACAACAAGAACAATAACGGAATTCACCTGAGACTCCGTAACGGGAAAATCCTGAAGCGGCATGGGAACGGTGAAATAAATCCTTGCACCCGTTATGGAGATTCCCTCGGATGCAGGCTTTGTGAGCACCTGCAAAACTATGCCGCATACGATGGGCAATATCATCATCACGATATAGAAGATATCCGTTATTTTAAATCTGAGGCTTGTTTTTTTCAAAGTGTATCACCCCTCAAATCACTGTTTTTTGATTAACAAAGCCCGAAGTGTTACCGCTATTCTCGGAAAAACGAAGGGAATGACAACGGCAACAAGGCTGAAAAACGGCACAAAGTGCCCGATAAGCGCAACGGCAAAAAGCATGAGCATTCTGAGCATCTGCGAAAGCTTCATCATATTTTTTGCATCATCCGCATCTTTACCCAAAGCATTCTGAACGGTTATGCCCATAATCAGAAAATTCGCCGTTGCGGCAAACACACCGAGAAGATTGCCGAGCAAAACGGTGTAATTCCACCTGCCCAGAACAAGAAAAACCGATTGCATGAGAACGCTGAGAATAATCGTAAAAAGAAAAATATATAATGTTTCTTTTTTAACGGTCGAATCAATTTTTTTCATAAAGCACATACCTTAGTTTAAAAAATTAACTATTATTATAGCACAATTTATTAAATAATCAATATTTTTTTGTGACGAAAAAATTAACAGAACTTTATCATTGCCATAATGTTTTATGCAGTTTATAATAAAATCGAAAAAAATTTGTGTTACATTCGGGTTTTTTGTTGACTACTTATTGAAGGACCGTGAAAGGAGAGTGAAAAAATGAGTGAAAAGAAGCGTGCAAACGCATTGCTGCAGGAATGCTATAACGAATATCGCACAAAGCTTTTCAATTATTGTATTTCACGCCTTGACGGTGCACGGGAGGCTGCAGACGACTGTGTTCAGGAAACCTTCATTGTCTTTTATCAAAAACTCCTTGACGGCGAGCACTTTGAAAATCCAAGGGCGTTCCTCTATCGCACAGCCGACAACTTCGTCAAGCGGCAAAAGCAGAAGGCCGCTTCGGAGTTGCGGCGGGAGGTACCCCTTGAAAGCGCAGCGGATATAGGCGTGAGTGATGAAGAATACGCTGCACGGCTTGATTTAATTGACTATGAGGAATGTGCAAAAATCCTTATAAATCTTCTCGGTGACGATGAAAAACGGATGTATGATTTGCGTTACATTCAGAAAATCGGAGTTGAAGAGATAGCGGAAAGGCTCGCAATATCAAGGCCTGCCGCATCAATGCGGTTAATGCGGCTCAGAAACAAAATTAAAGATATGGTTTATTCTTTTGATATCGAAAAGAAAGGAGGCTGACGGAATGATGACGGTAAGCAGAGATATACTCATGCACCCCGATTTTATCGAAAACATGGCGGATGAGCTTTACGAAATGCTTGAAGCGCTTATTGATGCGGAATTCGATAAGGGTGATGACACGGATTTTGATTTTATTGACGAATGTGCAGATGCGATTAATGCAATCCGTTCGGGTGACACGGCACAGATTCTGCCCGTTATCTCACGCAGAGATTTCATCAACAAGGTCAGCGGCTCTTCACACAAAACACTCAGGGCTGCACTTGCGGTTTGCGCGGCAATTGCAGTGGTTATAGGTGCAAACACACTTTTAAAAGAAACACGGAACATTGATGTTTTTGAAGAGGTTGCAGGCTTCTTCAACGAGCTTTTCGGCGAAAAGCCCGTGACGATTGAAACAACTGCCCCCTCAATGGCTCCGGTTCAGACAGCTGCTCCCGCAGTAACCGGCATCGGAGTAGAATTAAGCGACAGCTTCAAATCCGAATATTATGTGGGCGAGGAATTCTCAGCAGACGGCATAAGCGTTTTTGCCGAGTACGACAACGGCGAAAGAAAGCTGCTTGAGAAAAACGGATTTGCCGTTATTGTAAGCCCGAATTTCGGCGAAAGCGCAAAATATGAAACGGTAACAATTCAGATGGGAAGCTTCAGAGAATACCTTGAAGTGAGAGTTATCGACAGCATATCTACCAAAAAGCTGAGTTCAATTTATGCAATATTCCCCGATGATTTTGACTTCACCACAGATGATTTGGATGATATCGGTCTTGACGAAATGCAGGTTTATGCCGTTTACAGCAACGGCGAAGAAGCAGAGCTCTCTGCGGGCGACTATGAGGTCAGCATTGAAAAAGAAAAACGGCTGTTTGAAGAATACGCAACCGTAACCGTTGAACACAATGGCTGTTCATGCTCGTTCATGGTATTTAAGGCTGATTAGGAGGTATACAATAATGAAAAGAAAAATTTTATCTTTTTTGCTCATATTCACGCTGATTATTGCATCGGCTCCCCTTGCAGGCATTGACCTTGGAGATATATTTGCACTCCGTGCCGAGGCGTATGTTCAGAAAGATCCTTCACACAAGGTGTGGGGCGACTATATTTATAAGTTCGATGATTACTACGGCGGTGAAAACGAAGAACTTATACTTGTGAAATACACGGGCAGCGAAAAGAATATTGTCGTTCCCTCCGAAATTGACGGGCACCCCGTTGATATTATCGGCAAGGAATGCTTCAGCTACAACGGCATAACCACAATCGAGCCTCCTGTGGGCGAAAGCATCATCCCCGCAAACCCCGCTCTTAAAGAGATTGAAAGCGTTGTTCTGCCCGACACAATCATAGGCATTCAGAATGATGCCTTTGCAAACTGCACAAAGCTCACTTCGGTAAACTTCCCTGAAAGCCTTGAATTTATTGAGTATCAGGCTTTTGACGGCTGTGACAGCCTTAAGGAAATCACCCTGCCCGGCAAGGATATAAGCTACGGTGACTACTGCTTTCGTGCAGATATAGAGAAAATTACGCTTAACGAAGGTATGACAATAATCCCCGCAGCGATGTTTGAAGGAACAAAGGCGGAAAGCTTAACAATTCCGTCAACCGTGAAAAGGATTGACATTCAGGCGTTTTATCGCAGCCGCATAAAAACGGTTACGGTTGAAGGATACCTTACACCTTCATTTCTGACCACTCCCGAGCTTAATTTTATGGCTTCCGAATCCCACAAGCTTGACAAGGTTATGTTCAGATATATGCCGTGCAGTATGTCATATTATGATATATACGATGTAACCTACAATGAGGAGAGCGGATACTGGGAATGCGTGCGCATTGCCGAGAGCGGCACTCCCAATGTTTATAACGATCAGTCATTTGACTATATTCTCAAAGACGGCGAGGCAACCCTCATAAAATACACGGGCACAAATCCTTATGTTGTAATGCCAAAAACAGTCGGCTTCCCCGGCATAAATCTTGGCACGGTAACGGAAATCGGCAGCAATGTTTTTAAGGGCACAGAGGTAACTAAGGTTATTATATCCGACACAATAAAACGTATAGGCACCTCGGCTTTTGCAAACTGCTCTTCGCTCACTGAGGTTGTTATCCCCGAATCGGTTGAAAAAATCGGCAATGCCGCATTTTTTGCCTGCACGGGGCTTGAAACGGTAACTCTGCCCGAATCCGTGAAGGATATCGGCACCAAGGCTTTTCAGTCTTGCTCAAATCTTAAGACGGTAAGCTGGCCGTCATCGCTTATATATGTACCCTCTGACGCATTCCGCAACTGCAGAAATCTCACCGATTTCAGCGTTTTCATGAATGTTGAAATCATTGCAGGCGGCGCATTCAACGGCTGCGAATCGCTTGTTATTGATGACTTCGGCGATAAAATCAGAGAAATCGGTGATTATGCTTTCGTCCCATCAACGAGCGGCAATGCCGGAATTCCCGGTGCGGTTATCAACACAACCGAATTGCCCGAGAGCCTTGAATACCTCGGCTACCGTGCATTTGCTTATAACAGTTCTTTGAAGGAAATTGTAATCCCCGAAAAAGTGAGCCGCATTGAGGGCTGCACCTTTGAAGAATCTGCGCTCGAAAAAGTAACGATTCTTGCACCGCTCAAGGAAATCGGGGCGGGTATGTTCAGCCATACTGCGATAAAATCAATTGATCTGCCCGAAGGGCTTGAAAGAATAGGCGCCAAAGCATTCGACCACTCGGAGATTGAAGAAATCAACTTCCCCGACACGGTGAATTACATAGGCGAAAAAGCTTTCTGGGGCTGCAGAAACATCAGCAGCATTGAAATCCCTCCCCTTGTCACAAAGATAAACGAACGAACCTTTTGCGACATTTCAATCGAGAGCATTGTTATTCCGTCAACCGTTAAATCCATAGGTAATTACAGCTTCAGCGCTTGCAAAAACCTTAAGGATATAACCATTGAAAACGGTGTTGAAAAAATCTGTTCTTTCGCATTTGCAAAGTGTGCCGCAAAGGAAATAACAATCCCCGAGAGCATAAACTACCTCGGCTTCGATATAATTGAAGATTCTCAGGTTGAAACCGTATACTACAATGTTGCAGGCTGCCCCGAAACTCTGCCGAGCATATCCTCGGATGATTACCCTGTTGTCGGCGGTCTCATGCTCAAAAAGGTTGTTTTCGGCGATAAGGTCAAAAAGGTACCCATGTATTTTGCGTATAAGAGCAGCACACTTGAAGAGGTTGTTTTCTCAGACAGCATTGAAGAAATTGCAGGCTACGCCTTCTATCAATGCAATGCTTTGAAAAAGATGACCTTGCCTGAAAACCTCAAAAGAATCGGCACCTGCGCCTTTAAGGAATGCAAATTGCTCTCGGAAATCAATCTGCCTGACAGCCTTGAAGAAATAGCGTCTCAGGCTTTCACAAACTGCACGGCACTTACGGAAATCACTCTGCCCGAAGGGCTCAGAAGCCTTCACAACAGCGCCTTCTCGGGCTGCAACAGCATCAAAACCATAAATTTCAACGCCGTAAGCTGCGAATTTTTAAGCCTCAGGCAATCAAACATTGAAGGCATTTATTATTCGCCCTTCAACTTGCTGAAATCTCTTGAAACGATAAATCTCGGCTCAAAAATCAAGGAGCTGCCGGCTTACCTTTTCTGCGGAATTGATAACATAAGCAGCATTGTTCTGCCCTCAACGGTTACGGATGTGGGGGTTGGCGCATTCGCCTTCAGCGGCATAACAAGCTTCAAAGGCTCCGAAAACCTTGAAAGCATTGAGGAATACGCCTTCTACGGCTGTGATAAGCTCACCGCTGCAAACCTTTGCTGCAACATTATGCTCATCGGAGCATATTCCTTCAGCGGCTGCGGCGCACTGACCGAAATTTATATTCCCGACAGCGTAACAATAATCGAAATGGAAGCTTTCAAAGACTGCCCCGCCCTTCACACGGTAAGAATGTCCGCCAATGTTGACTACATACCCCGTGAAGCGTTCTATGACTGCAAGGAGCTTTCAACCTTCACATGGGAGGCGGAAAGCAAGCTTGTCGGCAGGCTCGCCTTCGGCAATTGCGTAAAGCTCGGCGATTTTGATTTTGTGAATGTTGAAAAGCTCTATATCAACAGCTTCCTCGGCAGCGGCGTTACGGTTGTTCAGCTTGGCGAAAGCATAAACGAAGAAAGCCGCACTCCGCTCAAAACCGTTGAAGTGCAGAGCTTCAAGGACTGCACAAGCCTTGAAACCCTCGGCATCGGCGGCAGCGTTTCAACCGTTAAATCGCAGGCATTTGCAGACTGCACAAACCTTGAAACTGCAGTTATTGCAGACAGCGTTACACAGATTGCTCCCGATGCCTTTGACGGCTGCGACAATCTGACAATCTATTGCAGCGAAAATTCATACGCATATTCATATGCTCAGACACAAGGCATCAAGGTGAGCACCTTTGTGATTGCGCCTATCCCCAATCAGACCTATACGGGCTCTGAGATAAAGCCCGAGGTTTCGGTTTCAATTTCGGGCGATACTCTGAGCAAAAATGTTGACTTCGGCGTAACATATGCAAACAACATCAATGTGGGTAAAGCCGATGTTGATGTTAAAGGCAAAGGCGATTTCAGAATGTATGCAAGCAGGGCGAATTTCACAATCGTGACAAAGAGCATTTCAAATGCGGTTATCGCCGATATCCCCGCTCAGAATTACACGGGCGATGCCGTTACTCCTTCGCTCACCGTTACAGACGGAGCAAATATATTGCGTGAAGGCGTTGACTACACCGTAACCTATAAAAATAACACTAAGGAAGGCACCGCAACGGCTGAGATAAAGGGCATCGGCAACTATTCGGGCTCGGCAAAGGCAAGCTTTGAAATTGAGCGTCAGAGCGTCATTCAGCGCATCATCAGTGCTCTTGCATCGTTTTTCAACACTTTCCTTGCAGTGATAAAATCAGTTTTCTCTTAATAAGGAGGCTTGAACAATGAAAAAAATCCTCAAAAAGCTTCTGTGCTGCGTTATGATATTTGCCGTAGCTGCCGCATCCGCTCCGCTTTTAGGTATTGATACGGTTATCCCCGCCGCCGCAGAATCTGAAACAGGCAAATCAACCGAAGGGCTGAAAGGCCGCCAATACACCGACAACTATATCTATCGCAGATACAGCGAATACGGAATCGCCATAGTAAAATATACGGGCGAGATGGGCGAATATTTTGAAATTCCGTCTGAAATTGAAGGGTACAGGGTCGAGAGACTTGACCAAAGCTCGTTTTCACCGTACGGAATCAACTATGTTGACAGCGATGACAATGATGTGCCCAACAACCCGAGTATGAACAACCTCAAAGAAATAAGCATACCGCCAACCGTAAGGGTAATCAGCAGCGGTGCCTTTGAAAAATGCGAAAACCTTGAAAAGGTCAATTTTTCAGAGGGACTTGAAACTATATGGTGGAGAGCTTTCAAAGACTGCAAAAAGCTGACCTCCTTTGATTTCCCGAGCACGCTTGTCGATATTTATTCGCACAATTTCGACGGCACGGCGGTAACCGAGGTGCTTTTCAAGAAAAACACCTATTATGACTGGTTTGCCGTGAACAGCGATCTCTTTTCATGCTCTCAGGTCATAAAGTGCACCGTGCAGGGCGACGGCGTGAGGGTTGACAAAGACGCATTCTGCAACTCAGTGCTCAGAGAAATCATTTTTGAGGGCACCGTTGTTCTGTTTGAAAACGGGGCGTTTGATAAGGATGACAACACCGTTGAAAAGCTTGTTTTCAAATCGGGAATGCCTGACGGCACTTATGAGATGCTTATTAACGATTACGGCTACCATGCACACATTGACCCCGTTGACAACTCGGTTTATTTTGACAGGAATGCAGAAAACACTGATTATATCAGCGGTGACTTTGCTTATGCACTGAATGATGCTTTGCAGGCAACAATCACCAGATATACGGGCTCAAAAACTGCCGTTACCGTGCCCGAAAAGATAGACGGCTACACCGTTACAGAAATAGGCGGCTTTGCATTCCGTGAGGATGATGAAAGCGCAGGCGTTGTTTCGGTCAGCCTGCCCGACACGGTAAAAAGCATCGGCGCATACGCCTTCTACGGCTGCGAAGCCCTTGAAGAAATAAACACCCCCGCCACTCTTGAAACTATCAACAGCTATGCCTTCTGCGGCTGCACAAACCTCAAGGCGTTTGATGTGCCCGAAGCTCTGACTTTTCTGGGCGATTACGCCTTCAGCCGATGCGAGAGCCTGAAAAGAATTGACCTGCCCGACAGCATAGAAAAAATCTGCAACGGCGTTTTCATGGGCTGCACGGCAATTGAAAAAATAAGAATGCCGCAACACATAAAAACAATAGGCATAAGCAGCTTTGAGGGCACAAAAGCCCTTGAGGAAATTGATTTGCCCGAAACACTCACAATCATTGACGACAGAGCTTTTCACGGCAGCGGAATAAAAAGCGTTATCCTGCCCAAAAGCCTTGAGTATCTGCTTGAAGGCGTGTTTGACGAATCTGGCGTTGTGACTGCCGTTATCGACGGTAAAGACCTTTTGCTCAGCTGGGCATTCCGTGACTGCCCTTACCTTGAAACGGTTGAAATCAGAAACGGTGTTTCGGAAATATGGGGTGCCGCATTCGCTGACTGCCCCTCCCTTAAAACCGTAACACTCCCTGAAAATCTTAAGGAAATTGAGCCCAAGGCTTTCTCAAATTGCGTTAATCTTGAAACGGTTTATTATAATGCGATAAACTGCGAGGTGCACACAAGTTCCATAAACCCGAAGAACCCCGTTTTCTTTAACTGCAACCCCGAAAACATTTACATAGGCGACAAGGTTGAATATCTTGGTGCGGCATTGTTCATGGACTGTGAAACTCTTGTGAGCGTCACCCTGCCCGACAGCGTAACAACCGTTGACCGTAACGCATTCTACAGCTGTGCAGAGCTTACAAGCGTTGAATGGAACGCCGTAAGCAAGCACATAGGCCAAAGAGCTTTTGCGGACTGCCCGAAGCTCACGGGCTTTGATTTCAGCAACATCGAAAAATCATATTCAAACAGCTTCAAGGGCAGCGGCATAGTCAAAGCTCAGCTCGGTGAAACAAAAGACGAAACACCCTCAAACCTTCAGGTTATTGAAACTCAGGCATTTATGGAATGCGAAAATCTTGAAACAGTCGGCATAGGCGGCAATGTTTCAACCGTTGAAGCTCAGGCATTTGCCGCTTGCACCAACCTTGAAACGGCAGTTATTTCAGACAGCGTGACGGATATTGCAAACGATGCCTTTGAGGGCTGCGACAAGCTCACCATTTATTGCGCTGAGAATTCCTATGCACACTCCTACGCACAGACCCAGGGCATTAAAGTAACCACCTTTGTGATTGCACCCATCCCCAATCAACCCTATACAGGCTCTGAGATAAAGCCCGAGGTTTCAGTTTCGCTTTCAGGCGATACTCTGAGCAAGAATGTTGACTTCGGAGTAACATATGCAAACAACATCAATGTGGGTAAAGCCGATGTTGATGTTAAAGGCAAAGGCGATTTCAGAATGTATGCAAGCAGGGCGAATTTTACAATCGTGACCAATAAAATTTCAAATGCGGTTATCGCCGAAATCCCTGCTCAGAATTACACGGGTGAAGCAGTCACTCCTTCACTGACCGTCACTTACGGCTCAAGCATCCTTCGTGAAGGCGTTGATTACACCGTAACATATAAAAACAACACCAAGGAAGGCACCGCAACGGCTGAGATAAAGGGCATCGGCAACTACTCAGGCTCGGCAAAGGCAACATTTGAAATTGAGCGGCAGAGCGTTATTCAGCAGCTTATCAGCGCAGTCTCAACATTTATCAATTCGATTTTTGCAATTATAAAATCAGTTTTTGCCTGAGGTATTGTAATTTATGAAAAAGCATAAAACAAAAATAATCGCAGCGGCAGTCATAATCTTTTTGATTGCCGTTGCGGCAAACATAACAATCTGCTTTTTCGGCAATCCGGCAGACCGAATCAAGGTCAGGGATGCTGCTGAGGAATATATTGCTCTCAATTACGGCGAATACAGCCCGAAAATAGTTGATATTGATTATGATTTCAAGTATATCGGCTATTGGGTTGAAATTTTCCTTGAGGAAAATGGGAAAACATTCAGCCTGCAATATTATGAATCGGGCGAGCTTGAATGGGATACATACGATTTTTCAATATATGAGGAAAAATACGGTGAAGCATACTATGAAGAAGGAATTTACGCCATAAGGGATATAATCGGCACCCCGCAAAACGAAAAACAGAAAGCAGTGCTTGCGGTTATAAACTTTGATTTTGAAATTCAGAACGGCGGTCTGTGCCAGTATCTTGTTAACGAAGATGATGAAAACATTGTGAAAATCACGGATTATCTGCGCATGGTCGGTGCGGAAAATCAGGCAAATCTGCTTGAAGAATTCGCAGTTAAAAACGGCCTTGAGCTTAAATCGGTTGAAATCAAAAACAACGATGAATACATTGAGTTTGAAAAAAGCAAGCCGTTTGATGAATTCGACAATGCCTATATTGATTTGGAAAATGCCGATTGGGACGAAGCAACCGTTTTAACAAATGAAGTTATCTCCTATATTCAGGATAACATTGAGGATTTTTAAAATGAAAAGGATTAAATATTTTTTCGCAGTCACCGTTTTTTTGCTCATACCTCTGATTTTCTCATCCTGTTCATCGTGGACTGTTATCCGTTACATTTATGAAAGCGACCGTGTTAAATACAAGGCGGAGGATTTTTTACCCACAGGCTTTGCAAGCTATGACAAAGTAAGCTATGACCACAACAAAAGAATACTTCTATGGTTTGTGACGGACACAATGACAGTCAAGGTAAAATACGATGATTTTTACATTGCCAAAAAGCATGAAATCGAGGAAATATATGACTATCTCACCGAGCCTGTTGAATCGGATATGCTCAAAGGGCACTACACCGTGCCCGTAACGGAGTTTGAATATAAGGGCTTTCATTTCAGAGTGGCAGACGGCGGCGATTACCCCAAAGAGTTCGGCATGGTGGGGTATAACGATGAAACAAAAGAGATTGCGTATCTCTGGTTTCATGACCCCGATCAGGATATCATCGCTGAACCCGATGATGATAAAGAAACGGCAATGATTGAATTTGTTGAGCAAAACTTTGATTTGTAAATACCAAAACGGCTTGCAATGGGTAACCCCACGCAAACCGTTTTCTTTATTTCTGTATTCAAGGCAGCCTTATGTCATCACGGGTCATCTGATGCTCAAGCCAGTCAAGTATTTTTAAAACCCGCCTGCTGCCAAATTTTATTCGCTTGATTTCATTAATGTGATACCACCAATATGAATTCATATAACGGAAAAGAACAGGAAAAACCTCTCTTTCAAATTCGCTGAATTCATAAAATTCCTGAATGTTTTTTACATTATCAAGAAAGCATTCTATTCTCAGCTCATCAAGCTTTTTGCTGTATAAAAACCGTCTTCTGCCCTTTCTGCCGTAAAGCTTGTTGTTTTCAGTATTCCACATTGCTTCACGGATTGTGTAATTGAGCACAGGCTCTCGCCCGCAAAGGTTAAAATCAATCAGCCCGACGAACCTGTTGTTTTCATCGAGCAAAACATTTCCGTCATGAGCATCGGCTTGAAAGCAGGAGGTCGGCAATTCGTAATAAACCTTTTTGAGCTCCGCTTGATTTCTGTAGAATAATTCAAGCAGTTTTTCTGCTCTTTCGGAATACTTCGGGAACTTTTCTTTTACAAGGTCAGTAAACTTTATTGCACACTCCGTGCTCTCATCCGTAGTGTCTGCTGCCGAGTGAGGCTCGAGCATACAGTATGCAGACGGCCAGTCAACATCATCAAGCCTTGCGGTTGCAACCTTGCCCATAGCACGAAACAAATCGGGAAGATATGTTGATTTTCCGCTTTTGTCCTTCAGTTTTTTTCTGCCGATTTTCTCGGCAGTGGGGTAAGCTGCAAATTCCTCCGCAAAAACATAATAATCGCGTTCATTTTCGCAATAATGATAAATCTTTTCTCCGTTAAGATTGTCCACAACCATGGGGCAGTAAATTCCGAGAGCATTATATGACCTCATAACCCTTATCCATCCGTTTATTCTGTTTTCATCGGTAAATAAATTCGAACTGTGCTTGATAACTATTTTACGCTTACCGTCGTCAACAATATAAACCTTTCTGAAATCATCGGCACCCCTGCACAAGTCAATAGTTTCGATTTTCACGGGAGTATTCTTAAAATACAGATTAACGGGAAAAGAATTTTCACTCATATATGCCACCTGCTTTACATCTTTTTTCTTATTTTACATTTGTTCCATGTTGAAGTCAATAAAATAAAAGTTTATTGCAAGTTAAGCCCGTTTGATGTATAATGAAATATAATACTTATTGAAGGAGAAAATTATGGCATCATTATTTCTTGCAATAAAAAATGTGTTTCACGGCATCGTTGCGGCCTTCATGCTTATCCCCATTCTGCTCACAATGGGCGATGCAGGCAACCCGGATACTCCCGTTATAAACTATCCCGACTCCGACAATCCGTATATCACCGAATACCTTGCCCCTGATATCGCTGCTCACCGCTCGGGTGCGGGTATTGCGCCGCAGAATACTCTGATGGCATTTGAGAACATCGTTGAGCAGGGCGACTCTCTCGGCGTTGACACGCTTGAATTCGATGTCCAGATTACTGCAGACGGCGAGCTTGTGCTTCAGCACGACCTCACATATGATGCAACATCAAATGCCGCTGAGCTTTTCGGTAAAAAGAATATACCGGTTTCTTCTTTGACTCTCGAAGAAGCCAAGGCACTCAACATGGGCGAGAATTTCAAGGTTGACGGCGAATACCCCTACAGAGGACTCAGGGGCGACAATATCCCCTATAATCTCAGAGTTGTCACCTGTGACGAGGTTATTGACTATGTTGAAGCAACCGGCAGCAAAGAATACAACTATGTTATCGAAATAAAGAGCATCGGTTCAAACGGCAGAAAAGCCGCCGATAAGCTCCATTCGATTATCAACGAACGCAATTTGCAGGGCAGAGTTGTATGGTCAACCTTTGCCCCCTTCACATCAATGTATATGAAATCAAATTATCCTGAAATAGCACGCACCGCAGACGCAATTGAAGCGGTTCAGTTTTATTTCTATTTCCGAATGGGTTGGGACCTTCAGGATGTAAGCCCCTCTTATGCCGCGCTGCAAATCCCCTACGGTTCAAGCGCATTCGATAATATCATCAACCTCGGCACAAGAGAATTGCTCAACTATGCCCATTCAAACAACATCGCCGTTCAGTATTGGACAATCAACAGCGAGGAAGAGGTCAGAACCCTCACCCTCAACGGTGCAGACTGCATTATGACCGATTACCCTCAGATGGCTTATGACACGGTGAAATCATGCAAATAAGGAGCAAAAAAAATGGATAAGCTTTTATCGGCATCGCTTATGTGTGCTAATTTAACGGAGCTGAAAAAATCCGTTGAAGAATTAAAAAATGCAGGCATTGATTACCTGCACCTTGATATTATGGACGGCAGCTTTGTGCCGAATATCACTCTCGGCTTTGATTTGGTAAATGCAATAAAAGAAATCACGGACATTCCGCTTGATGTGCATATGATGGTCAACGACCCTTCACGATTTATTGACAGAATGAAGCTTGACAAAAGCGATATTCTCTGCGTTCACTATGAGGCTGATATCCATGCTCAGAGAACGCTTGCACAGATAAAAGAAAGGGGCATAAAAGCGGGCATCGCAATCAACCCGCAGACCCCGCCCGAGTGCATACGGTATCTCACCGATTATATTGATATGGCTCTTGTAATGACTGTAAGCCCGGGCTTTGCAGGGCAAAAGCTTTTTGCGGGAGCAGAAACAAAAACCTGCCGCACAAGAGAGCTTCTCAACGAATGGGGCTGTGAAAAAATTCCCATTGAGGTTGACGGAAACATCAGCCCCGAAAACGGCAAAAAGCTCAGTAAAAGCGGAGCGGATATATTCGTGCTCGGCACAAGCAGCCTGTTCATAAAAGGCAAGGATATGAAGCAGGCGGCAGATGAATTCCGTGCCGTGCTGTAAGGAGATTCTATGTATAAAAAAATCAACGCTGCCGTTATGGGCAGCATCAACATGGATTTGATTCTTAACATGAAAGCTGTGCCCGATGTGGGAGAAAATGTGCTCGGCACTTCCTATGGCTACGCAAACGGCGGCAAGGGCGCAAATCAGGCGGTCGGGCTTGCAAGGCTTGGCGCTCAGGTTAAAATAATCGGCAAGGTTGCGGATGATTCAAACGGACACAAGCTGATTGAAAATCTGCAAAAAAACAATGTTGATGTTTCGGATGTTTCGCTCTCAGGCACACAAACGGGGCTTGCGGCGATAATTATTGACGGCGAGGGCAGAAACCGCATTGTTGTTTATGAAGGGGCAAATGCGGAAATGAATGCCGCTGAAGCTGCAGGCTGCATAAAAGAAGGTCTTGACCTTCTGCTCGTTCAGTTTGAAACAAATGAGGATGCCGTTATAAGCTGCGTAAACCGAGCCGTTGAAAAGAAAATTGCAACTGTCATTGACTGCGGACCTGCCAAAAACTTTGCTCTTGAAAAAATGCAGGGTGCAACAATCATTACTCCCAACGAGAGTGAAACCAAGGCATTGACGGGGATTTTGCCTGCAGATGAAAGCAGCATCCTTGCGGCTTCAAAAATTCTTGAAGAAAGAAGCAAAGCAGAATTCGTTGTGCTGAAGCTCGGAGACAGAGGCTGCTCGGTATGGAACGGAAAAGAGCTCCGCATGATGCCTGCATACCCTTGCAAGGTTGTTGACACCACAGCCGCAGGCGACTGCTTCACGGCGGCTATGGCATTGGAATATATACGCACGGGCAATATTTATGCCGCCTGCGATATGGGCAACAAGGCAGGCAGCATCGCAGTAAGCAGAATGGGCGCAGACGCATCAATGCCCGCAGCAGATGAGCTTTTGAATTTCTGAACAAAATAATCCGCAGAAGATACCCGGTATCAACTGCGGATTTATTGTTTTATCAATCGCCGAGAAGGCCGTGATATCTGCCCATCCAATAGGGAAGAAGGAAGATATAAGGCATCTGAGCCCTCATGCCGTTTGCATTTGTGCTTGGAAGAGTCAAAGTGCAGTTAACATCTTTGGTGTTGATATCAACAAACTCTTCCGCACCCGAATCACACACAAACTGGTTGCCGTCATAATGAACAAGCACTCTTGCGGAATATTCAACGGGATATTTGAGCTGAGCGGGTATTCCCCTCTCCTCCTGCTCGGTATCCCACACAAGATCCTTTCTGTGACTGTTGTAAACAGGCCATCTTACAAGGTCAAGGTTCATCTCTGCAAGTGATTTTGCGGCGTTTTCAATATCACAGCTGTTGCTTGTGAGTGCACCGTAAACAATATTAAAGAAGGGTGAACGCTCTGTTCTTTCATATCCCCAATGGTGTGTGAGACCCATTTTGAAAATTTCCTTTTGGGCAGCATCGTCTGTATACATGATAAGAGGATAAATATTGATAAAATCAAGCTGATCATCAATGTGAGCAACATGACCGTCCTCATACTTATACTGCATACAGTTCATTGCATAGTGGTGCTTTTTGATGAGCATTTCATAAACTTCGTTGTACTTCTCCTCGCCTGTTACATGGTATGTGGTTTTCAGGAAAGAGAGGATTTCAAGCGAGTTTGTGCCTCTTTCATAGAACCATCTGTCATCATTGTTGAGAAGCTCTGGCTCCCAATTTGCCCATGTGGTGGGCACACCGTCAACATCGCAAAGATGAAAATTATTTTCAAGAATATGGTCTGTGATGGTCTTGACAACCTTTGCGATTTTTTCTTTCTCTTTTTTATCGGCTACAAGGTCGTAATAAATTCCGTAAGCAAAGTAGTGACCCGTCATTTCGTCGCTCGAGGTTTCACCAAGCCATTCGCAATCGGGGTTATCCTCGCAGATATGCCACTCTTCTCTGTTGCCCGTGCCGAATTCTTCTTCATAGGAATATCTTGTTGCTCTTGCCGTGAAGCCGGGCTTACCCGTGATCTCGGTAAGCTTAATCATTGCCTCAACAGCTTTTTTAGCATTCTCTTTCGCTTTTTTGTCGCCCGTCACCTTGTAGCGGAAGCACTGGCTTGCACAGTAAACGCCCGTGAAAAGTCCGTCATTATCGGAGTTGGGAAGCCAACCCGAGTCCATATCGCCGTATTTGCGCAGTGCTCTCGTAACCTGATATCCCTCGTTGCGGGTAAAATACTTAACGGCAAGCTCGTCAAAATGAGCAGCCTTTTCTTCAAGGGTCATATCCTTTGATGTAATAAGGCTGATGCCGCGCGGAGTAACCGCAGCGATTGTGCCCTTATCCGAAACGGTGATTTTGGTAACCTTGGGGTGCATAAGCCATACACCGTAGGAATAGTATGAAATCTTGCCTTCAACAAGGGTGATTATGCCCGTGTTTGTTGCAAAATACTTTTTGCCGTCTGCAGCAAAAAACATATCGTTGAATGAGCCGTCGGGCACGGAATAGAAATCATTGCCGTTGAACCAATAATTTTTACCGTCATATATATTCAGTCCTTCGTCCGAACCGACCCAGAGATGGCCCACGCCGTCAAGAGCAATGCAGTTTATTTTTTTGCTCAGTGCACCCGTGGTGTCGGGGAGAAGCTCTGCCCAATGGCGGCGCTTGCCCTTCATTGACATAAGACCTTCAACGGCCGAGCCGATATATACAGTTTCGCCGTATTTTGATTTGTTATCAAGAGCTGCAAGGCACACCGTAGCCTCGGGAAGGTCAACCGTTTTAACGAATTCATCATTCTGCAAAAGATAAAGGTCAGTTTCGGTGATAAGCCAGAATGAATTATCAAGTGCAACGGAAATATCAATGACAGGTGCATCAAATTCTGCAATTTTCTTCAGTTTTCCCTTCTTGATTTCAGCAAGCGAGTTACCGATTGCAGCATAAAGAGCTCCGTTTTTTGAAAAGAGCTTTGATACCCTTGCGTTAATCTTTTTAATCTTGCCGTTATTGTATTCGATGAGGGCATCGGGCTGAGCGATATAGAGTATCTCGCCGTCAAACGCAACCGAAGTGATATTTTCAACATCTATTCCGTTTTCTGCGGTGATAAACACTTTATCAAACTGCCTGAATTCGCCGAAGTTGAGTGTAGGTTTTTTCATAGGTTTTTCCTCTTCCTTTAAAATTTAACAGTAACAGTCTATCATATATTTCAGCGTTTGTCGACAGTTCACTTGAAATAAGCTAAAAAAACATTATAATTTTTGTAACGATTTCGGTTTTTTTCAATCTAACAGATGAAAGGCGGTGAAAATGTGGCGGATTTTGAAAAAATCTTCAAAGAAAATCAGGGCTTTATCTATAAATATCTGCTGAAGCTGTGCGGTAATCCTTCTCTTGCGGAAGAGCTCACGCAGGAGACTTTCTTCAGAGCATACATGAACATATCGGGTCTGAGAAATGAAAGCAAAGTTTCCGTATGGTTGTGTCAGATTGCAAAAAACACCTATTACGCATGGTATAACGAGAACAAAAAGCTGAATCCCATAGACGATGCAAAAGAGGTTACGGACAGCTTTGATGCTGAAGATTTTTTTATTCAGCGTGAGCTTACGGAAAAGGCTCTGAGCTGCCTTCATAAGCTTGAAGAGCCTTACAAAGAGGTTTTTATGCTCTCGGTATTCGGCCAGGTATCGCTGAAGGATATCAGCAGGATTTTCGGCAAAAGCGAAAGCTGGGCAAGGGTCACATTTTACCGTGCAAAACAAAAACTATCGGAAGGAATGAAAGAACACAATGAAATGTAACATAATTCAGGATTTGATTCCGCTTTATATTGACAAATGCTGCTGTGAGGACAGCAAAAAAGAGGTTGAAGCCCACCTTAACGAGTGCAGCGAATGCAAGGCTGTATTTGACGGCATGACTGCCGACATTGACAGCAAAGATACAAGCTGCACTACGCCAAAAACAAGCAAAATCAATGATTGGAAGGCATCAATCCTGCAATCGGCGCTGCTTTTTGCATCGTTTCTGATTATAACAATCGGCGTTGCAATTGAGGCATCAATTCCCCACGGCTTTGATAACGGATTTGCGGCTTTTAACATTGTTATACCCGCAACGGGCTTTATGCTTTCGCTTGCAAACTGGTATTTCATAAAGTTTTATAAAAGCAAAAAAGCTTTCAGCAATTTTTCTTGCCTGATAACATTTCTGCTTATCGTCTGTGCAGGGTTATGGTGCGGCTTCCACTATGAATTTTCAATATTCGATTTCATTAACGCTTATTGGGGTTCAAGCTTTGTTGACTTCTTTGAAGGAGTACCATTGCATTTAATGCTTTATGGCAGCGGAATTCTGTTCACGGCAGCACTCTGCCTTATATCAAAGTTCTCTTCAAATGCCTACGCAAAAATGCTGGGCAAGGAGTAAGGAATGAAGATTTCTTTATCATCTGTTGTTCGCACACTTGCGGCATTAAATCTTTTTCTGCCCGTTTGCACGGCAGTTTGCTTCATTTTCGGCTACAGATTTTCACTTTTCAACTATACGGTTTGTTCAATAATCCTTGGCGTAATTTCTGTTGCGGGTGTTGTTTTTTCTTTCATAACCAAAGAAAAAAACAGCAAAAAATCAGATACGGCAATGCTTGCGCTTTTACCGTTGCTTTCGGTAATCAATTGGACAGTATACCTTTTCAAAAGCCCTGATAAAACCGTTGTTACGGTTTGCCTGCCGATTTGCTTTGTTTGCGCAATAATAATTTCAATAAAATATATCAAACCAACAATTTTAAAAATTGCATCTGTCGTTACTCCTTCGCTCGCATTATTTCCGATAACTTTTATTTCTTTTCTGTTGCTTTTACCTGTTGCAAAAAATACGGTTGTAAAAACAGTCCCTTCTCCCAACGGAACATACTGTGCTGAGGTAACAGACAGTGATCAGGGCGCACTCGGCGGAGATACTCTTGTTCATATTCACGAAACGAAAAAGCTTGATTTTCTCATCTTCAACATAGCCAAAGCTCCCAATCGGATTTATACGGGAGATTGGAAAGAACACGAAACAATGCGTATTTATTGGAAGAATGAACACAGCCTTATGATCAATGAAAATGAATACACCATAGAATAAACAACACCCGATGCCTGCAATGAGCATCGGGTGTGTGTTTTATTCAACGGTTATTCTGACCTCACCGTTTGATATAACGGTCAGGGTCAAGGTTTTTGTTTCGGCATTCCATTCGGCTCTGCCCTTTGCGCCGTTTGAGCCTGTTGCGTTAACAGAGGGCGGAGTGTCGAATCCCGAAAGCTTGATAACGGATGTTCTGAAATCATTGGGATTATTCATTTTGCCGCCTGCTGCATAGGCTCTCATAAACTGATCTTCGCTTTCAAGCCCGTTGCAAACAGCATCGGTATCGAGGCGCAGATTGCACAAATCAATTTCAATTTTATCTTCATTTTCATTGATTACCGCATATGTATGAGCAACAAAAGTTGCATCAATCCCTTTTTTGCTCTTCGGCAAGGTGTAGCTGACACTCTGCTCGCTGTCTATTGTTTTATTTTCGTTGCTGTTGAAGATATAGATATAATCGTTTATATCAAACAGCACGCCGTCGCCCTCATAGGTTTCTTCATATCGTTTGTTGAAGAAACGCTCTTTTATGGGGTTGATAAAAAGAAGATTCATGAAATACTTGAAGTCATTGAGAATATAACTGTCAGGCAAAACCTCTTCGGGGTCTGAATAAATCGGCAGAACAGGCATCAGATAATATCTTCCCGTTGAGGGCACCCAATCCTTTGTGCAGTCAAAATATGGAGTAATATCTATTTTCTCCTGAATAAAACTGAAAGTATCGCAATAGAGCCCCTGCAGAATATGCGCATCATTGCCGCTGAGTGCATAGGATGTTGGCGATGTCATCTTATAGGCAACCTTGATTTTTTCTTTTACCTGCTCCTTGCTCGGAACGGAGCCGTTCAGAGCCATCTGATAAAACGGATAAAGCACATCATAGAAGGTGGGGGTCAGAATCACCTCACCGTCAACAAAGTGATAAAGCCCGCCTCTGCTGAAGGTGCCCTCAATCGCATAAACCGTTGCGCCGCCAACCATATCGGCTATCATATCTATGCCGAAAAGTGCGGGAGGATACTTTGCGGTTGTTATAGGATCGGGTTCGTTGGGGGCAACGCCCACATTATCATATTCAATAAAACCTTCTTCATACCAAAGGAAGTTTTCAAGATTCACGCCCCAGTTACCGCAAACATCATCAAGCCAACAACCGAGAATATTTGCCTGAGATGCAAAATGCCTGCCGTGACCGTTATGCTTATCCATGATTATAATGTTTTCGGTGTTGCTCTTGAGAAGGTCGTAAAGCTCTCTGTCCTTGAGAATATGATTGACATAATTAAGCTTTTTGCGATAGATATACTCCATATCCTGCCAGATGAAAAGACCGCCGTTTTCGGCACAAGCCTTGATACAGGATTTCAACCTTGCAAGTATATTTTTATTTACACCGTTATCTTCGGTCACCTCGTCATAGGCGAGCTTTTCGTTTGTAACTCCGTTTGTTGAAAGCTCAACCTGAACAAAGCCGATGAGCGATTTATGCTCTTTGAACACGGCAGAAAGCTCCTCCTGCGTGAACGGGTCACGGGTTTTGTTGGTGCAGAAGCATTCGGACTGGCAGACAATGGGAACATTCGCCGAATCGGTAACCGTTAAAAGCTCATCCCAGAATTCAAGCTGACGGGCAGGAGTCATATCCGTTGTGCCCTCATCAATATAAATAACGGCAAAATTTCTGACATCCTCAGGCAAAGCATAATATGTTTTGATTGCATAGCTTGCGAAAGCTTCACCCGTCTGCGGACCGCCCCATATCGGGCAGTTTCTTATCATAAAAAGAGGGTTTTCTTCGTCAACATACATTCTCAATCCGTCAACCTGCTTACGGGTACGGATTTCTCCGGGGGCATTTGATTTTTGAGGAAGATCGACGATTCCCGTATCATAAGAGGAATCCGCCGTCTGTGCGGAAACCTCAAGCGGGATTGAAAAAAGCATGGCAAACGCCATAAGCATACATATTATTCTTTTCATTGTTATCCCCTTAATCAAAAGAAGTTTTCAGGCACATTTTTGCCAAATTCCTCACAAGGTTCTTTTGACAGCTCAAATTTCAGTGTGCCGCCTGAAGTTATTTCACCGTATGTCAAATAAGGTCTGTCAAGCTTTTTACCGTTCAAAGAAATCGAACGGATATAAGGAAAATCGAGCGGGTCGCCGTCACATTCGATTGAAAATGTATCCGCAACTGCACAGGAATGATATTTTTTATCGAGCCTTATTTTTGCTTTTTCAAACAACGGCGTATTAACAAAATATGCGTCATATGCGGGGCAGAGCTGAGCAAAGCCGAGTGCCGAAAGCACATACCACGCCGAAAGCTGACCCACATCCTCATTACCGCAAAAACCGAAAGCACCTGTGCGGTATGCTTCTTTTTGAACACGCCTTGTCCAGTACTGTGTTCTGTGAGCGAGACCGAGCATTGAAAAATAGTGGGTTATATTATGGCAAGGCTCGTTGGAGTGGTTATAATCCTCATTCCAGAGCTTTGAAAGCTTTGCCTTTTTGAAGAACTTTTCAAGAAGCTTAACTGTGCGCTTTTCGCCGAAAAGCCTGCTCAGGCCCTTCACATCGTAAGGCACAAACCACGACTGCTGAAGAATGTTGCTCTCAACGCAGCCCTCGTCATCATAGCCGTTCCACTCAAACATAAATCTGCCCGATTTTTTTCTCGGAGCCATAAAGCGGAGAAGCTTATTGTAGTTTTCGCCGTAGCGCTTGGCACGGCTCATAAAATATTCTGCATCTTCATTTTTACCCATTGCCTGAGCAAACTTTGCCATTGTATAATCCGCAAGCAGATATTCAAGCGTGTCACTGAGCTTGTCGGGCACATAGGCATCCTCTTTATATTGCCTGCAATCGGGTCTTATTGTGTGAAACTCCTTGCCGAAAAGCTCTTTTGAGCAAAGGCTTGATGCTTTGGAGATTTCATAAAGAACTTCCGCATCATAATTTCTGATCCCCTTGATATAAGCATCGGCTGCAACAATCAGACCGGGGTCACCGACCATACAGCCCGCATCAATACACATAAGCTCCCATCGGGGCAAGGATGAATTATTCTGCTTTGCGATTTCAAGCAGTGAATTCACATCGTCATTGACCGTTTCCGGAGCAATCACGGTAAGCAGAGGGAATTCGCTCCTGTAAACATCCCAACCGCTGAACACTGTTCTGTGAGTATAATCCGTTCTTCTGCTTATTACACCGTTAAGATTGAATCTGCCGTCTGCATCGGCAATACGGCGGGGGTCAAGCAGCACATGATAAAGGCAAGTATAGAATACGGTTAAATCGGTTTCATCACTACCCGTAACATCAACTCCGTCAAACGCTGTTTCCCATTCCTCAAAAGCAGCCTGCGCCTTTTTATCAAAATCAAAATCCGCACACTCGGTTGCAAGGTTGTTTCGTGCACCGTCAAGGTCAACATAAGAAATACCGCATTTTATGAGCAAAGGCTCATTGAGCCCTGCACCGAAATATGCAACAAGACCGGCATCCTCGTTTTCAAATCTGTCAAGACCGTCGGCTGCAAATTCTTCGTTTGAGAAAAACCTCATTTTTTCTGCAGGCACGGATAATTCCAGTGCAAAATAGAGGTCATACGAGATGTTTCCGTCTCCCCTGCCGAAGCCGCCGCCCGCAGGAGTGCAATGAATTGAGCCTTCAATGCGGCTGTTGTTTATGATTTCAATTTTCTCAAAGTCAGCGTATCCGCCGATTCTGCGTGAGAAATTGAAGATTACCCTTGCATCATCGGTTTCGGGGTATGTAAACCTGAGCATTCCCGTGTGCTGAGTAACCGTTGCCTCTGCAAATATGCCGTAGCGTTCAAGCAAAACAGAGTAAAAGCCTGCTTTTGCTTTTTCGTTTTCGTGTGAAAACTTCGATTTCCAGCCCGTTTTGCCTTTTTTGAATGGCACCTCTTCATTGCTGCCGCTGCGAAGATCGGTTTCTCCCGTAACGGGCATAATCTGAAGATTACCCAAATCGCCGTACCAGCCGATACCGCTCATGTGGTTGAAACTGAAGCCCTCAATTGTATCGTGACAATAGTTGTAACCCGTTCCGTTGTCGCCGCCCGTTACCGTATCGGGTGAAAGCTGCACGGTTCCGCCGGGCACGCATGCACCGGGATGAGTTTTTCCGCCGCCGTGACGGCTTTCTGCCTGTCCGTCGCCGACAGTGCCTGTCATAGGTTCAATGTATTCTGCTTTTTTTGTGTTCATAGCATCACCGCCCGAATTAATCTTATTGAAGTATACAACAACTGCAGACAAAATGCAATAATATCTGTTATTGTTATTTTTAAAATGCTATGATATAATTTTAAAAAACAGTTCAGGATGTGACAAAATGGAAAAGAAATTTTTTAATCACATAATCCATGGCGGCGACTATAATCCCGACCAATGGATAAAAACCCCTGAAATATGGGATGAAGATATGCGTCTTATGAAGCTTGCACATATAAACAGCGCAACAATCAGCATCTTTTCATGGTCACTCATCGAGCCTGAAGAGGGCGTGTATAACTTTGAATGGCTTGACACGATTATGGATAAGCTTCATGAAAACGGAATTTCTGCCATCCTTGCAACTCCGTCGGGTGCAAGACCTGCTTGGCTTGCCCAGAAATATCCCGAGGTGCTGCGTGTTAATGAAAACGGAATCCGCAACGAATTCGGTGTGCGTCACAACCACTGCCTCACCTCGCCCGTTTACCGTGAAAAGGTGCGTAATATCAACCGAATTCTTGCTGAAAGATACAAAAATCATCCTGCTCTTAAAATGTGGCATATCTCCAACGAATACGCAGGAGAATGCCACTGTGAGCTTTGCCAGCAAGCTTTCAGAAATTGGCTGAAAGAATACTATCACAACGATATTGAAGAGCTTAACGATAAATGGTGGAACGGCTTCTGGAGCCACAGACTCAATGATTGGAGCCAGATAAACTCACCTAAATCAAGGGGTGAAAATCACATTTCCGCAATGTATTTGTGTTGGAACAGATTTGTTTCCGACAGTCACATTTCTTTTTATGAAAACGAAATTGCTCCGCTGCGTGAACTCACCCCCGATATTCCGATAACAACCAATTTAATGAGAATGCACACCGGAATTGATTATCAGAAATTCGCAAAGCACCTTGACCTGATTTCATGGGATAATTACCCCGGCTGGGAAGAGCGCAGCAACATTGAGCTGGCAGTTGAAACCGCATTTATCCACGATGTGTTCCGTTCAATGAAAGACGGTCAGCCCTTTTTTATGATGGAAAGCACTCCCTCGCTGGTTAACTGGCACGATGTCAACAAGCTCCCGAGAGCGGGTATGCAGGAGCTCGCATCAATTCAGGCGATTGCTCACGGTGCAGACAGCGTTCAGTATTTTCAGTGGAGAAAAAGCAGAGGCGGTCACGAAAAATTTCACGGTGCGGTGGTTGACCACTGCGGCCATGAAAACACAAGGGTTTTCAGGGATGTTGCCCGTCTTGGCGGTGTGCTTGAAAAGCTTGATAATGTTGTGGGTAAATACAGCAATGCCAAGGTTGCGGTTATCTGTGACTGGGAAAACATATGGGCAACAAAGCATTTCTGCGGCTTCAACAACATTAACAGAAACTATATCGGCGAATGTATCAAATGGTATAAACCGTTTTATGACAAAGGCATTACCGTTGATGTTATTTCAATGGAGCAGGATTTTTCAAAATATGATCTGGTCATAGCTCCGTTTTTGTATATGCTCAAAAACGGCACTGCCGAAAAAATTGAAGAATATGTGGCAAACGGCGGCAACTTCGCCGCAACATATCTCACGGGTCTTGTTGATGAAAACGATCTGTGCTTCCTCGGCGGCTTCCCCGCAGGCAGGCTTAAAGAAGTTTTCGGCATATGGAATGAAGAAACAGACTCACTGCCCGAAGGAATGAAAAACAGTGTATCATACCGTGAAAAGCAATATGATGTTGTTCATGTGTGCGATATTATCCACTCAACAGGCGCAAAAATCCTTGGCGAATATCAGAGCGATTTTTATGCCGGTATGCCTGCAATAACAGAAAACACCTTCGGTAAAGGCAAGGCATATTATATTGCATTCAGAAACGACGATGAATTTGCAGCCGATTTCTGCAGTAAGCTTATAAATGATGCGGCAATCGCTCCCGACTGCGGCATTAAAACCGACGGTGAAATATTCATAAGAAAAAGAGGAAGCAATATTTTCGTTATGAATTTCTCCGAAGCCGAAGCGGCTGTTTATCTTGACAAAGAATACACAAACACCGTGAGCGGTGAAAAACTCAGCGGCGGAATTTCTCTGCCCGCTTGCGGATATCTTATTCTTGAATAAAGCAAAGGGCTTGTATGGAATTACCCATACAAGCCTCTTTTTTATATGCCGTTTCTGTATTCCTTGGGCGTTTTGCCCGTAACTTTTTTGAACATCTTAGCAAAATAGTTCACATCATATATTCCGCAATTCTGTGCAACCGTCTGCACTTGAAGCTTTGTTGTTCTGAGCAGATAAGCCGCCCTTTCAATTCTCTTTTGCGCCACATATTCGGTAAGCGTTTTACCCGTTTCCTTTTTAAAAAGAACCGAAAGATAGCTCGAATTCACATTAAGATTACGGGCAAAACTGCTCAGGCTGAGGTCCGCTGTAAGGTCGGAATCAATTATGGTTATTATCTTCTGCACAAAAGGCGAATAATTTTTCATCGAATGCGTTTTGACAAGTCCGCAATATTTCTTCACCATTGCCTGCATCAGCTCACCCGCATCTGCAACAGACTTTATCTGCTCTATTTTCTTCGCAAAGCCTGCCGATACCCCGTCAATATAAAAAGGATGAACAGACCCCTGCTCAACAGCCTTGCGCATCAGCGTGTTGCCTATTATCAGGTAATTTTTCATATTGCGTACCGGGTCTTTTGCCCGCTGCTCAAACACAAGGCTTGACACGCTGCCGAAAAGCTGCTCAACAGCGTGCACATTACCCTGAGAAACAGCCTGCATCATCCGATTTTCGGCAGCGTAACGCTCCTCAAGAGCCCTGACGGAGAGCATGGCTTCATCCGCTTTTGACTCAAACAAATCGGCATTATCAATGCTTATAACAGTTTCATTGCAGTCAAGAGTTCTTTCAACGGTAAAATTCGCCTGCCCCTTCCACATCGTTTCTGCCAGAGTGTTGCAGACCGTCATAATATATCTGTCATCGGAAACAACCGTAAGATTTCCGAAATATTTGACAAGCTGATCGAACATAAAGGAGGGAAGGGAGCGTTTCTCCGCCTCCTGAGCTAGTCTTTCATAGGTTATCTCCGAATTCAGATAAGGGCCTGCAGCAAGCACACTCCGTTCTTCGGTTTCCGGCAGAACCATAAAAATATAGCTGCAACCGAAAGAATCTCTTACACAGTAAACGGTATTTTCACTGAAGCTGCCGCAAAGCTGTGCCGTGAAGCTGCTGCCGTAACCGAGGAATTTGCGCAAACCAAAATCAATTTCATTCTCAGGCAGCTCACTTTCGGCAACAACCTCCGAGTTGATATTCAGACTTTTCAATATCCGCCTGAAGAATTCAAGCTCTGCAGAGTAAAACAAAACATCACCTTTTTCCGTATAAAAATATTATCCGAAACTATTATTGTATAATTTTTGGAAAAAATCAACACACAAACAAAATTTATACTAAAAAAAGCAAAAAAAATTATAACAATATGCTTAAATATCATTTAAAATATAGTTGGATATATTGGTCAATCTAAACAAAGAATGTCCACTCAAAAAATATTTTTTATGAAAGATGAGGTATGACCATGAAAAAACAGGCTACACTCAATCAATCGGGTCACCGCAAATTCGGTATGCTTGATAAAATAGCATACGCCGCAGGTGATTTCGGCTGCAACATGAGCTTTGCTCTCAAGGGCACTGTTCAGACCTTCTGGCTGGTCTATATGATGATGGAGACCGGTCTTTTATCCGCTTTGTTGCTTGTGGTGCAGATATGGGATGCAGTCAACGACCCCCTCATAGGCAGCATGATTGATAATGACAAAAGAAAATACAAAATGGGCAAATTCAAAACATATATTTTGATTGGTGCCTGCGGACTTCTTGTTGCGGGAGCCGCTGTATTCCTCCCCTTCCCCAATGCGAAGGTATGGGTTAAAGCCGTTCTTTTTGTGCTTGGATATATTGTGTGGGATGCCTGCTACACCGTTGCAAATGTTCCCTACGGCTCAATGCTTTCACTTATCACCGAAGACAGCGGCGAGAGAGCACAGCTTTCAACCTGGCGCAGCATCGGCTCAATGTTCGGCAATATAATCCCCATGATTATTCTGCCCATGCTCATCTGGGAAAAAGTGACATACAATGCAAACGATTTTGCTTCAAATATGTATCATAAAAATCCTTTGACGGGTGAAGCATACAAACACGGCGAAGCAATCCTTGACCCCCTTACGGGCGAACCGCTCGAAACCCTGCTCGGCGAACGGGTATTCTGGGCTGCTCTTATTATGGGCGTTCTCGGCTTTATCGCATTTATGTTTATGATAAAAACAATCACAATCCGTGTTGATGAAAATTCCGTTAAAACAAACGAAGGCGGCGGAAAATTCAATATTATAAACGCATTCGGCAACTTTATGAAAAACCGACCCGCCGTTGGTGCAACAATTGCGGCTATGGGTATGTTTCTCGGAATGCAGTCGGCAACAACGGCAAACACCATTATGTTTGCAACCTATTTCAACAAAGCTTCAATGTCAGGCGTTGTTCAGCTGATAGGCTTTGCTCCCATGATTCTCTTCCTCCCCTTCATCAAAAAGCTTGTCAATAAATTCGGCAAAAAAGAGGCATCTGTTGCAGGCACACTTTTATCGGTTGTCGGCGGCGTAATAATGATGATATTCCCCACAGTTGAAAACAGAGATACCGCACTCATTGTTTATCTTGCAGGTCTTGTTGCCTTCGGTATCGGCATGGGCGTTTACACCTGCGTATCATGGGCAATGATGGCAGACGCCATTGACTATAACGAATGGAAATTCGGCACAAGAGAAGAAGGCACGGTTTATTCTCTTCACTCCTTCTTCCGCAAGCTTGCACAGGGCATAGGCCCCTCAATTGTTCTTTGGATAATGGGCATTCTCGGCTACAATTCAGAGCTTGGCACAATAGGTCAGAGCGTTGAAACATCGCACAATATGTGCTGGCTTGTTGCCGGACTTTATCTCTTCAGTGCGGTTGTTCAGTTTGTAGGCATTGCATTTGTTTATAATCTTGACAAAAAGACACTCAGCAAAATGAACATGGAGCTTGAAGCTAAGCACGCAATGAATGCACAGTCGGTATCAGCCGAATAAACAAAAAATCAAAAGGAGAAAACCGATGCGTAAAATTATAAATATCAACAGAAAATGGGCTTTTGCCAAAGAGTCCGAGGTTCCCGCTTCAATCCCCGAAAAGTGGAACTTTGTAAATCTTCCGCACACATGGAACGCCATTGACGGTCAGGACGGCGGCAACGATTACTACAGAGGAACCTGCTGCTACATCAAGGAGCTTGACAAAGAAGATCTCCCCGAAGCAGACAGATATTATCTTGAACTCAAAGGAGCAAACTCCTCGGCAGATGTTTATGTGAACGGTAAAAAGCTCGCACATCATGACGGCGGATATTCAACATGGAGAGTTGATATCACAGAAGAAATCGGTATCAAAACGCTGATTGCCGTTACCGTTGACAACAGCCCCAACGAAACCGTTTATCCCCAGATGGCGGACTTCACCTTCTACGGCGGTCTTTACAGAGATGTTAATATTATTGCCGTGAGCAATTCGCACTTTGACCTTGATTATTACGGCGGCCCCGGCATCAGGGTTACCCCCGCAATAAACGGAGCGGATGCGGATATTGAGGTTGAGGTTTACCTCACAAACCCGATGGAAGCGCAGAGCCTTGTCTATAAAATCAAGGATAAGGAAGGCAATGTTGTTGCAGAAGCTTCAAAGGATGTTTCCGTAACAAAAGCCAACCTTGAAATCAAAAATGTTCACCTCTGGCACGGCAGAAAAGACCCTTATCTTTACACCGCAGAGGTTGAGCTTACCGCAGGCGGCGATGTGCTTGACAATGTAAGCGCAAAATTCGGCTGCCGCACCTTTGAAATCGACCCCGAAAAGGGCTTCATTCTCAACGGCGAATCCTATCCCCTCAGAGGTGTTTCACGCCATCAGGACAGATGGGGAATCGGCAATGCTCTTCTCCCCGAGCACCATGAAGAGGATATTGAGCTTATCTGCGAGGTAGGTGCAACAACAATAAGGCTTGCACACTATCAGCATGACCAGTATTTCTATGACCTCTGTGATGAAAAAGGTCTTGTTATCTGGGCAGAAATCCCCTATATTTCAAAGCATATGCCCACAGGCAGAGAAAACACAATTTCACAGATGAAAGAGCTCATTACACAGAATTATAACCACGCATCAATCGTTGTGTGGGGTCTTTCAAACGAAATTTCAATGGCAGGCTCCGATGATGACCTTCTTGATAACCACAGAGTTCTCAACGACCTCTGCCACGAAATGGACAAAACAAGGCTCACAACAATTGCGGTTGTTTCAATGTGCAGCACCGATGATCCTTATATTCAGATTCCCGATGTTGTGTCGCACAACCACTATTTCGGCTGGTACGGCGGCGACACCTCAATGAACGGCCCGTGGTTTGATAACTTCCACGCAAAGTTCCCCAACATCCCCGTAGGCATGAGCGAATATGGCTGTGAAGCACTCAACTGGCACACCTCCAAGCCCACTCAGGGTGACTACACCGAGGAATATCAGGCATATTATCATGAAGAGCTTATAAAGCAGCTCTTTACCCGCCCCTATATCTGGGCAACTCATGTGTGGAATATGTTTGACTTCGGCGCAGACGCAAGAAGCGAGGGCGGCGAAAACGGACAGAACCACAAGGGTCTTGTTACCTTTGACAGAAAATATAAAAAAGACTCCTTCTACGCATATAAAGCATGGCTTTCGGATGACCCGTTCGTTCATATATGCGGCAAGAGATATGTTGACCGTGTTGAAGATGTGACGAAGGTTACCGTTTACTCAAATCAGCCCGAGGTTGAGCTTTTTGTTAACGGCGAAAGCATCGGCAAAAAGGCAAGCACAGAGCACTTCTTCTATTTTGATGTGCCCGTAAGTGCCGAAACAAAGCTTGTTGCGGTTGCAGGTGATTGCAAAGACGAAAGCCTTATCCGCAAGGTTGACACCTTCAACGAGGCTTACAGGCTTAAAGAAAAGGGCGCCGTTCTCAATTGGTTTGACATTACCGAGCGTGAAGGATACTTCTCACTCAACGACAAGATGGGAGATGTTATGAAATCCCCCGAAGGAATGCAGCTTTTCGGCAGCATAATGAAGCAGCTTATGACCGTAGGCAACGGTGCAGGCATGGCTGCGGGCTTTGAATTGAACGAAGGCATGATGCAGATGATGAACGGCTTCACCGTTATCAGACTTACCACCCTTCTCGCAACTGCAGGCATCGAATTCACCAAGGAACAGCTTCTCGGAATCAACGCTCAGCTCAACCGGATAAAGAAACCTTAATAAATATACCCCCAAGTTTTCAAACAAAAACTTGGGGGTATATATTTTTTCAGAACTGTGGAATTTCCATGGGCACGCCGCCCTGCACTGCAGATTCATGGGCAAGAATTCCGGGAAGTGACATGTTGATTGCGAAATCAACATCAAGTATGGGCTTTTTGCCCTCAACAAGGCAATTAATGAAATCCTTCACCATTTTTGCATCCGCACCGCCGTGACCGCTTGAGTCCTCGCCCTCATAGCAGGTGGTTACGGGGATATCAATTTTTGAGTTTGCATTGAAGGTGCCGGGGATGCTGTGAAGGCTCGCAAGTGAGTGAGCGTTGTCAACAACCTTGGTGCGATCCGTTTCAATCGTTCCCCTTGTGCCGCAGATGCGGTAATTATGGTCATAGCTTGTGTATGCACCGAAGCTTACAAGAAGTCTGATAACAGCACCTTTTTTTGTTTTAAAAAGAGCAACACCCGTTTCTTTTCTCTCTGGAGTGTTGGGGTCATAGTTAATATCCGCCTCCATGCAGGTAACGCTCACGCAGCGGTCATCCATTACATAAAGCAAGGGACCCAACTCATGAGTGAGATATCTGATAGCGGGCTGATAGGTTCTCCAATGACCCTCAGGGTAATAGGTAGGTGAGAATTCATCGGGATTGAGTGCGTGAAGATACTCCGCCTCAGCATAAGCGATTTCGCCGAAAAGCCCGTCCTCTCGCATCTTTCTCCATGTTTCGATAAACGCCCAGTAACAGCAGTTTTCTGCTGCCATATATGTAAGCTCAGGGTGTGCCGCAACAGCCTCCTTGAGCTCTTTTGCTTCTTCAACGGAATTTACGGAAGGGATTTCACAAAGCACATGCTTGCCTGCTTCAAACGCCTTGATAACGATGGGCACATGGTAAACCGCCTCGGTTGCAACAATAACGGCATCAATATCCGATTTAAGGAACTCATCGTAATCACTGAACTGAATGAGGTTGGGGTCGTCAAGCACCTCTGCAAGCTCCTCATAGCCTGATTTGAGAATTGCGGGATTATGGTCACAAACCGAAACAAGCTTTGCGTTTTTGAGACCTTTAAGGCATCTTGCAACGGCAGTTCCTCTGCCGAGACCTACAACGCCGCATTTAATTATTTTTTCGCTCATGGTATCTCTCCTTTTGTGGAATTCGATTCATTATACAACATAAAACCTGATTTGTCATTATATTTACAAAAAAATCATATCGGATTCATGCAATTATTCCGCAATCGAACAATACACAAATCAGTTTATTATGATATAATCATTATAGACCAAACCGCATTTTAATTCGTCTTATAGGTGAAAGGGTAAAAGGAGAGTGATTTTATGAAGAAGAAAGTCAAAGAAGTAACGCCGATTGAAACTGACGAAATTGTCAGAATCGAGAAGGTGACGAAACAATACGGTGCAGGCACGATGAACTGCTTCACTGCGGTCAACAAGGTTTCTCTCACCGTCAAAAAAGGTGAATTTGTCGCAATAATCGGCACAAGCGGTTCGGGCAAATCCACGCTCATGCACATGATTGGCGGAGTTGAAAAGCCTACAAGCGGAAAGGTTTACATCTGCGGCCGTGATATTTATGAAATGGATGATGAAACGCTTTCATACTTCAGATGCAAGCAAATCGGCATGGTCTATCAGTTTTTCAATCTTATACCCGTGCTGAATGTTGAGGAAAACATAGCATTCCCGATTATTGCGGCAAGAGAAGAGCCCGATTTCAAAAAAATAAATTTAATTCTTAAAAAGCTCGGTCTTGCCGACAAAGGCACCTCTCTGCCGAGCCAGCTTTCGGGCGGTCAACAGCAAAGGGTTGCCATAGGCAGGTCAATAATCGCTTCA
>JAFQON010000031.1 GCA_017403185.1 Clostridia bacterium
AAGCAGTTTTGAAAGAGAAGATTTTCGTCACGGCAAGGCGAAAATCTGAAGGAATACGGGGCTATTTCGAAGATTTTTAACGCAGACGGGGCGGAAATATTCCTTTCAAAACCTTATGGCTTGCTGTTAATCAAAGTATAAAAAAGTTAACAGATATGAAAAGGCGGCTTGCAAATCCGATGCAAGCCGCCTGATTATTTTGTTGATACGCCTTATCTTTCAACGCAGTAGGTTGCGTATGAAAGGAATTCTCCCTTAAGAAATTCGCAGGCGGTGAATACTATTTTATCCTCATAAACCTCAACATACATACCCTCGGAGGAGCGCATATAGTGCTCAGAGCTGTCGTCAATATTTGCGGTTGTTCTTCTGGGTGAGGATACGCTTGAAACATGAACCATTGTTGCGAATTCTCCGCCGTAGTTTGCGATATTCAGGTTAGGGTTGAACACCTGCATATCGTATGCCCAGTGTGAATGTCCGTTGAAATAAACAACATTCTCATACTTATCCATCATCGCTTCAAAGCGGACCTCATCTGCACAGCCCTCAGTGAAGGCAAGGTCATAGTGACGGCCCACATTGTTTTCAAGGTTACCCTCGCCCATATGGGGATTTTCGTTTTCATCGGGGTGGTTGAGGAAGGTGTGGAAGAAAAGATAAACCGTTTCATCCTTATATTTTTCAAGCTGAGCTTCAAGCCAGTCAAGCTGTCTGTCCTCAAGAATTCGGCTGTGTGCTTCGCCGTAGTCCCATCTGTACTGTGAAAGGAAGATGAACACATCACCGCCGGCATCTGCAGGTGCATAAACAAAGTCCATCCCGTTATCCGCAACAGCTTCAACACCGGCTGCCTTCACATCGCCGTAGACGCCCGTATTCATAAGCTCCTGCCAGTTGTCAAGGTCATAATAGGTGCTCACATCATGGTTACCCGTGCAGGTGTAAACGGGGAAAGCAAATTCAGAGGTGATTGAATTGTATTTTTCAAAGGCATCTCTTTCACCGTCAGCGGAGATATCACCCGAAATGCCGACAATTGAAACATCAAGAGCTTCAAAGAAGCTGAGAGCATTGGGGAAGGTTACGCAGGCATCATCGCCGCTGAGCGAGCCGTTGTATCTGTTGAAATGCACATCGCTGAGCGCACCGAAGGAATAGATTTTTTTGCCGAAATCGGCAATTTTGTTTTCGGGGATATCCATTGAGCCTGCGAGCGAGCCGAATTTATAAGCAAGCACGGTTTCCGCACCCTCGGGGATAGCCGTGAATTCCTGAATTTTCTCTGCTTCGTTTGCTTCAACGGTTGCAAATTCGCTGTAATAAACAGTGTAGCCGCCAACATTTTCGCTGAGCTTTTTGCCGTCGTCCGTGCCCCAATAGAGCTCATATTCGCCCGATGAAGCCTTGACAGTAACAGTGCCCGCTGCCGAGCCGGCTGTTTCGTTTGCAAAATCATAGACAATTTCAGCGCTGTCCGAAACAAACGGAAGGCTGAGGCTGATGCCGTTGAATGCCGTTACGAGCGGCATGAAGAGAGTGAGAAACCAGATAGTAATTTTTGCAAGCATTTTTATTCTCCTTTATTTAAGTAATGCAACTGACATTGCGAGAAGTATCTGCGCAGTGTAATATGTTGAAAGCTCCACGGTAACAAAAACATTCTTCCTTTTCACGGGGGTGAAATAGAGGAATGCAAGGCAGGTATCGCTGATTATGAATAATACCGCTCCCGCAAAGGCGACCCAATAAGCACTCTGACCGCCGTGAAGGGCGAGCACGAATGCCGATGCCGCTTTATAAGCAAGTGTTGCATAATAGACAGCCATGATTATGCTCATTTTGCCGTCTGCCTTCATTTTCAGCACCTTGATAAGGATAAATCCGCATATGCCGAAAACGATGCCCACAATCAGCGCAGGAAGATTGAAGCCGCTTCTGCTGATGAATGCGCAAAGATAAAAGACATGGCCAACAAGGAAATACAGCAGACCAAGAGGCACAAGCTTACCCCTGAAGGTGGGCGCAACCTCTTTTATGCCGAGCAGGATATCGCCGCAGAAGCCGAAGAGAAGTGCGAAACAGAAAAGGCAAAAATAATATGTATCCACTGGATTGAGCGAATAGCCGACAACCGCAACGGAGATGAAGCCGAAGCTCGCCATGAATTTGCACAGCATACCCTCAAAGGCCTTATTCTTTCGCCTGAGCAGGATACAGCCAACCGCAAACGCTATTGTCAATGCTGCAAGTGCCAAACATAACGGTGACATAAATCTTCCTCCTTTTATTTAATTTTCAATGTAATCTATACAGTGTAAACAGCCCATCTGCCGACCGTTTCAAAGCCGATTTTTGCATAAAAAGCAGCAAGTGAATCGTTCCTGCAGAAAAGGTAAACCGCTTTATCTTTTTTCATCTCGGCAAGAGTGCCGACAGTTTTTGAAGCATATCCCCTGCCCCTTGCTGCGGGGTTTGTTGCAACTGCACCGAGAAGCACGCTTTTTTCGCCCTCAAAAAGAGCAAATGCGCAGGCACTCAACGCACCGTCAGACTCAATTGCGGCAAGTGCTGCCGTTGATTTATTCAGCCGTGCACACACATCGGAGAGAAAGGCATTGTAATCGCCGAGCTCAAAGCCGCATTCGCAAAGCAGAAAATAAATTTCTTTTTTGTCATAATCAAACAGAATTCCGTCGGCAGCCTGTGCACCGCCCGTGTATTTGACGGTGAAGGAGGTTTTCTGCGGCGTTATTCCGAGTTTTTCGGCAAATTTTGCATCAAAGGTTACACTTGAAAATCCCACCGCATTCATAAAGCACGAAAGCTCCTCAAAATCGGCACCTTCACCGCAGCAGAGGGTCATATCGCCGTCAACCCTGCATATTGCCGCAACGGGTTTTTCATTGATTCTCTGCACCCAAAACATTGCGAAGGGCTGCTCTGTGCCGTAGGTTGCGGCAAGGGCGGTTATCCTTGCTGAATAAGGGGTTGCGGGCAGAAATGAAAGCTCTTTTTTGTCATTTATCAGGCTTATCATTTTGCAAGCTCCTCCGCCATTGCCTTTATGAGTTTCAGGCTTTCCTCAACATCGCTGTATTTTATAACACAGCTCGGGGAATGAAGATATCTGCAGGGCACGGAAACGGTGAGCACCTTCACTCCGCCCCTGCTTTTGTGAATTGCGCCCGCATCGTTGCCGCCCGATACAAGGGTTTTGGGCTGGCAGGCAATGCCGTTTTTCTCCGCAATTTCAAAGGCCTTGTCAAAAAGCTCTCTGCTGTAGAGAGTGCTTCTGTCCATGAACGAAACAACGCCGCCCTTGCCGCACAGGCAGACTCTTTTTTCATCCTTAACGCCCGAGATATCCGCCGCTGTTGTGGTTTCAACAACTATCGCATAATCGGGCGCAAGAGTGAATGCGGCGGTCTGTGCACCCCTTGTGCCGATTTCCTCCTGCACGGAGAAGGAAAACCACGCATCATATTCAAGCTCGCTTTTTATCATTTCTATAAGGATTGCGCAGCCCGCTCTGTCATCAAGAGCCTTTGATTTTATAAATCCGTTGCCGAATTCAACAAAATCGCCCGCAAACCATGCTGCATCGCCCAAGCGAACAAGAGCTTCAGCTTCTTCCCTGTTTTTTGCGCCGATATCAATATACAAATCATCCGCTTTCGGGATATCAGCCTCGGCACTCTTTTCAACAAGATGAACGGGCTTTATGCCGATAACGCCGCTGACTGACTTATCACCCACCCTGACGGGTCTGCCGATGATAACCCTTGTGTCAATTCCGCCGACCTTTGCAAAGCGGAGATATCCCTCTGAGGTGATTGCAGTGATTATAAGACCGACCTCATCCATATGAGCGTCAAGCATCACCTTGTTTTTGGCAGGATTTCTGCCCTTTTTGAACACAAGCAGATTCCCGAGCGGGTCAACGCTGTATTCGGCATAATCCTTTATTTTTTCAATAATATATTCACGAACGGCGCATTCCCTGCCCGAAATGCCGGGCAAAGTGCAGAGTTCTTTAATCATTTCAAGCATCCGCACCGCTCCTTTCGGTTATATATTCAGCCATCAGCCTTGCTGTGCTCTCAATATCCTCAAGGTCGCACACTTCAACCGCCGTGTGCATATTCCTTAACGGTATCGATATAAGAGCGGTTTTAACACCCTCGCCCGCAACTTGAATTTCGTCGCAGTTTGTGCCCGTTTTGCCGCCCATAACCTCGCACTGATTGGGAATATTTTTGTTATCCGCAATATCCTTGAGCCTCCTGCTCATCTCATAATCAAGCGAAGGGGCAAAGCCAATCATCGCACCGCCGCCGAGTGCGGCATATTTTTCGCTGCTGACATTCGGCGCAGAGGCAAAGCTCACATCAACGGCGATTGCTTCATCGGCATGAGCCGCAAAAGCCGCCGTCTGTGCACCGCTGCCTCCCGTTTCCTCCTGAACGGAAAAACAAACGCTGAGCCTGCAGCCAAGCTCTTTATCCCCAAGAATTTCAAGGCATCTGAGGATTGCGGCAACTCCCGCTCTGTCGTCAATTGACGGCGAAGAAACTCTGCTGCCCGCAAGGCGCAGAAATTCGCCGTTGAAGGTTATTCTGTCACCCAAGGAAACATATTTTTCGGCAGTTGCTTTATCCATGCCGATATCAACTGCGATATCGTCAAAGCCCTTTGCCTTGCCCGAATCCTCGGGAGTTGAAAGGTGGGGAGGTGTTGAGGTTATAACGCCGAAAAGCTTCTGCCTGCCGTGCACCGTCACCTCCGCTGCGGCAAGCACACGGATATCCGCTCCGCCGCATTTTGCAACCTTAAGGAAACCGTCTTCATCTATGGCGGTAACAACAAGGCCTATCTGGTCAAGGTGGGCATCAAGCAGAATATGCACTCCGCCCTCACCCTTTGTGCCCGTGACGCTGCCCAGAGCATCAACCGAAACAGGCATATATCTGCCGAGAAGCTGTGCCGCAACGGCTGCGGCATCACTCTCTGCACCTGACACACCTTTTGCGCCGCAAAGCTTTTCGAGCAATGCTGAAATTTCAGAATAATTATCCATTGGTTATCCTTTCAAAAAAGCAAGGGTGTGCCCGTAAACACAAGCCCACCCCTGATGCGTTTTAAATAACTTTTATACCGCCTTCGGGACGGATGTTGAGAACATAGCAGGATTTTTCGCCGAACACGGCACAAATCTTTGTTTTGAATTCATCAAGCAAATCCATGGGAACAAATGCCTGAATCGTGCCTGCGAAGCCGCCGCCGTGAACTCGCCATGCTCCCTTGCCCACAAGAATATCCTGACACATTGCAAGCGCAATGCTCACGGGCTGGCATGAGGGTGCGGCGCAGGTATAAACATTCTGATTATACATATATGATGAAGCACCGCTTTCAACAACGAGAGCCTTGAATGCCTCAAAATCGCCGTTGCCGAGTGCTGCCGCCTGCTTAGCAACTCTTTCGTTTTCGTTATAGAAGTGCATTGCACGAAGCACTGCTCTGTCGCCCGCAGAATCACGCACAACGGATATATTCTTCTCAAACTCCGCCCTGTCAACATCACGAAGCACAGCCTTGCCGAATTTTGAAGCAACGCTTTCCATCTCGCATCTTACGGCTGCATATTCATCGGTGAGGTCGGCATGATTTCCGCCCGTGTCAACAATGCAGAGGGCATGGCCGCATGAGCCGAAGTCAAAATTGAGCTTATTGATAACGGGAACGGCAGGGTCTTTGAAATCAATCATAACAAAGCCGCCCACGGAGCAAGCCATCTGGTCCATAAGTCCGCAGGGCTTGCCGAAATATTCATTCTCTGAAAACTGAGCAATCTGAGCTATTTCAACGGGGCTGATTTTGCCGTCATTATAAAGATGATTGAGCATTGTGCCGAGAAGCACTTCAAATGCAGCCGATGATGAAAGACCCGAGCCCGAAAGCACATCGGAGGCTGTTGCGGCATCAAAGCCGCCGATTTCGTAGCCTCTGTTCCTGAAGCCTGCGCACACACCTCTTACGAGCGATGCGGATTTGCCTCTTTCTGCAGGCATAACACCGAGGTCGCTGAGGTCAACAACATCCATTTTGTAGCCCTCGGACTTGACTCTGACGATATTTTCATCATTTTTGCCTGCAACGGCAACTGCATCAAGGTTAACGCTTGCCGCAAGAACAACACCGTGGTTGTGGTCGGTGTGGTTGCCGCAGACCTCTGTTCTGCCGGGTGCGCTGAAAACCGAAACCTCTCTGTCGGCACCGTAAAGCTCTTCAAAGCTCTCCGCAATTCTTACATATCTTGCCTTCTGAGCTTCGATATCTTCCTTTTTATAGTTTGTTGCAAGCGCAGCGTCAAACTCCGCACCCGCAAGCCTGATTTTCAAATCACTCGTCTTTATCATTTTCGGATTTCCTTTCTTTTTTATGCTTTTTTGTAAATTCCACTGTTTTTTCAACCGTTGTCCACACACCGTTTACCGACAGAAGCGATACACCCGTGAAGAACACAAGCAGCATCACAGGCACCAGGAAGCCTGCCGACAAAGGGTCATAGATGTTGCGGCCCACAAGCGTGAAGGATATCAGCTTTGGCATAAAGCCTATAATTGAGAGCGCAACAAATTCAAAATAACCGAAATTGAATGAGCCGTAGATGCCCGATATGCTGTTGACCGGCATTCCCGGCAGCAGCCTTAAGGCTATGAGCAGGGCGGGATTACCCCTGCCGTCCTGCTCGATAAGCTTTTTCAGCTTCTCGGTTTTGCTTATATATTTCCACGCCCTGCCTGCGCCGAAGCGTCTGCCCAAAAAATAGCGTATGGTGATAAGCACCGTAAAGCCAAGCACATTAACGGGGATTGCAATATAAGACGGTAAAACGATGCCCGACAGAAAGCACACCGTGGAGGTTGCGTAAATCGGGAAAAAGCTTTTGACCGCAAACAAAAGCATAACCGCACCGAAAAACTGCCATGACTTATCAAGATTCATTATAAAATTTTCAAGCCTTAAAAGATTGTGCTTCGTCTGCCCGTACCATCGCCACAGCTCTTCAAAACGGAGCGAAAACAGCAGCACGCCGATCGCAACCGACAAAGCAATCATTATCAGTCCGCCGAAAAGCAGGTATTTTCTTTGCTTTTCTCTTTTTTTCAAAAGCTCACTTCTCCCTGACTTTTCTTTGTTCTTTTATTTTATAATATATTTGACCTGCGGTCAATAAAAAAACAAAATATTTTGGTATTTTATTTTTCGTAAAGTATGCTATAATATTAATATATTCCACAATTTCGGAGGAAATTCTATGAAAATAACCGTTCTTGACGGATTCACCGAAAATCCGGGCGACCTTTCCTGGGACTGGCTCACCTCTCTGGGTGACTGCACAATTCACGAGCGCACTCCCGCCGACCTTATTGCAGAAAGATGCGCAGGATGCGATATGATAATAACCAACAAAACTCCGCTTCGCAAAGAGCTTCTTGAAACACTGCCTGACCTTAAATATGTGGGGCTTCTCAGCACGGGCTTCAACATAGTTGACTGGGAATACTGCAAAGAAAAAGGAATTCCCGTGTGCAACATTCCGTCATACAGCACCTCGGCGGTGGCTCAGCTTGTGTTTGCTCTCATTCTTGAGCACACAAATGCCGTTGCTCTCCACAGCGAATCCGTTCATTCGGGCGAATGGAGTGCCTGCAAGGACTTCTGCTATTGGAAATCGCCCCTCACGGAGCTTGACGGGAAAACGCTCGGAATCATAGGCTTCGGCAAAATCGGCAAGGCGGCGGCAAAAATCGCTGCGGCGTTCGGAATGAAGGTGCTCGCCTGCACAAATCACCCCGCACCGTTTGACGGCGTTGAATTCTGCGACAGAGATACACTGCTCGAGAGAAGCGATTTCGTGTCGCTCCACTGCCCTCTGACCCCCGCAACGGAGAAAATGGTGAATGCGGATTCCCTTTCAAAAATGAAGAAAACCGCCGTGCTCATCAACACTTCAAGAGGTCAGGTGGTTGACGAAGCTGCTCTTGCACAGGCACTCAGAAACGGCACTATATCAGGCGCAGGCCTTGATGTGCTTGAAAAGGAACCCCCCGATGCGGACTGTCCGCTTTTGGGCATCAAGAACTGTTACATCACCCCTCACATTGCGTGGGCAGGCTTTGAAACCCGTGAGCGGCTCATGAAAATCTGCCGTGAGAATGTTGAGGCTTTCCTTGGCGGCAGCCCGATAAATCTTGTTTATTAAGGTGAAAATAAATGATTATTTCCAAAACACCCGTCAGAATGTCCTTCTTCGGCGGCGGCACCGATTTCCCGGAGTTTTTCAACAGACATCACGGGGCAGTGATATCCACAACCATAGATAAATACTGCCATGTCAATGTGCGTGAGCTGCCCGGTTTGTTTGAATACAAAACATATCTTTCATATGCCCAAATCGAAAAGGTCAACTCGACAGATGAAATACGGCACCCAGCAATACGCAATGCAATGAAATGGCTTGAGCTTGAAAACATCTGCCTTAACTATGATGCCGACATCCCCGCAAAAACGGGTCTGGGCACAAGCAGTGCCTTCTCCGTGGGAATGCTCAACGCTTTTTACACCATGCAGGGCATCGAAAAATCAAAGCGTGAGCTTGCCGACGGCGCAATTTATCTTGAACGCACACTGTGTGATGAGGACGGCGGCATTCAGGATCAGATTGCCTCTGCCTTCGGCGGCTTCAACAGAATTGATTTTTCCGCCGACGGCTACACTGTGACTCCCGTTGAATTTGCAGAGGGTAAAAAACAGCAGCTGAATGAAAATCTGATGCTGTTCTTCACGGGTCTTTCACGGTTTTCATTTCAGGTGCAGAAATCAACCAAAAAGCTTCTTGACAAAAACACAGACAGGCTTATCAGCATATACAAAATGGTTGATGAAGCGGAAGATATTCTCAGGAATCCCAACCGCTCTCTCGATGACTTCGGGCTTCTGCTCAATGAAACATGGATTCAGAAAAGAGGAATAAACTCCGAAATCTCAACGGATTACATAGATATTTCATACCAAATGGCTATTGATGCAGGCGCACTCGGCGGAAAGCTTCTCGGTGCAGGCGGCGGCGGATGCCTTCTGTTTTATGTCACACCCGACAAGCAGGCTGCCGTGAGAAGCGCATTGAGCGAGATGCACGAGGTTAAATTCAAATTTGAAAATGAGGGCACAAAAATTATCTGCCGTGATTAACATAACAGCCGTCTTTGCCGACGGCTGTTTTCGTTTTCTTGACATTCCGCCGTTATTGTGATAATCTATAATTTGTATCTTTATGTATTAAACGAGGTTGTCAGATGATAAAAATTATCAAGCCCGATTTTATTTTTGAGGATGAAAGAGGGACTCTCACCCAGCTTATTCACGAGGGCTACAGTCAGATCAATGTTGTCACATCCAAAGCAGGCGTTGAAAGAGGCAATCACTACCATGCTCTTAACAGGGAGGGCTTTTATGTGGTTGAAGGCGCATTTTTGCTTGAAGCGAGCCTTGACGGCAAAAACGAAAGCCACGAATTCAGAAAGGGCGATATGTTTATCATCGAGCCGTATGTGATGCACCGCTTTGTTTACCGTGAGGATACGGTGCTGGTTGCATTCTATGATAAGGGCGTTGAGCTGCCCGACGGCACAAAGGACATTTTAGAGTGACGGGAGTAGATTGAGTTGGAAGCAATTGTGCTTGCAGGCGGATTCGGAACAAGGCTGAGAGAATGCGTAAGCGATATCCCCAAGCCCCTTGCGCCCGTTGACGGCACCCCGTTTATTCACTATCTTCTTGATTATCTTTATGCTAACGGAGTTCACCGAGCGGTTATCTCTACAGGCTATCTTGCCGAAGCAATTGAAAATGATATCGGCGGCAGCTACAGAGGCATGACGGTTGAATACAGCCGTGAGTTCTCGCCTCTCGGCACGGGCGGCGGCATAAAAAAAGCCCTCGGCAAATGCACCGAAGAGAATGTTGTTGTTATTAACGGAGATTCGTTTTTTGATGTTGACCTTTTTGCAATGAAAAAGGTGCACGAGAGCTCAGGCTGCCCCGTTACCCTTGCCGCAAAGCACATTGAAAACGCCTGCCGTTCGGGGCTTCTTGATTTCAAAAACGGCAGACTTTGCGGGTTTATTGAGAACGGAATTGCTCCGTCGGGATATATAAACGGCGGTGTTTACTTCATAAAAAGAACTTTTCTTAACTGCATCACAGATGAAAAATTTTCATTTGAGAATGCGGTTCTGGCAAATCCCGAGTTTGAAATCGGCGTCTTTGAGAGTGACGGATATTTTATTGACATCGGCATCCCCGAAGCCTATGCGCTCGCTCAGGCAAACAAGGAAAAGCTCGTTTCAAAAAGAGTGCGCAGTGCGGTTTTTGTTGACCGTGACGGCACAATAAACAGAGATACCGTTCATCTTTACAGAAAAGAAGAATTTGAATTTCTGCCCGATGCGGATAAAGCGATAGCCGAATTGAAAAAAAAGGGTTTTCTTGTAATCGTAATCACAAATCAGGCCGGCATTGCAAAGGGGCTTTATAATACGGAGGATGTTGATATTCTTCATGAATATGTTGATTCGCTTCTCTGCCAAAAGCACTCCGTTATCGCAGACGGCTATTATTACTGCCCTCACCACCCCGAGGCGGTTGTTGAAGCTTTGCGCCTTGACTGCCCTTGCAGAAAGCCGAAAGCGGGGCTTATTCTCAAAGCTGTTGATGACTTTGAAAAAATCGGCATAAAAATTGATCTCAGCCGCAGCATAACAATCGGCAACAGAATGTCTGATGTTTATGCGGGAATTAATGCAGGAACGAAAGAAAACATTCTTATCGGCTCTGACGAAACAGATTACAATTGCACCGCTTCGGCGGTATACGGCAGCCTTTATGAGGCGGCTGACAATATAAAGCAGGTGTTTTAATTTTGAAAAACATTTATTTTATTCAGGTTGGGTTTGCATTTGATAAATCCGTTTATCTTCCGTATGCAACGGGCACAATCGTTGCGTACTGCAAAGCACAGCCTGATATCGCTGCGGAATACAGCTTCCCCGAAATAATCTTCCGCAGAGACGATGTTGAAAACATCGTTGACAAAATGGAAAATCCATATATTGCCGCCTTTTCGACCTATGTATGGAATGTTGAATTCAACAAAGCTCTTGCAAAGGCGGTCAAGAAGAAATACCCCGAATGCCTTATTGTTTTCGGCGGTCACAGCGTTTCGGAACGCATGGAATTTCTCAAAAAAGACTATATTGATATTCTCACTCTCGGCGAGGGCGAAGAGGTAACGGCAAATCTTCTGCGAGCACTCAGAGACGGCAACGACCTTTCGGATTGCGCAGGCATTGCATTCAGGGACACCGACGGCAGCAGCATACTCACCGCACCCCACTGCCCCGAATCCGTTGAGGATTATCCGTCACCTTATCTCACGGGCGTTTTTGATTCCATTATCGAAAAGAACCCCGACACAATGTTTGACACCATTATCGAAACAAACAGAGGCTGCCCGTATAACTGCGCATACTGCGACTGGAGCAACCACAAAAAGCTCAGGCTTTTCCCCATGGAAAAGGTCAAGGGCGAGCTCAAATGGCTCTCTGACCACAATATTGAATACTGCTTCTGTGCCGATTCAAACTTCGGTATGTTTGAGCGTGATGAAGAAATTGCGCAATATATTGTTGAGCTTAACAGCCAAACAGGCTTCCCGAAGGTGTTCAGACCGTGCTATGAAAAGAACAGTGCGGAGAGAGTTTTCAGAATCTCCAAGGCTCTTAATTCAAGGGGGCTTGACAAAGGTGCAACCATGGCATATCAGACCCTTTGCGATGATGCGCTGAAAAACATCAACCGCAAAAACCTTACCATGGAGCATTTTTCAGACCTTATGGCGAGCTACACCAATGCAAACATCCCCACCTATTCCGAGCTCATTCTCGGCCTGCCGGGCGAAACGGCAGAAAGCTTCTGTCAGGGTCTTTGCAAGCTTCTGCGTGCAGGTCAGCACAATTCAATAAGCGTATATTATTGCGAATTGCTGCCGAATGCCCCGATGTGTGACCCCGAATATATGAAAAAATTCAGAATCGAGCCCATGAAGGTTCAATTCAACCATATCCACTCCGCAAGCGAAAAAAAAGATAATATCCCCGAATATTCCTACCTTGTGCGCTCAACAAGCACCCTTTCAAGGGAGGACTGGGTATTCTCAAACCTCTTCTCAATCTGCCTGCAATGCTTCCACAGCCTCGGTCTGCTCAGGCACTTTGCAATCTATGCCTATCATTCGCTCGGAATTGATTACTACGATTTCTACTCAAAGCTGCTTGAATTCTGCCTTAATGACAGCGGAATTCTCGGCGACCTTTTCAGAGAAATAAAGCGAAAGCTTGACGGCTCTCTTGAAGGCGACTGGAATCACAGCAACCCCGTATTCGGCAATGTCACCTGGTTCTTTGAAGAAGGATTATTTCTTGAAATGCTTTATAATCCCGATGAATACAACAAAATTCTTGAGGATTTTGTCAAACCCCTGACGGGCGGCGGAGAAATTTTTGAAAACCTTCGGATTTATCAGGTGAATTCGGTCAAAAAGCCCTTCGAAAGCGAAAAGAGCTTTGAATGCGCCTATGATTTCGCCGAATATTTCCGCTCGGTTGCATCGGATAAGAATTTTGAGCTTAAAAAGAAAAGCACCGCCTTCACATTCAGGGCGGCTAAGAAATATGAGGATTGGCCGACCTTTGCCAAAGAAACCGTATGGTACGGCAGGCGTAAAGGTGCAACACTTTACACGAACAATCCCGCTATGATTGAATCACATGAGATATAAAGAAAAGGTTTGCACATAGCCGTGCAAACCTTTTTGTTATTATTTTGCTTTGTTTTTTGCTTTTGAAGCAGTTGATTTTATTAAGGATGAAAAAAGACTCTCCGCCGTTTTACCTTCCCTCACAAAAAGAGTTATCATCATCAGCATTACCGATGCGGAAAGGAAGGCATACTTCATATCCATAAATGCAGGCACAACGTCGAAGGCTGCCGCAACAAAATATCCGAACACCTCGCCGATGCTCTTTTTTGACTTTATCGCATAAACGGCAAACACGAGAAGTATTATTGCAGCGACAAGCAAAGCAATTGAACTCCATATCTGCGTAACAAACGAGTGAACGGTTATGGTGAATTTGAATATATAAAGAACTCTTGCCGCAGCGGCAAAAAGTACAAGCCCTTCCGCTGCAAAAACCAACTTTTTCCACACCGCTGATTCTTTAAGCTCATCCGAAAGACATACACACGAAACCGCAACGGCGGCAGGTGCGCATATGATTACGGCAGACTGAATGTAAGGCATCGTATCTGCAAATGAAATCAGCAGACTTAATGCCGCAGCAACGGGCAGCAGATAAAAATGCTGCGAAGCAATGATGACAAAAGAAGCAAAGCACACCGTGAACAAAACCTCAAATGAAATCAGCCTGTAGGATATAACCACGCCGAGAAGCAGCGCTACGGTTAAAATCGCAAATATGCTCTGCACGGTAAACGAACCAAAGCTTTTTCTTGTGAGAGCGGTAATCATATAAAACGAAAAAACAAGACCCGCGGCTATCTCAACAACAATATTCCTCGGCTCCGTCATACCGCTTTCAATAGCTTCAAAGAAGATTTTGCTGAGCATAACCACAGCAAGAATCGGTAAGAACTTTATGTTTTCTTTCAAATCCTTCATACCGTTTTTTAACATTTGTATCTGCCCCTTATTTTTAAGATAAGTAAAAGTTTAACAATAATTGACTAAAGTAAAAAAATGTGATAAAGTAAATACACAATAAAACAACGGAAGTGACTAATATGCTTGATATTCTCGTTACGGGCGGCGCAGGCTACATAGGCTCTGTGCTTGTTCCCTTGCTTTTGTCAAAGGGCTGCCGTGTTACGGTGCTTGATAATTTTTTCTATAATCAAAGCCCCTTGCTTGACTGCTGCGCAAACCCGAACTTCACAATGATAAATGCCGATGCACGCAACGAAAACGCCGTGCGTGAAGCAATGAAGGGCAAGGATTACATAATCCCTCTTGCTGCCCTTGCAGGCTTCCCCATCTGTGACAAAGAGGCTTGCTCGGCTTATTCAATCAATCTTGATGCCGTGAAAATGATTCTGCGCCTGCGAGAAAACGGTCAGCGCATCATTTTCCCCTGCACAAACAGCGGCTACGGCCTTGGCGAGGGCGAGAAATTCTGCACCGAGAACTCACCTATAAAGCCTATTTCAATTTACGGCAAAAGCAAGGTTGAGGCTGAGGCTGCAGTGCTCAGCGAGAGCGGAACAACCGCATTCAGATTTGCAACTCTTTTCGGTGCTTCGCCGAGAATGAGGACCGACCTGCTTGTCAACGACTTTGTTTACAGAGCGGTTTTTGACCGCACGCTTGTTGTGTTTGAAGGCAGCTTCAAAAGAAACTATCTTCATGTCAGGGATGCCGCAAACGCCTTTTGGTTTGCTGTTGAAAATTTTGAAAAAATGGAAGGCGGCACACATAACTGCGGTCTCTCCGACTCAAATCTTTCAAAAATCGAGCTTTGCGAAAAAATCAAAGCAATTCTTCCCAAATTCATTTATATAGAGGCCCCCATCGGTGAGGACCCCGACAAACGAAACTACATCGTTTCAAACGAAAAGCTTGAGGGGCTCGGCTGGAGACCCGAATATTCGCTTGACGACGGTATCAGAGAGCTTGTAAAAGCTTATCAGATAATCAAAAACAACAAATTCTCAAACATCTGATTATTCAGGGTGCATTTTCGATGCACCCTGATTTTTTTGTCAGCCCGAGATATCCCGCTGAACAGACAGCGCATAGACAAGATAAATCAAAACCAAAAACAGCTTTTTGTTTTTTAAGAAATCGCCGATTTGGGCAACCGCTTTTTCAAACGGCTCATCCTTCATGAAGAACATAAAGAATATCAGACCGAATTGAGTGAGCACCCCGCCCTGAATCCAGCGGATATAATCAACTGCAATAAGGCTGTAGAGGGGAACAATCAGTGTTGACAGCATGAAGCAGGCATAAACAAACCTTTTACCCTTATTTTCCGTATTCTTTATACATCTTATCCATATAATCCAGAATAAAGCAAACACAAAAAATGCGAGCGACATTATTGAGATAAGACCTCTGAAATTGTTGAGATAAGTGATATTGGTGAATTTGAAAAGCTCAAGGAATGTTTCCCACAGCGATAAATCGGCGTATTGATCGGTTGAAAGCTCCAATGCCGAGGGCACATGATTATAGAAATAGAAGCCGAGATTAAAGAGTGCAGTGTCACTGAGGTCATAGGATGCTCTTTCCTGTGCAATTTCACACATTTTTTCAAACGGAATCGTGACCGTATCCGTGCCGTAAAGCACACAATAAAGAAGCGATGCCGCAGTAAAGCCTGCAGTCAGCACAAAAACGGCTTTTCGCTCACCTTTTCTCTCCTGAGTAAATGTGAGATAAAACGAAGCAAGAATAACAAGAGGAAAAAACGAAAGAACAAATCCCTGATGAATAAAAACGCCTGCCACACACAAAATCGGCACAAGCCACTGAAGATATCTGTTGCAAAGAAACACAATTGCAATAAGAGCAACGAGAAACATAAAGATATCCAGGAAGCCCATGAATTTGGTGAAATTCGCAAAAGCAAACGGCCCTGAAACAAGGAAGAGCGCGAAAACGAGCGCATGAGGTTTCAGCTCTTGCTTCACTCCGCTGATAATTCTGCCCGCAAGAATTGATGCCAGAATGATTGTAATAAAGACAAATATGATTACAAATCTGTTTATCCAATCAATATCGGGGCTGTCGGTTAGCCAATTAACAATTGTTCCTACAAGAAGCCTTGATGTTTTACCCATTGAAAAATCCACAAGGTAATAAACATAAAGGTATTCCCCGACACCTTTCATGGGTGTGAGATTGATTATTGCCTGAATTGTAAGAGCGGCAAAAATCATAAGGCTGTACTTATAATCAGAAAAAAGCTTCAATGCTTTATCTTTCATATTTATAACCACCTTTAAATAAGAACCTTCGAAAGGAATTCCTTAAGACGGGGATGCTTCGGATTTGCAAAGAAATCCTGAGGATTATTCTCTTCCATTATAACTCCCTCATCCATAAAGATAACCCTTGAACCGACTTCCTTTGCAAAGCCCATTTCGTGGGTAACAACAACCATTGTCATGCCCGACTGCGCAAGCTCCTTCATAACCTCGAGCACCTCGCCGACCATTTCGGGGTCAAGTGCCGATGTGGGCTCGTCAAAAAGCATAACCTCGGGGTTCATTGCAAGCGCACGCACGATTGCAACTCTCTGCTTCTGACCGCCCGAAAGCTGCGACGGGTAAGCGTTTGCCTTATCTGCAAGACCGACTCTCTCAAGAAGCTCAACTGCTTTTTGGTTGGCTTCTTCTTTTTTCATCTTGCCCAGCTTAACGGGAGCAAGAGTAATATTCTTAAGAATTGTGTGGTTATTGAAAAGATTGAACTGCTGAAACACCATGCCCATCTTTTCGCGGTGCTTATTTATGTTGACCTTTTTATCAGTAATATCAACACCGTCAAACTCTATTGTGCCTTCTGTAGGCTCTTCGAGCCTGTTAAGGCAGCGCAGGAAGGTTGATTTGCCCGACCCTGAAGGACCGATTACAACAACCACTTCGCCTTTTTTTATTTCGGTATCAATGCCCTTGAGAACCTCGAGCGAGCCGAAGCTCTTTTTAAGACCCGATACTTTGATGATAGTGTTATCAGTGGTCACTGTTACGCAGCCTCCTTTCAAGAATACTTACCAATTTTGTAAAGAAAACTACCAGCACAAGATAAATAAGTGCAACAGCAATCAGCGGCATAAAGGCCGAATATGTACGGCTTCTGATAAGGTCTCCCGCTTTTGTAATATCCTCAAGTGCAACATAGCCCGAAACGGAAGTTTCTTTGAGAAGAACGATAAATTCGTTTGCAAGGGTGGGAAGCACATTCTTGAACGCCTGAGGAATAATAATCTTTATCATTGTCTGAGTGTAGCTCAATCCGAGGCTTCTTCCTGCTTCAAACTGCCCCTTATCTATGGACATGATGCCGGAACGCACTATCTCGGCAACATATGCACCCGAATTAATACCGAACGCAAGCGATGCAACAAGAATTTTGCTGTCTGTTGAAACCAAAATAACATAGTACATAAGCATCAGCTGAACAACCACCGGTGTTCCTCTGATAACCGTAAGATACACTTTGGCAACTGCGTTTAAGAATTTCAAAACGGCTCTGCCGAAAGAGTTCCTTATTGTTGAGATATTATTATCGTGTGTTGACCTGACAATTGCGATAATAACACCTATGGCGATACCAAGCAAAACAGAATATAAAGTTATCTGAAGCGTAACAAAAAGTCCGTCAACAAGCCACTTCCATCTGTCGCCGTCAATAAAACAAAAAACAAACTCGTCTTTCAGCTCAACAAACCATGTCGCTATGCTGCTGAAAAACGCATTTAACTTATCCATTATAATTTCTCCTGCCGTTTATAAATTAAGGGACGGGGGAAATCCCCGCCCCGTTTAATTGGTTTATGAATAATTATTTGTTGTTAACAGCAACAAACTCCTTGGCAGGTTCATTGTCGATAACCACGCAATCAACCTTGCCTGCAACAAGTGCCTGAACAGCATCTGCGCCCTTGTTGTAACGCTCAATCTGTGCGGTGGGCTCTCCTTCTTCGGGCTCTTCAAGATCCCATGTTGTGTAAAGATCACCTGTTGTGCCCTGCTGAACGCCTACCTTCCAAAGGCTGCCGTCTGCCTTGGGTGCAAAAAGATCATCGGCGCTTGTGATTTCTGAGCCTTCCTTAACGATAACAACCTGAACGCCTGTTGCGTATGACTCAGTGAAGTTAACGGATTCTTTTCTTTCATCTGTAACGGTGAGACCCGCCATAATAAAATCAATCTTACCTGCAACAAGAGCAGGGATTGTTGCATCAAAAAGCATATCCTCAATAACAAGCTTTTTGCCGAGGGCGTCAGCAATTGCAGCAGCGATTTCTGCATCGATGCCTACAATTGAATCGCCTTCTTTGAATTCATAGGGAGGAAATTCGGCATTTGTTCCCATCTTGATAACTTCCTTGCCTTCAACATCCTGCTGGAACACAAGATCATGTTCAATGCCTGAAATGTACTTATCCTGGATTTTCTTAACTGTACCGTTTTCTTTAAGTGCCTTAAGTGCAGCATTGATATCTGCAAGAAGCTGTGTTTCTTCTTTAGCAACAGCAATAGCATAATCCTCGGTGATATATTCTGTATCAAGGATTTCAAGCTTTGCATCTTTATTTGCATTTGCGTCAGAATCATTTCCTGTGCCCGAATTGCAACCTGCAAACATGGTAACCATTGTTACAACCGCCATTAACGCTGCAAGAATCTTAACAAATTTTTTCATAGAGATAACCTCCGTCATATTATAATATCCTTATTATAGCATTGAGAAACGCAAATGTAAAGTAGAAATGTATTTTTATAAGAAAATAATGTTTTATTTATTCAATTTCCGCAAGGGAATTCATTGCATTTATGAAATCCTCATAAAAATCGGCTTCAAACTCCATTTTTTCACCCGTCACGGGATGCTCAAAGCTGCTTTTGCGGCAGTGAAGAAGCTGATGACCGATTTCAGGCATGAAATCACCGTACATCGTATCCCCCGCAAGCACATTGCCTCCATACGCCATGTGCACCCTTATCTGGTGTGTTCTGCCCGTTTCAAGGCGCAGGCTCAGCAGCGTTGCGCCGTCAAAATTCTTCTCCGCCCTCCAGTTTGTTACGGCGGGCTCAACGCCAAGCTCATATGAGCAGGCACGCAGGGTTTTCATCGGGTCGGGGCGGTAAATCGGCACATCCACCCTGCCCTCACCGCTGAGCTTTCCTTTTACAAGAGCATAATATTCCTTTTCAATTTTACCCGCAAGCTTGCAGGCGGAAAGCGGATTGAGCGCACACACAACAATGCCCGAGGTGCCTTTATCAAGCCTGCCGACCGCCCTGAATGCAGCACTTTTGCCCTTTGCGGCAAGGTGTGCGGCTACGGCATTGGCAAGCGTGTCACCCTGATGATTATGAGTGGGGTGCATCGCCATAAACGGTGATTTGTTGACTACAAGAATATCGTCATCCTCATAAATAATATTTATTTCGGCGTTGAGTGCTTCGGGCAGCACATCGTCATCGGGAATTTCGACGCTGAGAATATCGCCGCATTTAAGGCGGTCAATGGTGCGTGACTGCACTCCGTTGAGCTTGAGCGCAAACTTGACCTTGCGCATCAGCCTTGCGGAATATCCGCAATATCCTCTCAGAAAATGAACAACCTTTCTGCCCTCATACTCCGCAGGCACGGTATAGTCTATGTTCCTCGGCATTTCACACCTTCTTTCAACGGTTACAATTATATCATAAACAGTGCTTTTTGTATAGCCAAAAATTACAAAACTGTTACAGCCGATTACAAGAAATTACAGTTTGATTTCAAACTCGTAATTTCTCTTTACAAATAAAAAATCCGATGCTAAAATCAACTCATCGAGGGGGGAAACCCTGTTAAGGAGGACAAAAACATGAAAAGAAACTTCAAAGCAATCATTGCGGCAATGCTTACAGCCATTATGGCATTCACGGGCCTTACAGCCTTCGCTGAAAACAGCACTCCATCCGAGCTCGAATGGGATTTCTACGGCAACACTTACTATTATGATTATGCAGGCGAGCTTGAATTGGGCGAAAATGAAATCGACAACAGCACTTCGGATTACCTCTGGTATACATTTGATGTGCAGACAGCAGGCTTTTATTACATTTCATATGACTACAGTAATTCAGATATCTGGATAGGAATTCCCGAAAAATACGAGAACGGAAAAGCTTACAACGAAGCAAGCCGTATTTACCACGGTGCCGATGACATTGACGGCATTATCTGCTACTTTGAAAGCGGCGAGAATGTTGCAGCCTTTGATATATATGATATCGAAGAGGACAGCACAATCAATGTTGAATTCTACGGCGAAGAAATCACCGCTGTAACCGTTTCGGATTCGCTCATTCTGAATTACGATATCTACGAAGGCGAAGATGAAAACAGATATTATGTTGATGCAGAAGCTACAGTTGAGTTTTCATCGGGCAAAACCGCTACCAAGTACGAGCTCTACTGCATTGCAGACAAAAAAATCGTTACGGGCACCAACACTCTCAAAGAATACATTCTCGGTAAAGAATATGAAGTAACCATTGATGTTTGTGAAGTATCGGATTTTATCGAAGGTGCCGAGGTCAGCAACATTGAGAATTACCTCACTGTGACTGAATACTATGACGGCTACAACTACAACGAGCCCTACGGCGAAACCCTCACCGTAACCTTCAAGGACGGCACAAAGGGCGAGGTTTGCCTCAATGATGACGAGTATCTCACTCTCCCCAACGGCAAAAAAGTGTGGTGCTACACAGATGTTGAAATCGAGGGTGACACAGCAGTTCTTACCGCTTATGTTGCAGGAACAGCCGTTGCATCCTATGACTGCACAATCATCCCCGCAAGCACAGATGAAAACATTGATAATCTGAAATCCAACAACGCCCACAACCTTCATATGGTATCACGATATATCCGTCAGGCGCTTATTACCGTTCTTGAATGTGACAGCGTTGATGAATTCCTCAACTTCGGTGCACAGGAGGCGGCAGACAGACTTTATTGGGCAATTGATTATTTCCTTGACATTTTCAGAGAAACCTTTGCTCTTGTTTCATATCTTATGTTCTGATAAAAAACTATTGAAAATTTAACGGTTTTGTGATAAGGTGAGTGGTAGAAATACCGCTCACTTTTTCTTAAGGGGGATGATATAAGATGAAAAAAGCTTTTGCAATAATTCTCACCTTCTCGGTGCTTTTCCTTTGCGCCTGCAATGCCCGCAAGCCTGCCGAAGAGCCTGCAGCAAGCGAAAGCAAGAGCACAACGGAGTTTGTGCCCGTGAGGCTTACCGCACCGACAACACCAACCGTGCCCACAACGAAGCCTGTGATAATTTCAGAATGGCCTACCGACCTTCTGCCCGAAAAATTCCCCGCTCCGCCCGAAGGAACATTCGCCTTTGAGGTTGCAAAGGGCGACCACGAAAAGCATGAGGGTGATTTCGCCTCGGACTGGGTAAGAATAAGATTCGTTTGCCCCGAGCAAAATTTTCACTCCTTCACAAACAGAATGACCGAGCTCGGATATTTCGGCGGTTCAAAAAGAATAACAGACGGCACATTCTACAACAACGGCTACTCAGGCTATTGGCAGAACGGCAAAGATATTGTTATCGCCAAAAGCTCCGTTGCTAATTCAAACGGAGAAATAACCGTTGTGGTTGATGTTACTCCGTGTGCTGACAACTTCCCGGATGCTCTTACCGAAATTTTTCCGAAGTTCAACGGCTACACGGCAAGCACCGGCGAATACTGCGGCTTTGATGCAAGCAAAAACCCCGTATCAGGCACTTTTGAAGGCTCATTTTCTGAATACTGGTATTGGGAATACAGATTTTCAAACTGCTTTGTAGGTGTCAGCCTTGAAGATTTTGAAAACTATTATGAAACTCTCGGTGAAATGGATTTTTCGGGTGTTATCTCCACTGCCACCGTTGACGGCTGCAACACCATGTCGGTTGATGTTACAAAAACCATCGGCAACAACACCTATGCGGTGTATATGCTGTTCAATCAGACTCTCAGAACACTCGATATCGCATACACCAACGATACATCGCTTTATGTTGCGGAGCAATAAAAACGGGGCTGTTTTACAGCCCCTTTTTTTATTTAAGAACAACCGTTGTAATGCTTTTTGCAGGCAGGTTAAGCTGCCTTGAATAATCACCCGAATACACATTCTCGCAGTTGTGAGCGGCATCCGTGCGACAGATTTCCATAGTATCATAAAAGCCGTAAAGCTTTATTTCAAGCGGCGCTTCCTCATTGTTTATGAGCACGATAACGGTTTCATCGCCGCCTCTGAATGCAGTCGAAACAACCTTGCTGTTTTCTTCAAGGCTGTCAAGCACATCAATGCGTTTCATACCGGGCTTTATGAAATTTGAAAACTGCTTATATGCGTAGTATCTGTTATAAATCACAAGCTCGCCGTTGATAAGCTCCATAAGCCCGTCACCGTTAACGGCTGTCCAGCTCTGCCACGAAACGGCATTCATCAGGCTCAAATCCTGAGCAATTATATTAGCCATATAAAGACCGCTGTCGATGGTTGTTGAATCAATTTTCAGCGGCAGCTCACACCACTCGCTCATCTCAAGCTTTTTATCGGAATACTGTGTTGCAAACTTGTTGCCGACCTCACTCTTGACCCAATAATTGTTGTCTATCCAATAGCTGTGACCGCTGTAGGTGTCACAGAATTCATTAAGAATATCGCTTGCAAAAAACTTGTCTATGTATTCATAATATTCAGGCGAAAGCTGACCGCTTTCGGGGCCGCTGAGTTTATAAGGTGAATTGCGTTTTTTCATCTCGGTTGCAAAAAGCTCAAGCACCTCAACGGTTTCGTCTGCGGTGTAATGACAGCCCTCCTGACCGACCCAATCACCGCCCCACTTCCACTGAGGCTCATTTATGGGCGAAATCGCTGTTACGGGGTAACCCTCGGCAACAAACCAATCGGCGATCGTGAGCACATAATCAACAAAAGCGGCATAGTTCTCTTTGGGAAGGTTTGATGCGTACTCTGTAAGTCCGCCCGAAGCCTGACCGCTCGCAGTCATTGAAAAATGAGGGCTGTTGCAGAAGAGTATAACCTCCTTTGCGCCGTATTCAACCGCCATATCAAGCATTCTGCGGGCATTTGCATCACGGGTGAAATCATATTCGTATTCGCCCGTTTCGGCATTGAGCACATAAAAGCTCTCGGTGCGTCTGTTGGGGTCACCGATTCTTGTGTTCGGATTTTCCTTTTCACCGCCGCCGATATTATAGCGGTAAACATCAAGCCCGAGGCCCGTTTCATCATCATAAAGAAGCCTTGCAATTTCTCTTGCGGTGTCGGCATCATCTATGGTCTGTGACCACCACGCCGAGCTTGTGCCGAAGTTTTCAAAGGTCTGATGCTCCACGAATTTGTTCACTCCGATCGACTGCTTTTTTTCGCTTGTAAAAATTGAAAAAGTAAACGCTTGCAGCCATGCAAGCACAACGCATAAATATGTTTTAAGCATTCCTCTGCCCCTTTCTTTTCATAATATCAGTTTATCACGGACAGAAATATGTGTCAATTACAATATTGACATTTAATTGCGAAGCATTATAATAATATCATAAAACCGAAAAGGAGAAATTATCATGATTTACGATACCGTGAAAAACCTGAAGCTTTACTCGGCATTCAACCCTGCGTTTGATGCAATTGCGGATTTCATTGAAAAAAACGACCTCAAGGCACTTGAATGCGGTTCATATGATGTTGCAGAGGGTATCACCGCAGGCATATCCGAATATGAGCCCGGCGCAGGCGGCGACTATGAGGCACACAGAGAATATCACGACCTGCAGCTTGCAATCACGGGCGAAGAGGCAATCGGCGTGCTTCCGCTTGAATTTGTTGCAGATTCAACAGGCTACAAGCCCGACATCGAATTCTTCACCTCACAGTCGGCAGATGCAACCATGGTTGCACTCACCGAAGGCACCTTTGCATTCCTTGCCCCTTCAGATGCCCACAAGCCCGGCATTAAAACGGGAAGCGACAAAATAAAGAAGGTTGTTTTCAAAATCAAGGTATAAGAACACGCCTTACCTGCTCAAATAAAGGCAGGTAAGGCTTTGTTTATAATAAGGGATAACATAAAATGCGGGCAGAATTGCGATGCAGAGCAAAAACCACGGTGCAAAGCTGAGCTTGAAAAAGAAAATCTCAGCAAGCCTGCCCCGTGTTCGTCTTGCGCTTTCTCTTATCGCATCCCCTGCCGAAAAATCCTTGTAGCAGGCAAGGAAAAACCAGCTTTCGGAATATCTTTGTATGAACACGGCGTAAAAAATCATCCCTGCCAAAGCAAGCACCGAAAGCCCCGTCATAACGGCGTATGCCGCACGCAGGCTGACCGCATTATGATAATTGTGACAAACAAAAAACGCTACGCAGGCGGCGGGCACCGCTTCAAACGCGGCAAACCAGAACAGTTTCAATAGAAAAAGCCTCACGCTCAGCTCGCACGCCTTGAGAGCATCCGCAAAGCATATTTCAGGCTTGCCGAACCTTGCTCTTCCCCTTGCAAGCATGAGAAGCTTCATCTGAAGCTGCAGCCTTAACGGTGAAACTGCCGCAATCGAAACAGGCAGGCTGCACGCCGCAAAAACAGCAAGCAAAGCCGCTTCGGCAGAGAAAAAATAATTCAGCGCCGCATTGCAGACCGAAAACACTGACAACAAAAGAATTATCGCCGCAACGGCAGGCACAACACTTAAATACGAGCCGCACATTGCCGCCCGTGCGGAAAGTTTTATTCTTGAATTCACACAATCACCATAAAAGAAAAAAATCGGGAAGATTGCTCTTCCCGATTATTTTTCTGTATTTGTGTTCTTTTATTCTTTAAAGTCCGATAAAATCTCTGCACTTGTCAAGAATGCCGAAAATTGCATCCGTGACGGGCATGACATAGGTTTCGAATTTATTGTAGAAGGAATCGCCCTCGGGGTATTCGGGTGCAACGGCACCTGCGGCAAAATTGCCCATGGGAATAACTCTGAGATTGGGCTTATCGTTCTGAATAAACTGTGTGTACTTGGGGTTTGACCACACATCAACATCCTCTCCCGAATAGAGGAACCAATAATACATCTCCATTATGCCGTCGTGAGCATTTGAGTGGAGCATATCCTTGATGAACCATGTGTTTTCGGGCAGAATGCAGGTTGATGCGTCAATAACGCCGTCGGGTGAAAGGTGGTTGTGACCGCAGTCCGTGCACTTCTGAACATAGCCCTCGCCGAGAGTTTCATTGAGAAGAGCAACCGTTGCGCCTGCCGAAGCATATTTTGTGTCAACCGTTGCATCGCTGTTGTTATCCATAGCTTCAACAAGAGGTGTTCTCTGAATGTTGTAGCCTGCAACAATCATAATACGAACGCCGTTTTCAAGTGCACCGTTAAGAATTTCATCCGCTCTGCACTGCACCTGATAATGGTAATAATCCGCTTTTGCGATAAGACCTGCCTGAGTTTCGGGGTCAAGGTTGATTTTCTTTGCTTCTTCATAGCTTCTGTCAGGCACAAATGCCCAAAGTCCGAGAAGAGTGCCGAAAACGGGGGTAAGAAGCTCATCAAAAACCTTTGTTTCAACCTCGGCAAGAAGAGTTTCGCCAAAGCCGAGAACAATATCAACAAGACCGCTGTAATAAAGAATATTGAAGAGTGCCCAGAGTGCGGTATCGCCTGCGCTGAAGGGAGGATAGCCGTCTGTTGCATAGGCAAGAAGAGCGTCGGCATCAAGTGCAACCCTTCTGCAGAGCAAATCGCCCGCAACATCAGTGCCGAGGATGGGGCAGCTCTGGAAAATGCAGGCATCGACATCACTGTAGCCGTACTCGTTAAAATATGCCATGGTAACGACGCCGCCCATTGATGATGCACGGAAGTTGACCTTGTCGTGACCGGTAAGAGTCTTCACATGCTTGACAAAAGCATCAAGCTGACCGGCAATTTCAACGGGGTCAAGACGCCAGTCATAGCTGAAATAATAGTCATAGCCCTCACCGTGAGTGGGGTCTGTGGGCAGCTCATCGGGTATAACCGCAACATTCTCTGCCGAGTTGCCGTTGCCGTCAAGCGCCATTGCGCCCATTGCATCGTCAACCGCCTCAATAAGCACATCGCTGAAGCCGTCATAATCCTTAAAAAGCAAAAGCGAGGGAAGAGCGGGCAGAAGCTTCACAACAAGCCCGATTATCGCTTCGGTTGAAGGTCTGAAAAGTGTTTTTTCATCGGGAGTGCCGGGGTTTTCATAGATATCGGAGTTGCCGAGAGGGCCCACATAGATTATGGGGTTTTCACCGCAGTCACAAGCTCCGTCTGCTGCTGAAGCAGCGGGTGCTGCCAAAGAGAAAATCATGGCGAAGGCAAGAATAACGGCAGTTATCTTTTTCATCTGAATCATTCCTTTTCGCAGGCTTCACGCCTTTTTTATTTAAGTTTATCACAAAAAATTCCTTTGCACAAGCCATAAATTGCTTATTAATATATATTTATTTATAAAACAGTTGAAAACATATACATATTTGTGTTACAATACCCGCAGTGAAAGGGTGATTGAATTGACGGCATCCGCTGAAAACAAGCAATCGGGCTTAAAAATAAACAAGAAAACAATTATAGTTATCTGCATACTTCTTGCGGCGGTTATGGCGTTTGCAGGTGTGCTCACTCAGGTGCTGCCCAGAGGAGTTTATCAGACCGATGCAGACGGCGCAATCATAAACGGCACCTACACCGAGATTGAGGATAAGCTCCCGATATGGAAGATATTGCTTGCTCCCATCCTTGTTTTCGGCACGGAAACAGCACTCACGGGCGCAGGAATAATCCTGATAATAACGCTTATCGGCGGCACATTTCTCATTCTTGACAAATGTGATGTGCTGAAATACATAATGGCAACGATAATCCGAAAATTCGGCAAAAGAAAATACCTTTTGCTCAACCTTATGATTCTTGCCTGCATGATTTTAAGCTCCACTGCAGGCATACTTGAAGAATCCGTTACGCTTGTGCCCATTGCGGTTGCAATTTCGCTCGCTCTCGGGTGGGACTCCTTTGTGGGGCTCGGAATGAGCCTTATCGCCGTTGCCTTCGGCTTCACTGCGGCAACCTTCAACCCGTTCAATGTTGCAACCGTTCAGAGGATGGCGGATATCCCCGTTTTTTCAGGCACGGGCTACAGAATCATTGTTTTTGCAGCAGTTTATGCCGTGCTTGCGGGCTATATGACTTTGTATGCAAAGCGGATAGAAAAAAATCCGCAGAAATCAATCTGCTATGAAACAGACATTGCCCTTCGTGAAAAATACAATCTTGACGACAGCATCTCTGTTCTTGAAAATCCGATGATTCAAAAGGCATCAAAGGCATTCCTCTGCTGCCTTGCAGGTGTGCTTGTATGTATTGTTCTCGATTTTGCTCTCGGCATGGAGGGCGGGCTTTCTCTGCCGGGCATGGCGGTGCTCTTTCTGATCGGCGGTCTGCTTGCAGGCAGATTTTCGGGCATGAACGGCAAAACACTTCTCAGAAGCTTCGGCGAAGGCATAAAGACCGTTGCACCCATTATTCCGATTATTGTTATCATTCTTTCAATCACTTATATTCTTGATGAGGGCAACATCATCCCCACAATTCTCAATTTTGTGTATAATCTCATCAGCGGCGTATCGCCCTATTCGGCAATACTGATGCTGTTCCTGTTCATTGTTATACTTGAATTTTTTGTGGGCAGCGGCACGGCCAAGGCATTCCTTGTTATGCCGATTGTTCTGCCTCTTGCAAAAATGGTGGGCGTTACCGAGCAGAGCGTTACACTTGCATTCTGCCTTGGCGACGGCTTCACAAATCTGCTCTACCCCACAAGCGGCATTATGATTGTTGCAATAGGTCTTGTGAATGTTTCTTACGGCAAGTGGCTTAAATTCTCGTGGAAGCTGTTTGCGCTTGAAGGCATTCTTTCGGTTGCGCTGATGCTCATTGCCGTTGCAATCAACTATTGAGAGGTATGAAAAATGAAGCTTAAATTCAATGCCGACGGCAAATTTAAAATTTTGCTTTTCGGCGATATACACGAAACGCACGATTATGAAACAAGCCTCAACTTCAAGGACATGCAAAAGCTCATGGTTGCTGCACTTGAAGAATACAAGCCCGATTTATGCGTGCTTCTGGGCGACAACTGCAACACCGATCGCTTTGCGGAGTCACCCGAAAATTTTGAAAAGATGCTGCGTGCGGTAGTCGCACCGATAACGGAGCGTAAGATTCCCGTTGCCGCAATTCTCGGCAATCACGAGCATGACCACGGCAATGAAGATGAAATCGTGAAGGTTTACGGCAAAATTGAGGGCTGTTTGACACGAAACGACACCCCGCCAGAGGTTACGGGTAACGCAAACTTCAGGGAGCTGATTTATTCCTCCGACGGAGAAAAGCCCGCTTTCTGCCTTTGGTTTATAGACTCAAACAACTGCCACGAAAACAGAGAAATCTCTCACTACGACTTTGTGCACGAGGATCAGATTGAGTGGTTTGAAGCGGAAAGCGCAAAGCTTAAGGAAATGAACGGCGGCAAGCCCCTGCCCTCTTTTGTTTTTCAGCATACGCCCGTGCCTGAGGAATACAACCTGCTCAGAAAAGCAAAAATATGGGAGCTTCCCGTTGCATTCAGAGGATACAATTCTCACAGAAAGACATTATATGTCAAGAAGAAGGGCGTTGAGGGAATTGCGGGCGAAGGCCCCTGCTCACCCGATGTTAACAGCGGTCAGTTTGCAAGCTGGAAGAAGGTTGGCGGAGTGCTCGGCGCATTTTTCGGTCATGACCACCTCAACGATTTCGCAGGCTATACAGACGGCATATTTATCGCTCAGCACAGAACGGCAGGCTTCAGGGCATACACCGACGGCTGCCGAAGCTGCGTAAGACTTGTTACAATAGATGAAAAAAATCCCGAAAAATTCACCCACGAGCTCAAACGCTTCAAGCAATTCGGGCTTAAGTGTGAATGCCTCGGCCCGATTTTCAGGAACATATCCGACAGGCAAAGCCTGCTGCTTCACATTGCGGGTTACACCCTCGGCGGTGCGGCGGGCGTTACGGCTATCGGGTTTTTAATAAAATATCTTATCGAAAGATTCGGAGGTTAACACTATGTCAGATAACAAAAAACTCAGCCCCTCCATTCTGCTGAATGTTATTCTTTTCGGCTTTATGGGTCAGGTTGCATGGGCAGTTGAAAACAACTTTTTCAATCTCTATATGCTTAAAATCGGCGGCGATATGCACGACATCTCAGTAATGATAGCTGTCAGCGCAATTGTTGCTTTCCTCACAACGCTCTTTATGGGCAGCCTGAGCGACAAACTCAACAAACGCAAAATTTTCATTTGCGCAGGCTACATTCTCTGGGGTCTCACGGTTATCGCCTTTGCGGTTATCAACCCCGAATCCATCGCAAAGCTCATGGGCACCGAGGTTGGTGCCGCCATACCCCTTACTGTTACTCTCGTTATCATCATGGACGGCATTATGACCTTTATGGGCTCAACAAGCAACGATGCCGCCTTCAATGCGTGGGTAACGGATATCGGCACATCGTCAAACAGGTCAAAAATCGAATCACTTCTTGCAATCATTCCCGTTATTGCAACGCTCGCCGTTACAGGCTCTTTCGGTGCTATTTTCGGTGACAGCAAGGAAGTCGGTCAGAGAGAATATTCACTCTATTTTCTTATTCTCGGTTCAATCGTTACCGTTTGCGGCGTTATAGGCATTTTCTCCGTCAAGGAGTCAAGAACAAATGTTAAAACCACTGCAGGCTTTGGCGAAACCCTCGTTTACGGCTTCAAGCCCTCTGTTATCAAAAACAACAAGAGCCTCTATATTTCACTTGTCTGCATGGGTATCTTCTCGGTATCAAGCCAGGTTTTCTTCCCCTACATTTTCATTTATCTTGATAAGCATCTCGATATGTCGGCACTCGGCTCAATGCTCTCACCCGGTGTAATTATATTCGCACTTGTATTTATTATTGCACTTGTTGCGGCGCTTGTTTACATCATAATTATGAGTGACAGAAACGGCAAGGCGCCCTATCTTTATCCCGCAGTTACCTTCTACCTTATCGGACTTATCCTTGTTTTCTTTGCGGATGACAACATACTCTATTTCCTTTTTGCCGCATTGGTAACAATCGTAGGCTACGGCCTGCTTATGATTATGCTCGGTGCAGCAGTGCGTGACTTCACCCCCGAGGACAAAACGGGTCAGCTTCAGGGTATCAGAATGATATTCTCGGTTCTTATCCCCATGCTTATCGGTCCTTCGGTTGCAGAAAGAATATCAAACGCCTATTCTGTAACAACATATGTAAACGATTACGGTGAAACGCTCCCGACCCCCGCCCCTCACATCTTCCTTGCATCGGCGTTAATCGGCGCACTCATCATCATCCCCCTCTACTTCCTTTCAAAAGAATTCGAAAAGCAGAAGGCACTTAACAAATAACACTTCAAAAGAGGTAATTTCAAAATGCACATTATAATTGTCGGCCTCGGCAAGCTCGGCATGACCATGACAAAGCAGCTTGTAAACGAAGGCCACAACATCACTCTTGTTGATATCAACAATGAAAGGCTCACCTCTGCTGTGGACACCTATGATGTTATGGGTGTGTGGGGCAACGGTGCAACCTGCGAAATTCTTGAAGAAGCGGGTGCCCGCAAGGCAAAGCTTATAATTGCCGCCACACCTTCAGACGAGCTCAATATTCTCTGCTGCCTTATTGCCAACAAAATGGGCACGGAAAACACCATTGCCCGTGTGCGCAACCCCGACTACGCTGCACAGATGCAGTTTTTGCGCAACGAGCTCGGTATCAACATGATAGTCAACCCCGAATACGAAACGGCAAACGAAATTTCAAGGATAATCCGCTTCCCCTCTGCGGCAAATCTCGATTCATTTGCAAGAGGAAAAATCGAAATGGCAAGCATACGCATCCATTCTGATAACATCCTTTGCGATTTACCCCTTTATGACCTTCGCAAAAAGGTCAAGGCAAAGGTGCTTGTGTGCGCCGTTCAGAGAGATGAAGAGGTGTTTATCCCCTCGGGTGACTTTGTTATTCGCTGCGATGATGTTATAAGCATCACGGGCACACGCTCAGAGCTTGCATCATTCATGAAGCAGACAGGTGTTTATAAGCATAAAATAAAAAATGTTATGATTATAGGCGGCGGCAGAATAGGCTACTACCTTGCAAAGCTGCTTTCAGATACAGGCCGCAACATCAAGCTCATTGAGCAGAATGATGCCAAATGCTATCAGCTTGCAGATACCCTGCCCGACGAGGTTACCGTTATTCACGGCGACGGAACGGATCAGGATTTGCTTGAAGAGCAGGGGCTCAGCCGCCAGGATGCACTTGTTTCGCTCACGGGAATTGATGAAGAAAACATCATCGTTTCTATGTATGCCGAATCAAAGGGCATTAACAAGGTTATAACCAAGGTTAACCGCCATTCATATTCCATACTCGGCGATTTGGGGCTTGAAACCGTTGTTTCACCTCAGTTAGTTGCAGGAAGCCTTGTCACCCGCTATGTGCGTGCACTTCAGAATTCAGCAGGCAACTCACAGATTCAGACCCTTCACAAGATGATCAACGGCAAGGTTGAAGCGGTTGAATTCATCGTGCCCGAAGGTGCAGGCTATGAGAACATCCCATTCAAGGAGCTCAATCTTCTGCCCAATATTCTTATATGCTGCATTATGAGAAACGGAAAAATCATTTACCCCGGCGGCGATGATGTTATGAAAGCAAACGACAATATAATCGTTGTTACTGCAGGCAGAATTCTTGAAGACCTTCACGACATTTTTGTCTGATACTCCGGAGGCACGGTATGAATTACAGAATGATTTCATATTACATCGGCAGAATTCTGCTTGTTGAGGGCGTTTTGCTGATTTTTCCCGCAGTCGGTGCAATAATCTACGGTGACAACACCTTGCTTGCCTTTGCAATAACCATTGCGGCACTTGCGGCAACGGGACTTATCGCCGTTAAACAAAAGCCCGCCAAAACAAACATTTACGCAAAAGACGGCTATGTGATAGTTGCACTGTCGTGGATTCTTATGTCATTTTTCGGTGCAATGCCGTTTTTTATCAGCGGTCATATTCCCAATTTTGTTGACGCATTTTTTGAAACTGTTTCGGGCTTCACCACAACAGGCTCAACCATCCTGACGGATGTTGAGGCTCTGCCGAAAAGCCTGCTTTTCTGGCGAAGCTTCACCCACTGGATTGGCGGTATGGGCATTCTTGTTTTTGTTATCGCAATCATGCCCAAAACCGAAAGCCACTCAATGCACGTTATGAGAGCTGAGGTGCCCGGCCCCACGGTGGGCAAGCTTGTTTCAAAGCTTCGTGCAACGGCGAGAATTCTTTACGGCATTTACTGCGTGCTCACATTAGTTCAGATTGTTCTGCTCTTTGCAGGCGGTATGCCGCTGTTTGACAGCATAGTAACATCCTTCGCCACTGCAGGCACAGGCGGCTTCGGCATACTCAGCAACAGCATTGAAGGCTATAACAGCACTTATGCCGAAATGGTTATCGCCGTGTTTATGCTGATTTTCGGCGTAAACTTTAACCTCTATTACATGATTATTATTAAACAAGGCAGGCAGGTGTTAAAAAATGAAGAGCTGAGGTGGTACCTCGGAATTGTTGCCGCTTCGGTAATTGTGATTGCGCTCAGCCTTATCTCAGGCGGCACACACGCTGCAGATGCCTTCCGCCTTTCATTCTTCCAGGTTTCATCGATAATCACCACCACCGGCTTCTCAACAACCAACTTTGATTTGTGGCCGGTTGTCGCAAAGCTTGTTCTTGTTTTCCTTATGTTTATCGGTGCGTGCGCAGGCTCAACGGGCGGCGGCATCAAGGTGTCACGCCTTATAATCCTTGTCAAGAGCGGTTTCAGGGATATCAAAAAAGCAATAAATCCCCGCAGCGTTGAAACGGTCAAGGTTGACAGACGAACGGTTGATGAGCCTGTTGTAAAAAGCGTTTCGGTTTTCTTTGCAACCTATATGCTTGTTGCGGCAGTTTCAATGTTCATTGTTGCTCTTGACGGGCAGGATATCGTAACAACCTCGACCTCGGTTATTGCCTGCATAGGCAACATCGGCCCCGGTCTGAGTGCCGTCGGACCCTACGGCAATTTTGCGGATTTCTCGGTGCTCAGCAAGCTTGCGCTCTGCTTTGATATGCTTGCAGGCAGGCTTGAGCTTATACCTATGCTCATGCTTTTCTCACCATACGCATGGTCAAGAAAATATTCATAAAAACATCAAAGGGAATGTTTCGGTAACACACCAAACATTCCCTTTTACTTTATTTTATCTTTGTTATTTTATTCCCTTTGACAAGATAGGCATTCTCCGCAAGGTCAATTATGGGTTGGTCATTGAGAGAATCGGTGTAAAAATTCTCAATAACCGCATCGGGATAATGCTTTTTGAAGGCTTTTACCTTATTCTCACGAAAACAGAAATTGACAATTCTGAAATTTTCTTTGTCCGTTTCGGTGGCAACTATGTTTTTTATATTCATTCGCCTGCCCATTTCAGCAAGCACAACATCAAAACCTGCAGAAAGAATTACATCGTCATCATTTCTTATACCGTAATAAAACGGTTTTATCTTTCTGATATTCTTATCCCAGAAAATGCGTATATGTTCGTCAAGGTTTTCTGTGCTGCGGCAATACTCCTCAACAAGCGTGCCGTATTCGCTCAGCGCCTCGTCAATTGAAATTCTTCGCATTTTATAGCGGGCAAGCGCTCGCACCACCTTCGGCACATAAAGAAGAAGCTTCGGGTCACGCTTCAAAAAATAAACAAAAAAATCAATTGCCGATTCACCGTTATAAATTGTGTTGTCAAAATCGTATACATTCATTCTGCTCACTCCCATTGCCATTATATCAGCTATTACCACAATGATTTTTCTTTATCGGAACTATTTTTGTATTTTTGCATCGTTGAAAATTGCAATTTGCAGTGATATAATAAGCTGTATTTTAAATACGGAGAGAGATAATATGAAAAACAAAATTTCAGACAGCGGCTTTTATAAAGCGTTTTTCACAATGACCGTTACAATGGCATTTCAGAATCTCATTGTTTTCGGCGTAAACCTTGCCGACTCGGTTATGATGGGTGCTTACAGCGAAACCGCACTCAGCGGCGTGGGAATATGTAACAACATTCAGTTTTTTCTGAACATGGCGGCCTCAGGCGTTGCCTCGGGAATGACGGTCATCGCCTCGCAGTATTGGGGCAAAAACGAGAAAAAGCCCATTTTCAGAGTATCTGCGGTTGCAATGTGGATTGGGATTATATTCACCATGCTTATTTTTGCGTTTGCAACAATCGCACCCGAGCTGCTCATTCGCCTTTTCACGGATAAAGAAGCTGTTATTGAGCAGGCCGTGCTCTACCTTGATGTTATAAAACATACATATTTATTGTTCACGCTCTCCACGCTGCTTCTCGCAGTGCTGAGAAGTGTTGAAACGGTTAAAATCGGCTTTTATGTTTCGCTTTCATCGTTTGCAATAAACATTCTGCTCAACTATACGCTCATCTACGGCAAATTCGGTGCGCCCGAAATGGGCATCAGAGGTGCTGCCGTTGCAACTCTTGTTTCAAGAGCAATCGAGCTTGCGGTTGTAGTTATATATGTATTATTTATAGACAAAAAACTGAAAATGAAAATCCGTGACCTGTTTATCACGGATAAAGAAATGTTCAGGGACTATTTCAAAACGGGGCTGCCGCTGATGATGAGCAGCATTTCGTGGGGAATTGCAATGAGCATTCAGGGTGCAATCATCGGCAGGCTTATTGAAAGCGCAATCGCCGCAAACAGCATTGCAACAACACTCTTTCAGGTTGCAACGGTTATCTGCTACGCATCAAGCAATGTTGCTTGCGTGCTGATAGGCAAAACCGTGGGCGAAAACAAACCGATGGAAATTATCAAAAAACGCAGCAAAAATCTGCAGCTAATCTTCCTTGCAATCGGCGTTGTATCGAGTGCGATACTGCTGATTTCAAAAAATCTTATTATTGATTTTTACAATGCAACGCCGCAGACGGTTGAAATCACCAATCAATTCATATGGGTGCTTTGCGTAACGGTTATCGGCACTGCATACGAAGCACCCTGCCTTTGCGGAATTGTTTCGGGCGGCGGAGAAACCTCATTTGTGCTCAAAAACGATATTATATTTATGTGGCTTATCGTGCTGCCGCTGAGCATACTGAGCGCATTCGTTTTCAAATTCCCCGTTGTTGTTACCTTTGCCTGCCTTAAGGCAGATCAGGTGCTCAAATGCGCCGTTGCGGTTGTAAAGGTGAATAAATTCAACTGGATAAAAAAAGCTACGAGAGAATAAACGACACACAAAAACGGACTGTTCAAACACGAACAGTCCGTTAATATTTATCCTGCATTTTTGGGCTTTGTCACCTTTGGAGGCACAGCAAGCTTTGCCCTTTTGCTGTTGGGGTTGCGCTCAATCATCGGCTCTGCGCCGTCATTGACGCTTGCCGCAGTTATGCAAACTCTCTCAACCGTCGGGTCTGAGGGCACATCATACATAACGGGCATAAGCACGCTTTCAATAATTGAACGCAGACCTCTTGCACCCGTTTTCTTTTCGAGCGCCTTATCGGCAATAGCTTCAAGTGCAGTGTCATCAAATTCAAGCTCAACATCATCGAGCTTGAAAAGCTCCTTATACTGCTTGACAACCGCATTCTTGGGAGTGGTAAGAATCTGCACAAGCGCATCCTTATCAAGCTCCTGAAGGGTTGTGATAACGGGAAGCCTGCCCACAAGCTCGGGAATAATTCCGAATTTAACAAGGTCCTGCTGAATAACCTTGCCCATAATATTCTCTTTAGCCGCTTCAGATTTGCTCTTAATCTGTGCACCGAAGCCGAGAGCCGAGCCCTCAGAACGCTTTTCAATTATCTTTTCAATACCGTCAAACGCACCGCCGCAGATGAAAAGAATATTTGAGGTATCAATCTGAATGAACTCCTGCTGAGGATGCTTTCTGCCGCCCTGAGGGGGAACATTCGCAACAGTGCCTTCAATTATCTTAAGCAACGCCTGCTGAACGCCTTCGCCGCTTACATCTCTTGTGATTGAAGGATTTTCGCTCTTGCGGGCAATCTTGTCGATTTCGTCAACATAGATAATGCCTCTCTCAGCACGCTCAACATCAAAATCCGCCGCCTGAATAATTCTGAGCAGGATATTCTCAACATCCTCGCCCACATAACCCGCTTCGGTAAGCGTTGTTGCGTCTGCAATGGCAAAGGGAACATCAAGGATTTTTGCAAGAGTCTGAGCAAGCATGGTTTTACCCACACCTGTGGGACCGAGAAGCAGAATGTTGCTCTTCTGAATCTCAACATCGGTTATTCCCTTGCTGCCGATGCGTTTATAATGGTTATAGACCGCAACGCTGAGCGCAATTTTTGCACTCTCCTGACCGATTACATATTCATCAAGCTTAGCCTTGATTTCGTGGGGCTTCGGGAGTGAATCGGCATCAAAATCACCGTGACCGTGTGTGCCCGGCTCCGAGTCAATTATTGAACAGCAGAGCTCAACACACTCATTACATATATATACATTAGGGCCGGCAATAAGCTTGTCAACCTGATTCTGCGTTTTGTGGCAGAATGAACAGGAAACCCTTCTTTCGTCATCTCTGGGCATCATTTGCCTCCTGTTTATCTTTTGTCAATCACCTTATCAACAAGGCCGTATTCCATGGCCTCCTGAGCGGTGAGATAATTATCTCTCTCTGTATCCCTTGCGATTTCTTCAATGGACCTGCCTGTGTTTTCGGCAAGGATTTTGTTAAGCTTAGCTCTTGTTTTAAGAATGTGGTCTGCAGCAATCTGAATTTCGGTTGCCTGACCTCTTGCGCCGCCGAGGGGCTGATGAATCATAATCTCGCTGTTGGGCAGAGCAAATCTCTTGCCCTTTGCACCTGACGAGAGAAGAAACGCTCCCATAGAAGCTGCCATACCCATGCAGATTGTTGAAACATCACACTTGATGTACTGCATTGTGTCATAAATTGCCATGCCTGCGGTTACTGAGCCGCCGGGGCTGTTGATATAAAGGCTGATGTCCTTCTCAGGGTCCTGACCCTCAAGGAAAAGGAGCTGCGCAACAACGATGCTCGCCGTTGTATCGTTAACCTCATCGGAGAGAACGATAATTCTGTCGTTAAGGAGGCGTGAAAAAATATCATATGAACGCTCGCCTCTGTTAGTCTGTTCAACAACATAGGGTACCAATGCCATAAAAAATCAATCCTTTCTCCGCAAATAAGAATGAATAAACCGGCGTAAACCACCGGTTTATTCTTTATGCTCATATTTAAGTATAGTAGGAATTCCGGCTGATTATTCAGCAGCTTCTTCCTTCTTTTCTGCTGCTTTCTTGGTTGTCTTCTTTGCAGCAGGCTTCTTTGCGGGCTTTGCTTCTTCAGCTTCGCCTTCCTCTGCGGGAGCAGCTTCCTTCTTCTTTGCAGCCTTCTTTGCAGCGGGCTTCTTTGCCTTTGCTGAGTCAATTACAAGCTTAAAGGCATCCTGCTTTGCAAGCTCTGCAGCAACGGTTGCTTCGGGAACAAGCTCCTTGATCTTTTCAACATCAAGCTGATACATCTCAGCCATCTTTGAGTATTCTTCAGCAACAGCTTCGTCTGATGCCTTGAGACCTTCTGCCTCGATAATCTTTTCGATTGCAAGGTCAATCTTAACCTCTGAAACTGCACGCTCCTTCATCTGGCTTGTGAAGGTTTCTTTATCCATACCCATATACATGAGATATGTGTCAAGGTCAATGCCCTGCTGAGCAATTCTCTGTGCAAAGGAATCAACATCTTCCTTAGCCTTGTTGTCATACATACACTCGGGGATTTCGCCCTCAACATTTTCAACAAGAGCTGCGATAACAGCATCCTCAAATGCGTTCTGTGCACTCTCCTGCTTTCTCTTGAGAATGTCCTCTTCAACGCCCTTCTTAAGCTCGTCAACTGTTTCGTATTCGCCCATATCCTTAGCGAATTCATCATCAAGCTCGGGGAGCTCCTTGACCTTGATTTCATGAAGCTTAATCTTGAAAACAGCATCCTTTGAAGCAAGCTCGGGTGCGTATGCCTCGGGGAAGGTTACGTTAACATCAAATTCTTCGCCGATTGAGTGACCGATAATCTGCTCCTCAAAGCCGGGGATGAATGAACCTGAGCCGATTGTGAGCTCATATTTTTCAGCCTTGCCGCCGTCAAATGCAGCGCCGTCAACAAAGCCTTCAAAATCGATAACGGTGATATCGCCGTCTTTTGCTGCTCTGTCATCAACATTGATGATTCTTGCGCCTCTTTCAAGCATATGCTCGATTTCGTGGTCAATTTCTTCCTTTGTTACCTTTGCCTCAGCCTTTTCAGCTGTGAGACCCTTGTAAGCCTTAAGAGTGATTTCAGGCTTAACGGTAACATTGAAGGTCATTACAACGCCTTCTTCTTTGCTCATTGTCTTAACATCGAAATCACGGGGCTGATCAACAGGCTCAATGCCTGCTTCTTCATAAGCAGCCTGCACTGCTTCGGGGAATACGATATCAAGAGCATCCTCAAAGAATACTTCTTTGCCGTAGAGCTTCTCAATCATCTGAAGAGGAGCCTTACCCTTGCGGAAGCCGGGAATCTGAATTGACTTTCTCTGCTTGAGATAAGCCTGCTGAACAGCAGCTCTGAAAGCTTCAGCCGCAATAGCAATTTCAACTGAATAAGTGTTTGTTTCTGTTTTGTTTGCTGATACTAAACTCATTTAGAATTCCTCCAATTCTACTTTTACCCATAAATTATAGCAAATAAATTACCAAATTTCTATATATATTTGTATATATTTATTTTTTCTTATGTTTGGTTAATTTTTCCGTTTTTTTAAGCTGAGTTTTGGTTAATTTGACATATTTTAATACACCAAAGCAGGGCAAAACTGCAGATAGTCGCTTGAAATGAGCGAAAATCTTATGCCGTCGCTCTCGCCGATAAACGCACCCGCATGGGAATAGGAATGCAGATGCCCGTAATAGCAGCGGGTAATTTTCTCCTCAACAAGCACATCGTAAATCTCATCGCACTTCTGAGTTATGCTGATTGGCGGATAGTGCAGAAACACAACGGGCTCAAGCCCCGTTGCCTTTGCGGCGGCAATTGAAGCACGAAGCCTGCCCGCCTCACGAAGCACGACCTTTTTATCCACATCACTCTCCGCATCAAAAAACCAGCCCCGAGTGCCGCAGATTGCAAAATCCCCGGCGGTGTATGCGTTGTTGTGAAGAATATTCAATGTATCCAAAGAATGCTTTTCAAAAAACTCATCCGATTTCTTTTTGGTAGCCCACCAATAATCGTGATTTCCTTTGAGAATTATCTTTCTGCCCGGCAGAGAATTGAGAAACTCAAAATCCTCAAGCCCTTCTTCAAGGTTCATACACCAGGATATATCGCCCGCAACAACCACCGTATCTTCATCCCGCACAAGCCTGCGCCAATTATTTTCAAGCCGCTGCTCATAATCAGTCCAGCCGCCGAAAACATTCATCGACTTGCCCGTCGCAAACGAAAAATGCGTGTCGCCGATTACAAAAAGAGCCATAAACATATCCTTTCCGAAAATAATTGAGGTTCTGCGGTAAATACTATTGTTGCGGATATCCTCCGTAATCAATCACAAAGGAGAGAAACAAGATGAATAACGAAATCGGCGCTATTACCTGCTTTGCAAAGAACTGCGTTTACCACAAGGGCAACACATCCTGCACCGCAGGCACAATTGAAGTCGGCAATTCTTCCGCCTGCAAATGCGGCGAAACACAGTGCTCAACCTTCAGGCTCAACGACAATGCCGTTAACGAGGCAAGAGGCTGCTGCGATTAAATACCCAGCATATTGAACACTACGCCGTCCATGCTGTCCTTTGAGCAGCAGCCGTCAAATCTCACTGCCTTGTTGCGGAGATTTGCAAGCTGCTCAGGGCAGCATTTGCCTGTTACTTCCGCAAGCTTCTCTACCATTTCAAATTCGTCAAGGCCGTCTGTCTTGCCTGCAACAGCTTCAAGCACTGCTGCGCTGAATTTGAAGGGGCTTGCGGTTGAAGCGATAACTGCGGGAGTTGCATCGCCTGTTTTTTCTTTGTAGTCATAGTATACTTTAACGGCAACTGCGGTATGAGTATCACAAAGATAATTCTTTTCTTTGAATATTTTTGCAATTGTTGCCTTGGTTTCATCATCGTCACAGCAGCCTGCGGCGAATACCGACTTGATTGTGTCAAGAGTTGCGGCGTCAACTTCATACTTACCTTCTGCAGAAAGCTTGTTCATCCATGCGGTAACCTTTTCGCTGCCGCTTACGGAATAGAGAAGTCTTTCAAGATTGCTGGAGATAAGAATATCCATTGAAGGTGAAATCGTGGTGAAGAATTCACGGTTTCTGTTGTAAACACCCGTTGTGAGGAACTCGGTGAGAACAGAGTTGCTGTTTGAAGCGCAAATGAGCTTCTTCACGGGCAGACCCATTTCCTTTGCATAGTAAGCGGCGAGGATATTGCCGAAGTTACCTGTGGGAACAACAACATTGATTTCATCGCCCGCATTGATTTCGCCGTTTGCAAGCAAGTCGCAGTAAGCAGAGAAATAATAAACAATCTGAGGGCAAAGTCTGCCCCAGTTTATTGAGTTGGCGGAAGAGAATGCCATTGAATTTTCGGCAAGCTTTGCAGCGATATCCTTATCGGTGAAAATTCTCTTTACGCCGCTCTGTGCATCGTCAAAGTTGCCTTCAATAGCACAAACGGCAACATTGTTGCCCTCCTGAGTGCACATCTGAAGCTTCTGCATGGGGCTTACGCCGTCGCTGGGATAGAAAACAAGAATCTGTGTGTTTTCAACATCCTTGAAGCCTTCAAGTGCTGCCTTGCCGGTGTCGCCCGATGTGGCAACAAGAATAACAATTTTTGTGCCCTTTGCGGCCTTACCGCTTGAAACGGTAAGAAGTCGGGGCAAAATCTGAAGAGCCATATCCTTGAATGCGCAGGTAGGACCCTTGAAAAGCTCAAGAATGTGAACACCGTCTTCGATTTTTGCAAGAGGTGCAACCTTGGCATCCGAGAAGCCTGTTTCATAGGCGCCCTTTACGCAGGAATCAACCTCTTCCTCAGTGAAATCGGTGAGAAAAAGCGAAAGAATCGACTTTGCTCTGCCGATATAATCGAGCTTTGAAAGCTGAGCAATCGTTTCCATTGATACCTTGGGGAGGTTTTCAGGCACAAAAAGTCCGCCTTCTGACGAAATACCCTTTGTGATTGCCTGAGAAGCGGTGACTTTAACCGCCGTATCTCTTGTGCTTACATAATTCATCAAACATCATCCTTTATTGGAATTTAATTCATAACTGAAATATTATATCACAATATTTTTTCATTGTAAAATGATTTTAAAAAAGTTCTCTGCATTTCTGAAGAAAACTTTCTCAAGAAGCGCTTCGTTCATACCTTTATCGGCAAGGAAGCAATATAAATCCGGCACTTTGTCAACTCCGTCAAGCTCGGGCACTATTTCACAGCCGTCAAAATCCGAGCCGATTGCAAGGATATTCTCGCCGCCCATATCAAGAATATGAGCCATATGGCGATATACCGCCTCAAAGCCGTCGTCTCCGCTGTCACCGAGATAGTTTTTATAGAAATTTATGCCTATAAGACCGCCGCATTCAATGAGCAATCTGATTTGTTCATCATTAAGCGCTCTGCGGCAGGCAAATGCTTTTTCTTCGCTGTCCTTACGGTATCTTTCGAGCACGCTTTTGCAGTTGGAATGAGATGCAAGCACCCTTATTCCGCTTGAAATAACATCATAAAAGCCCGCTCTGTTGAGATGAGAAACATCAGCGGCAATATTCAGCTTATCCATATCCTTTAAAAGCGCTTTTCCCGCTTCCTTCAACCCCGAAGTATTGCCTGACTGGCAGCCGTAACCAACTTCATTTTCGCCATCCCATGTCAAGGTTATAAGCTTTACACCAAGCTCTTTTGCACGGTATGCGCCCTCTGATTTTGCGAACGGAGAAGCTCCTTCACAGGCAAGAATCGCAGCGCATCTGCCGCTTGCTTCGCAGTCATTCAAATCCGAAACTCCTTGACACAGCTTGATTTTACCGTTGTTTATAAGAATTTCATTCTCGAAATTTGCAAGCACCTTTTCAAAGTATTCCGCCGCCTTTTCGCCACGGAGTTCATCGGGAATCCATATTGCAAAAACCTGAGCCCATTTGTCAAGTGATTTGCCTTTACATATATTGAGCTGAGTGTTGCCGTTATACAGCGGAAGTTTTTGGTTGAAGCACTCCCCCGCTGTGTCGCAATGCAGGTCAAACAGCTTCATTTAATCACCCTCAGAATGCGTTTTCAATATAATTTATGCCTGAGAGACGGTTGTTATCATCAAGATAAACCTCGCACACATCAAAGCGTGACTGACCCTCAATTTTGGTGAAGGAAAGAAAATTCTTTGCCGTCATTCTCAGCCTGCCGATTTTAACCGCATCAACGGCTTCCATCGGTCTTATATCGGTTTTAACATTTCTTGTTTTAACCTCAACAAAGCAGACCGTATCGCCCGTCTGAGCAATGATATCGGCTTCGCCGAAGCGGCACACATAGTTTGAGCTGAGAATTTTAAAGCCATTATCTCTGAGATGGCGCACGGCAAAAATCTCACCCCACACGCCGGTTTTGTTGCGTATCATTTTTTCTCACCGTTAAACTTTGTGAGAAAGGAAAGGCGGTGACAATCGGATACTCCGTGCTCAACAAGCATTTCATAATGGAGCTTCGTGCCGTAGCCCTTGTGCTTTTCAAACTGATACTGCGGATATTTTTTGGCAAGCTCAAGCATAAATCTGTCCCTGCTCACCTTGGCAAGGATTGATGCCGCCGCAATTGATGGGCTGTTTGCATCACCCTTGACTATAGTTTCGCCGTCAATTGAAAGCGGAGGCATTCTGTTGCCGTCTATAAGAGCGTAATCCGCAGGGATATCAAGCCCTTCAACAGCCTTTCTCATTGCAAGATATGTTGCCTGAAGAATATTGATTTCGTCAATCGTCTTTTCGTCAACGCTCGCAACACTCCAGCTTACAGCCTTTTCTTTTATTATGTCAAAAAGCGCATCACGCTTTTTCTCCGATATCTTTTTTGAATCGTTGAGTCCGTCTATAACACAGTTTTCGGGCAGTATAACCGCCGCTGCAAAAACGGGGCCTGCAAGAGGACCTCTGCCCGCCTCATCAACGCCGCAGACTGCCTTATAGCCCTTTGCCTTTGCGCTTATTTCATATTGAAAATCCATTGTTTTCTCCCTTAAAGAAACTGTTTGTCAATAACATCGTTCAGAATATCATGAAGATACTGAAGGCTGAACGACGGGGTTTTGCTCTTCACTCCGTGCTTTGATGCAAGCTCCTCGGTGTAATCCTCAAGCGGATATACCCTGATATTTGAGCAGCCGTAGCCGTAGTGGGTTACAACACCCGAAAATTTAACATTTTCAAGTGCAATCGCACCTGTTGTGTTATTCTTTACAATTTCAAAATTGAGCATACCGCCAAGCATTCTCGGGCCTCTGTTCTGAGCGGAGATAAAATTGCCGAGCGAATATGCAACAAGGGTTTTTCTGCCGTCGGAATTTGTAATATATTCAACGGGCTGAATAACATGGGGGTGTGTGCCGATTATAACATCCGCACCCCACGAAGCAAGCTTCTGTGCAAGCTCTCGCTGATAATCGGTGGGCTCATGGGTGTATTCGTTGCCCCAGTGCGCACTGACAATAACCGCATCCGCCTGCTTCTTTGCCTCAACAATCCTTTGCTGAAGCAGAGATTCATCCTTTGCTCTCACAAGAATAACCTCGGAATCCTCGGGCAGTGAAAGCCCGTTTGTTGAATCCGTAAAACCGAGATAAGCAATTTTCACACCGTTGACCTCGTTCATCGGAACAGTGCTCATATCGTCACTGTTAAGATAAGCTCCGCAGGTTACGGCGTTTTTGCTCTTCCAGAAGTTTATTGCCGAAATCAAGCCCTTTTCGCCGCAGTCAAGCGAATGATTGGTGGCTATATTGAACACATCAAAGCCGATTTCAAGCATCTCCTCACCCACCTCAACGGGTGAATTGAACATTGGGTAGCTTGAAACATTATGCTCTGTTGAAATAATCGTTTCCTGATTAAGAATTGCAACATCGGGCTGAGCGATTTTATGAGCTATTCTGTCATAAGCATCGGTAAAATCATAACCGCCGCTGCTTCTTGCCGCAGCCTGCTCATAGACCGTGTCGTGAATAAGATTATCGCCTACCGCCGCAAAGCTAACTCTTGTGAAGGGCTCGGCGGGCTGAGTTTCGGTAACCTCACCGCCGATATCGGCATTCACATCAACATCGGGGCGTGAATTATTCGGCACAAGAAATATTACACCGAGTGCAACAACATCCAGAAATATTATAACTGCAAGCAGCACCGACATTATTTTTTTCATAACATCACCGTTTTCATCTGTTTAATCGAGCGTTATTTTGCCTAATTTGCCGCTTCTGTATTCATCAAGCAGCATAACTGCGGCTCTTTCGGTATCCGTTTCGCCGCCTTTTATGAGCATCCCTCTTTTTGCGCCTATGAGTTCAAGCAGCTCATAGGGCTCAAGCTCCTCAAAATCCTTGATTTTATATCTCTCCGAAAGTCTGTCGGGGTAATTCTTCTGCATAACAAGAAGAAGTCTGACGGCGATTTCCTGGCTGTCGAGAATTTCATCCTTGACAGAGCCGATGAAAGCAAGCTTGAAGCCTACCTCCGGGTCCTCGAATTTGGGCCAGAGCACACCGGGGGTGTCAAGCAATTCAATGCCTGAACCGATTGCAAACCACTGATTGCTTCTCGTTACGCCGGGCTTATCGGCAACCTTTGCGCGGTTTTTGCCTGCCATACGGTTGATAAACGAGGATTTGCCCGTGTTGGGAATTCCCACAACCATAACTCTGAGCGATTTGCCTGCCATCCCCTTTTCGGTGTTGGCTTTTATTTTTTCTTTAAGCACCTCTCTGACTGCCGGCTGAAACTTTTCAAGCCCTTTACCGCTTCTGCAGTCAACGGGCAATGCCGTTACGCCCTTTTGCGCAAGCTCCTTTATTTTGCGGGCTGTTGCGTTGGGGTCTGCGAGGTCGCATTTGTTGAGAAGCACTATTCTCGGCTTCGAACCGACGATTTCGTCAAGCTCGGGATTGCGGCTGCTCTCAGGAATTCTTGCATCGACGATTTCACAGACCGCATCCACCATTGAAAGGCTTTCTTTTATTAATCTTCGGGTTTTCGCCATATGGCCGGGGAACCACTGAACCGTCATATTCTCATTCATAATTACGCTACCCTGTTGTTTTCTATTGCACCGAACGGGGCAAGCCTGAAAAGCACCCTGCCCATTATGTATTCTTCCCTGATAAAGCCGATTCTGTTGTCACGGCTGTCGGTTGAATGATTTCTGTTATCACCCATAACAAAAACGCAGCCCTCAGGCACAGTTACGGGCTCGTTGAAATCTTCTCTGTCATATGTGGGCTCTGCGGTGTAGGGCTCATCGAGAGCCTCACCGTCAACATAAACAACGCCCTTTTCAAAATCAATATCTACAGTCTGCCCTTCTGTTGCGATTATACGCTTGACAAGAACATCGGGGATTACCTCTGAATTATCGGGCTGGCAGGTCACGACTATGTCGCCGTACTTCGGCTCACCGTAGGTTGCGGTGAGAATTACTCTGTCGAGAGTATCAAGAGTGGGATACATAGAAGTGCCCACAACGCCTACCGTTCTGAAAATAAACATAAAAGCAAGTGCAACTGCCACACAGGCTGTTGCAAAAACAGAAACAACATCAAATACCGTTCCCGTTATACCGTTCTTTTCTTTCTTTTCTTTTTCTGACATTACGGACACTCCTTTATTCAATCTTCCAATCCTCGGAAGGATAAAGCCTTATCATCACCTTGCCGAGAATATATCTCTCATCAATACAGCCGATTTTGCTTGAACGGCTGTCGAGCGAATCCCCTCTGTTATCACCCATAACAAAAACCTTGCCCTCGGGGACCGTCAGCGGGAATTGCACATCATAGCTGAGCGTTGTGGGTTCATCAATATAGGGCTCATTGAGCTTTTCACCGTTAACAAAAACCTCGCCGAGCGCAAAATCAATATCCACCGTGTCGCCGCCCTTGGCAACAACTCTTTTGACTATGGGCACATTGCGCTCCCACGGCTGAGTTATGATAACAATATCGCCTTTTTTAATATTCATGCTGATACCCGAAACAGCCACCCAGTCGCCGTCATGCAATGTGGGCATCATGGATGTGCCTTCAACGCCTATAACCCTGAACACAAGGCAGAAAATCACAAACGCAGCGATCACCGCACCCTTGAGAGAATCCGTAACATCAAATATGAACGAAACCGCCGCATTAGCCTTTTTGGGCTCATCGGGGGTGAATTCTATCCAGAATTCTTCGATTTTGCGCATGATATTCTCCCTTCTGCACACGGGGTGCGAATTCTAAAGTAATTAATTAATAGGGGTAACAGTAAAGGTGTAACAACCGCAAAATTGTTACACCCTCATCAAGCTGATTATCTGATCTGTTCCTTAACCTTAGCAGCCTTACCGACTCTGTCTCTGAGGTAATAAAGCTTGCTTCTGCGAACACGGCCGTGTCTGATAACTTCTACCTTAGCAACATTAGGTGAGTGAACGGGGAATACCCTTTCAACGCCTACGCCGTAAGATACACGGCGAACAGTGAAGGTTGCTGAAACGCCTGAACCCTTCATAGCGATTACAGTGCCTTCAAAAGCCTGAATTCTTTCTTTGTCGCCTTCACGAATCTTAACGGAAACCTTTACGGTATCACCGACTTCGATTGCAGGCGCTTCGGATTTGAGTGAATCCTGTGCGATTAACTTGAGTGCATCCATTGTAATTTCCTCCGATTTTTTCAGAAGTTCGTAACTGTTACACAGAAAGAGGAACATCCGCTTTAATGTTATTGGCATTAAACCCCGTCTTTGGCTTTAAAGCCTAATGACGGCACAAATGCGAATAATATGATATCACAACATTTAAAATAATGCAAGCATTTTTTTGCTGTTTTGAAATATTTTTTATATTTTGATAATTATGCACCAAAAATATGCTTTTCAACAGCTTTCAATCATTCAAAAATGCTCAAATCTTCTTTGAGAAGCTTTGTTCTGACTATCGTTAAGCTCTCTGTTTCTGCCGCAAACTGCGAAAGAAGGGCACTGAGAAGAAGCTCCGCATTGAGATTGACCGTGTTGCCTGCAGCAAGAACTGTTTTTATGTGAATATTTGTTTCGGCTGCTTCAATTTCAAATGAACGGATCATTTCGCAAAGGTTCACGTTTTTTACGCCCTTTTTGCTGCGCTTTTCAGCATTGAGCACGCCGCTGTCAATAATGCTTTTTGCGCCTGCCGCAAAACCCTCCGCCTCGCCTGCATCTGCAAAGCCGGCGATGATTTCATACTCTGCGGCAGCAATTTCATTCGGCTTGCACTCAGGCTTTGAAACATCAACGATTTCAAGCCCTTCGGGCATCACGGCGTTGAGCTTTTGCCTGATTTCTTTGAATGAAATATCGCCTTCAATTCTGATATCAATGGGTTCTCTCATGCCAACCTGACCGAGAGGCAGCGGCATAAGGAATGTCATATACGGGTGGGGGTTAAAGCCCTCTGTATACCACAGAGGAATTTCCGCCCTTCTCACCGCACGGGTGAAGCACCTGTTCATATCAAGATGCGAGGTGTAGATTGCGAGACCGTCTTTTTTATACCACAGTCTTACCGATTTCATCGCACACACCTCCGTTAAGCTTATTTGCACCGCAGCCTGCACACTTTTCACGGCAGCAGGCGGTGGTTTCGCCCTTATGAGCTTTCTTGTTTTCATTTACAAGGAATTTTTTTGTAACACCGTAATCCATGTGATCCCACGGCAGAATTTCATCATATTCTCTGCGCCTTGCGGTGTAGAAATACGGATCAATTCCGTTTTCGGCAAAGCTTTCTTCCCATGTTTCGGGCTTAAGGCATTCTGCCCAGCCGTCGAATTTGCAGCCCTTCTTCCATGCTGTTTCGATAACATCGGCAAGCCTTCTGTCGCCTCTTGCGAAAACACCTTCAAGGAAGCTTGTCCACGGCACATGGCGGGAAACGGTGACTTTTCTTGTTTTCACGCAGGAAATAAGGTAATTCTGCTTATCAATCAGCACATCGGGCTTATCCTGCGGCTCCCACTGGAAGGGAGTAAAGGGCTTGGGCACAAGCGAAGCCACGCTGATGCTCACATTAACACCCTTGCCCTTGGGCTTATCGGGATTTTTATAGAATTCGTCAACAACCGCCTGAGCAAGATTTGCAATTCCGCATATATCCTCCTGCGTTTCGGTCGGCAGACCTATCATAAAATAGAGCTTAACCGCAGTCCAGCCGCCTGCAAACGCCTGAGCGGCGGTTGAAAGCACCTCTTCCTCGGTTATATTCTTATTGATAACATCACGCAGGCGCTGAGTGCCCGCTTCGGGAGCAAAGGTAAGTCCGCTTCTTCTCACGGCATTGAGCCTCTCCATAAGCTCCTTGGGGAAGTTATCGGCTCTGAGTGAAGGCAGGGCAATATTGATTTTTTCATCAATTGTCCACGGGAGCATATTCGTGATAAGCGTTTCAAGCCCCTTGTAGTCGCTTGTGCTGAGCGAGCAAAGCGAGATTTCATCATAGCCCGTGCTGTTGCAGATTGCTCTGCACTGCTCTTCAACCACCTCGGGTGATTTGCGTCTGAGCGGCCTGTTGAGGAAGCCTGCCTGACAAAAACGGCACCCTCTTATACATCCCCTGAAAATTTCAACTGTTGTTCTGTCGTGCACAACCTCAAGGAAGGGCACAACAAATTCGGTTGGCGAAAACATACTGTCAAGGTCGGCAACATTGCGCTTTTCAACCTTTTCGGGTGCGCCGCACTTCGGAGTTATCGCCCTGACTGTGTTGTCTTCGTTATATTCAACATCATAAAGCGATGGCACATAAACGCCTTTAATCTGAGCCGCAGCTTCAAGAAAATCCTGCTTTGAAGCACCTTTTGCCTTGTATTCCTTAAGCAGGTCAATAAGCTCGTTTGTAACCTCTTCACCGTCGCCGAGAAGAGTTATATCAAAAAATTCTGCCATCGGCTCGGCATTGCACACGCAGGTTCCGCCCGCAACAACAATCGGCGTTAAAGCGGTTCTGTCCTTTGCCCTGACGGGAAGCCCCGCAAGGTCAAGCATATTGAGCACATTGGTGTAGCTCAGCTCATACTGCATGGTGAAGCCGAGAATATCAAAATCACGGATTGCATCGCCGCTTTCAAGGCCGTAGAGAAGGATATCGTTTTCTCTCATAACCTCTTCCATATCGTTCCACGGGGCAAATACCCTTTCGCACCACGCATCATCCCTTGCATTGACAAGGGAATAAAGTATTTTCATCCCGAGGTGAGACATTCCAATTTCATAGGTGTCGGGGAAACAGAACGCATAGCGGATATCAACTTTTGATTTATCCTTGACTATGCTGTTGAGCTCTCCGCCCGTATATCTGCCGGGCTTCTGCACCTTGAGCAGATGCTTTTCAAGTTCTTTAGGATACATAAACTTTCTCCTGTTCAAAAATCATATCAATGTATTATATCATATTATATTAAAAAAATCTACCTCAAAGCATCAGCTTAAGGCAGATTTTTTTGCACGCCACGCCGCCAACACAAGATATCCCGAAACGGCAAGCAAGGTAATATTTCTGTTTTTCAAAAGCAGAATAATCCCCGCCGCCGTCATCGGCGCAAGCACGGCAAATGAAATATAAAAACTGATTTTTCCGCTTTTTTCTTCATCTGTAATTCTGTTCAAAACAAAATGCAGAATGTTACCGCCGTCAAGAGGTGCACACGGAAGCATATTAAACGCACCCACACACAGGCTGATTAATGCCGCCATCCTTATCCCCTCTGACCCGCCTGCCGCAAAAATCACGGCAGACAAAACAAGGTTTGCAAGCGGACCCGATGCGTAAACCGCAATTTCTTCGGTGTTTTGCACGCAGTCATTCTTTCTTTCAAGCTTGATGCCGTAAAATGAGAGCTCAATAAGCTTCGGTTTTTCACCTAAAATCAAAAGACAGATTATGTGACCCGCTTCGTGAACAACGCAGCAAAAAAGAGCCGCCGCACACAGACCGCTCTCATCAATTATCAGTGTAAGCGTTACGGCAGCGGCAAATGATATGTTAATTCTCAGGATTGTTTCACCGAAATTAATTTTCATTTTCGGGATAAAGCAGAAGCTCGGGGTTAACTCTCACACCGTTTATCCTCACCTCAAAATGAAGATGCGGTCCCGTTGACCAGCCCGTTGAACCAACTGTTCCTATTGTTTCGCCCTGCCTTATCACAGCATCCTCGCACACATATATTTCATGCAGATGACAGTAATAAGTGCGAAGCCCTTCGGAATGCTCCAAAAGCACATAGTTACCCCACACATCACTGCTGCCCGTTTCAACAACCCTGCCGTAAAATGCGGCAGAAACGGAAGTGCCCTCGTCTGCAGCAAGGTCAAGACCTGTGTGAAAACCGTATTTGCCCGAAACGGGATTTGTTCTGTAGCCGAAGCGTGAGGTTATCCTTGCGTTTTTAACGGGAAGCACAGGGTCAACACTCACAAAATACGGGGCAAAAGAAGTTCCTTTTGCCGCCTCCTTCGCTTCGATATCACCGCCGCCCGAGCCTTCAACAATTTCACCGACAGCCACGGTTTCGCCCGTTTCGTCGCTTGTCACTTCGAATTCTTCAACCGTTATATCTTCAGATATTTCGGCCTGCTGTGTCTGCGTTTCAATGTTATCCGAGGATGCGGGCACCGAATCTGCAGGCTTAAAGACCAGATCAGCCGCACCCTTTATCTGTTCAACGATTTCGCCCGCAGACATATCCTTGTTCATTATTCCGATGTAATCCTCTTTTATTTTTTCGAATGCTGAGGGGCTGATTTTTGATGCGATAAAAACGCCCGAAACTATCAGAATGCACAACAGGCATTGCAAAAGCACCAGCCTGATGAGATAATCGGTTTTTGTTTTGGGCTTTGAGCTTTTATTTCTTCTCGGTTCGTCTTCATCGGCAAACCTGAAGCGGCTGCGGTATTCATCTCTTTCCGTGCGCTGTGACGGCTGCTGAAAATCATGGTCCATTGCAATTCCCCCGTATTGTTTTTTAACCAATTATATGAGGAAATCGGCAAAAAATATGACAAAAAGCCCCGACACTCGGTCAGGGCTTCTGATTATTCCTCGGCGATAATCCGCCAATAGTCATATGAATAATATTTTGTCAAACGCTTTTTCGCATCGCTGATGCTTTTGAAATATTCCTTATCAAAATTGCCGTCGGGGGCTGCATAAAGCCCCCACGCAGCCGCTTCGCTCACGCTCGGATAATACTTATCCCACAGCAATGCACTGCCCTTCTTATCCTTGCCGTAATTCAGATACCTTGCATCCTCACGGATTGAATCACGGATTTTTATATAATCTGCGGTAAGCTCGCTGCGTTCTTTTTCGGGGCAATTCCCGCCCGAATAATATTCCGCCCTCACGGCAATGCTCTGAAGCATCGAAATATACTTTGACATACGCTTTGCAAGCTGCAAATCGCTAAGCTTTTCAAGTTTTGTTTCCATATTACCACTCATCGCTTTCATCAATCAGCACTGCGTGTGCGCAGCGTATTCCGTCAACGGCGGCAGATACGATTCCGCCTGCGTAGCCCGCACCCTCGCCACAGGGATAAAGCCCTCTGACATTTGCCTGATAAAGCTCGTCACGGATAATCCTTACAGGTGCTGACGAGCGGGTTTCGGGGGCAGTGAGCACACCGTCGGGCAATGCAAAGCCGTTAAGGCTTCTGTCCATTTTTACAATCGCCTGCGCCATAACATCGGTCACTTTTTCGGGCAGCACCTTGCGGATATCGCCCGGAGTTACACCCGTTGCACAGGTAGGCTTCACATAAGAAAGCTTTTTGGAAGGTGTATTATTCAGAAAATCTCCTATCGTCTGGGCAGGTGCGCTGTAATCACTGCCACCAAGCTCAAACGCTGTTTTCTCTATTTTCCTTTGAAGCTCAATGCCTGCAAGCGGATGGTCGCTTCCAAAATGCTCAGGCTCAATACCCACAAGCAGAGCGGCGTTTGAATTTTCGCCGTCACGGGCATATTCACTCATGCCGTTAACAACAACATGCCCTTCTTCGGATGCCGCAGCAACAACCGTACCGCCCGGGCACATACAAAAAGTATATGCTCCTCTGCCGTGGTCGGGGTGGCAGGCAAGCTTATAATTCGCTGCGCCGAGTGCGGGATGCCCCGCAAAGGAGCCGTATTGCGATTTATCAATCATCTCTCTCGGGTGCTCAATACGCACACCTACAGAGAAAGGCTTCTGAATGATTTTTATTCCTTTTTTATAGAGCATTTCAACGGTATCCCTTGCCGAATGACCGATACAAAGAAGAAGGGTATCTGTTTCAATATCTTCAATTCTGCCCTCGGAATTTTGGCAGGTTATGCCCTGAATAACGCCGTTTGCAATTATTAAATCGGTCAGCTTCCAGCCGAAACGGACTTCACCGCCGAGGGATATTATCTCTTCTCTGAACGCTTTCACGACGGCACCGAGCCTGTCCGTGCCGATATGCGGCGTTGCGGAATATGCGATTTCAGGCGGCGCTCCGTGAGCAACAAGCTCCTCAACAACCTTGCGGCAAAGAGGGTCCTTGATGCCCGTTGTGAGCTTACCGTCAGAAAAAGTTCCTGCTCCGCCCTCGCCGAACTGAACATTACTCTCGGGGTTAAGCCTTCTCGTTGTCCAGAATCCGTTTACATCCTTTGTGCGGGTATCAACATCGGCACCTCTTTCAATTACAAGAGGCTTAAGACCTGCCCTTGCAAGAATGAGAGCGGCATAAAATCCTGCAGGGCCGAAGCCTGCAATAACGGGCCTGAGCGTGCTTGTTCTTCTGATTTCGGGCATCTCGTAGTGATAAGGCACAGCCGTTTCAACCTTTGGATTTTTTGCATGAGCAACAAGTGACGCTTCATCACCGTCAACATCAACGCAAACATTATAAACAAAATGGACATTATCCTTTTTTCTTGAATCAACCGCCTTTTTCACAATCTGAAGAGCAGTAATTTTGTTTTCTTTGCAGCGCAGTGCCTTTGCGGCTGCCCTGCGAAGCTCACCCTCATCACTGTCAAGCGATAATTTTATCTCGTTAATTTTAATCATAAATCATTCTCCTGTTTCAGCTCACCTGCAAGCATACCCGATGCCCACGCCCACTGAAGATTGAAGCCGCCGCAGCCGCCGTCAACATCAATTATTTCGCCCGCAAAATAAAGATTTTTGCACAGCTTTGATTCCATTGTTTTTTCATTTATTTCTTCAATTTTTATTCCGCCGCTCGTTACCTGAGAGTTCGGAAAGCCTCTTGTTCCCGTCACTTCAAGCGGAAATTTTTTAATTTTTTCTGCAATAATCCGTAATTCCTTATCTGTCAGGGAAGAAATTTCTTTGTCAGCTTTGTAAAGCTTACAAGCTTTACAAACCGCAATTCCCGCCGCTTTCGGAAGAATTCCCGTGAGAAGATTGTCAATTTGACAAAATCCCTTGATTTTGCTGAGATTCTTAAGATAGTCAAAAAGATTATCAAAGGTCATTTGCGGCAAAAAATCTATATAAGTAAAGGGGTTTCGCTTTACATTATCAATATATTTTTGCGCCGTTGCTGCAAGCTCCATTGCTGCTATACCCGAAAGACCGTAATCGGTAAAAAGAATTTCACCCTCTGTTTTCTTAAGAATTTTTTCACCTTTGAGGGTCAGGCACACATTTCTCACTCTGACACCCTTGAGCGGCTTTGTGATTTCGGGCGAAGCATTGAGCGGCACAAGCGCAGGCACGGTTTTTGTAACGCTGTGTCCGAGCATTTTCGCAAGAGCATATCCGCTGCCGTCAGAGCCTTGCGGAGCAGAGGATTTTCCGCCTGCGGCAATAATTAATTTTTCACAGATATATTCACCGTTTACGGCAAATCCGTTTTTTGTTTTTTTTATTTCCGTTACGGGAGTGTCGCATATAACATCAACGCCGAGCCGTTCAAGCTCAAATCGAAGGGCATCCGTAACCGATGCGGCGGTGTTGCTTTCAGGGTAAACCCTGCCGCAGGAATCGGAATAGGTAAGCAGACCGAGAGATGAAAAGAAATCAATTATTTTTTCGGGCGGATAGCTTTGAAGCGCAAACTCGGCAAAGCCCTTGTTGACATAATCGTGTTCAAGAGCCTGCAGGTTTGTGATATTGCACTTTCCGTTGCCTGTGGCAAGCAGCTTTTTGCCGATTCTCGGCAGCTTTTCGATAACCGCAACCCTGAGCTTCGGATTAATGCGTTTTGAATTTATTGCGGCAACAAGCCCCGCAGAGCAGCCGCCGACAACCGCCAAATCGTATGTTTTCATATTTTCATCCTTTTCGTCTGCATAAAAATCCATTTTATATTTTACTATCTGTGCTGAAAAATGTCAATGTAATTATGGAGCAATATTCCGTTGACATTTTGATATTATAATGGTATGATATTTTAATATAATTATAATTGGAGAAGTGTATGCTTGATTTTGTATTAAAAATATCGCACTATGCGCTGCCCGCCCTTGCGGTTGCGGTGCTTGCGCTGTGCTTTTCTGCTCTTTTAAAGCGCAGACCGCCGTCACTCGGTGAAGCAAGGCTTATCAACACGGTAAACGGCGACTCCTTCCCTCTCGTAAGCCGTGAAACCTCAATAGGCCGCCACAAAAACTGCGATATAATCCTCAATTATCCAACCGTTTCAAGGCTCGGTGCAATTATTGTGTGCACCAAAAGCGGCTGGTACATAACAGGCATCAACTCCGAGGCTGATGTGCTGGTTAACGGCAAAAAGCCCGAAAAAAAACAGCTGCTCAAAACAGGTGATAAAATATCGCTCGGCAGCATTTCTCTTATTTTTGACAACAAGCAGGGTTAATATATGACAGACAACACAAAAATCATAAAACTTGATAACGGCTTAAGAATTGTTATACAGAAATCGGAGCACGCAAAAACCTGTTCAATGGGCATATGGGTTGCAAGCGGCTCCTGCTTTGAAACGCCCGAAACCGCAGGCACCTCACATTTCATTGAGCATATGCTTTTCAGGGGCACAAAAAGTCGCTCCGCACTTGACATTGCAGTTGAAATGGATGAAATCGGCGGCATTCTCAATGCCTACACCGCCAAGGAAATGACCTGTTTCTATGCTCACACACTGACCGAGCATATGCCGAAAGCATTGGATATTATATGCGATATGATAGCAAATCCTCGCCTTTCAGAGGATGACATAGCCCTTGAAAAAGGCGTTATCGAAGAAGAAATTGCAATGTATGAGGACAGCCCCGAGGACTTGTGCGCCGATATTTATTATGAAAATGTGTGGGCGGGCAGTATGCTCTCAAGCAACATTCTCGGAACTTTAAAAACGGTTGGTGAGGTTACAAAGAAGGACCTTGAAGCGCATATGGCAAAATTCTATGTGCCCGAGCGTATGGTTATAAGCTTCAGCGGTAATTTTGACGAAGAAAAGGCTGTTGAAATATGCAAAAATTATTTTTCGCATATGAAAAACACAAGCTTTGAAATCTCGCCCGTGCCCGCAGAATATCACACGGGCATAACCCGTATAAAAAAAGATTTTATGCAAAATCAGCTTATTCTCGGCTTCCCCGGAATATCGCTTACCGATGAAAGACGGCACACCGTATCGCTTATTTCGTCAATACTCGGCTCGGCATCATCGGCAAGGCTGTTTCAACGCATAAGAGAAGAGCTGGGGCTCGTGTATTCCGTTGACAGCGCAAGCGTTTCTCACCTTGATGCGGGCGTTTTTATTGTCTGCATGGGGCTGAGCGAAAAATCGGAGAAAAAGGCAATAACCGAAGCGCTGAAGATAATTGCCGAATTCCCCGAAACAGTAACCGAAAAAGAGCTTATGCGTGCAAAGGAGCAGACCGTTGCGAGCTTTGTCATGAGCCTTGAAAGCGTTTCATCGCTCGCATCACGCAACGGCAGAAATGTTCTTCTTTTCGGCAAAGCTGTTTCCGAAGAAGAGGTTATAAAAAAAATCAGAGCAGTCAGCCTTGAAGAGCTTAAAGCTGCTGCACGGGAAATACTTGATATTTCAAAAATATCGCTGTGCTCCGCAGGAAAGGTTGCAAGCGAAAAAGCATATAAAGAAATTTTGGATATTCACTAAGGAAGTTTTGAAAATGGTTAACAAAAAAGAAATCAACAGAATAGTTGTAAAGGTAGGCACATCAACTCTCACCTATGACACAGGCAAAATAAATCTTCGCAGAATGTCAAAGCTCGCTCAGGTGCTCAGCGACCTGAAAAACGCCGGTGTTGAAATAGCACTCGTCACATCGGGCGCAATCGGAGTCGGGGTAGGCAAGCTCGGTCTTAAAGAAAGACCGCACGATACTCCGGGCAGGCAGGCTGCAGCGACGGTCGGTCAGTGTGAACTGATGTTCCTTTATGACAAATTCTTCGGCGAATACGGCAACATTACGGGTCAGCTTCTTGTTACGAAGGATGACTTTGACGATAAGGAGCGTCACCGCAATCTTCACAATTCATTTATGAAGCTTTTTGAATACGGAGCAATCCCCGTAATAAACGAAAATGACAGCGTGGCTGTTGACGAGATTGTTTTCGGCGATAACGACAGCCTTTCCGCTCATGTTGCAAAAATCGTTGATGCGGATTTGCTTATAATCCTCACGGATATCGACGGACTTTTCAGTGCAAACCCGAGAGAAGACGAGAACGCTGTGCTCATTCACTGCGTTGACGAAATAACCGATGAAACTCTTGCTCTTGCAGGCGGAAGCGGCACAAGCAGAGGCACGGGCGGAATGGTGACAAAGCTCCACGCCGCACAGATTGCAACCGAAGCGGGCATTGACACGGTTGTAATGAACGGTTCTGACCCCGAAGAAATATACAAGCTGCTTGACGGCAGGCAGATAGGCACCCTTTTCAAGGCTAAGGAGGCAAAAAAATGAGTAACATGACAGATACAGGTGCACGCTCAAAGGCTGCGCAGAGAATTCTTGCAAAGGCGGGCGGTGCGGCAATTGATAAAGCACTCAATGCAATTGCTGCCGCACTTGAGAAGAATTCGCAATATATTCTTGAAGAAAACGCAAAGGACATAAGAGCGGCTGCAGATGCAGGCATATCCGACGCAATGATAGACAGACTCACTCTCACACAGAGCAGAATCTCAGGCATGGCTGACGGTATGCGTCAGGTTGCGGCAAGCGAAAACCCCGTCGGCAAGGTGCTCTGGGGTGAAACAAGACCCAACGGCATGAGAATTGAAAAGGTCTGCGTACCCATCGGCGTTATTGCGGTTATTTTTGAGGCAAGACCCAATGTTACCGCAGACGCCGCTGCAATCTGCCTCAAAGCGGGCAATTCCGTTATACTTAAAGGCGGCAAAGAGGCTATCAATTCCAACAAAGCAATCGCTGCAGTTATGAGAAATGCCCTTGCGGCTTCGGGTCTGCCTGAGGACTGCATAATTCTTATTGAAAATATTTCAAGAGAAGCTGCAACGGAGCTTATGCGCCTTAACGGCTATGTTGACCTGCTTATTCCCAGAGGCGGTGCCGGTCTTATCCGCTCCGTTGTTGAGAATGCAACCGTGCCCGTGATTGAAACGGGCGTTGGCAACTGCCATGTTTATGTTGACTGCGATGCCGATATCGACATGGCGGCAAGCATCGTTGCAAACGCAAAGGCATCAAGAGTGTCTGTGTGCAATGCGTGTGAAGGCTTGCTTGTGCACCGTGACATTGCCGAAACGGCACTGCTTGCAATCGGCGATAAGCTCAGAGAAAAGAATGTTGAAATCAGGGGCGATGAGGTAGTGTGCGAAGTTCTCCCCTATGCGATAAAAGCGACAGACGAGGATTGGGCAACGGAATATCTTGATTATAAAATCAGCGTTAAGGTTGTTGAAAATATTGATGAAGCAATCGCTCACATTGCACAGTACGGCACAGGTCACAGCGAGGCAATCGTTACCGACAGCTACGCTGCTGCCGAAAAATTCAAATCAGAGGTTGATGCCGCCGCAGTTTATGTTAACGCTTCAACAAGATTCACAGACGGCGGAGAATTCGGATTCGGCGCAGAAATCGGCATTTCCACCCAGAAGCTTCACGCAAGAGGTCCTCTCGGCATTGCACACATGGTAAGCTCAAAATACATAATCAGCGGCAACGGTCAGATAAGATAAACAGGAGATGATACAATGGCTAAAGCTAAGAAAAACAAGCTTGCATTCCCCATCGGCATTATTGCGGGAATTCTTGCGGTTATAGGCCTTGTAACCGTTATAAAATTTTCCGTTGACACCGTGAAAAATATCACAGACGATACCGCTGATAAAAAAGAATACGAGCAGATGCTCACTCCCGTTGTTATGTTTGACCCCGACCCGTTTGACGACCTCACTCAGGCAGATGCTTCACAGCTTCTCAACAGCGCCGTATGGGCACTTCTCATGAGCGAGGACGGTGCGGATAAATACCCCTATTCGGAGGGTGAGAATATAGGTATTGTTGTTCCGCAGGCTGATATTGAACAATATTTTGTGAGCCTTTTCGGCACGGAAATCGATATTGCATCAATGCACTCAACACTTGATATGAGTGAATACGACATCACCTATGATGCCGCCCGTCAGAGCTATATTCTGCCCATCACAGGCATTGAATCCGCTTACACTCCCAAGGTTTATGATATTCAAAAGCAGGGCAGCTCCGTCATTCTGAGTGTGGGCTATATAGGCACAAAGGCGTGGGTTCAGGTTGCCGACGGTGAATATGCCGCACCCGAACCCGACAAATATATGAAAATCACTCTTCGAGAGCGTGACGGCGGAATGTATATCTCTTCAATTCAGGCAACCGATGTTCAGGAGGTCATAGGCACAACCGAGCACCGTGATGAGCCCGTTGAAGAAACTACCCTTCCCTTAACCGAAGCTGAAACCACCTCTGCTCCGCTTACAACGGCAGTGCCCGTAACAGACGAAGACGGCGAAGAGGTAACAGATGAAAACGGTGAAACCGTAACCGAATACATAACCGTCACCGAGGAGACAACAGACACCGATGCCTCAACAAATGAGGATTTGACAAACAACGAAGAATCAACAGACGGTGAAACCGAAGAATATGAGGAAGAATAAATGAATTCATTCGATAAACACGCAAAGTCAATAGAATTTGACAAGGTGCTTGAACGGCTTGCGGATTTCACAAGCTGCGATGATGCTCGCTATGACGCAACTCATCTCAAACCCGAAAGCAACCTTGACCTTGCAAGGGCTTTGCTTAATCAGACCGTTGATGCGCATATGCTGCTTGCCCGTTTCGGCGGGCCGAGCTTCGGCGGTTTAAAAAATGTGAACAATGCCCTCAGCAGAGCTAACGCAGGCAGTGTTCTCAACACAAAAGAGCTGCTTGACATCGGCGGCGTGCTCAGAGTTATCCGCACTCTGTCACAGTGGAGAGCCTCCAACGCAGGCGTGCAGACCGTGCTTGACCCGATTTTCAACGCTCTTGTTCCCAACAAATTTCTTGAAAGCGCAATTTTCAACGCTATCATTTCAGAAGAAGAAATTTCCGACAACGCATCGCCGACTCTCAAGGATATCAGGCGCAAAATCCGCGTTCAGGAGTCAAAGGTGAGAGAGCAGCTTGAAAAATTCTCCCGTTCTCAGGCACATTCAAAATTCCTTCAGGAAAACATCATAACCCAGCGCAACGGCAGATATGTTGTTCCCGTTAAAAACGAATACCGCAACGAGGTTGCAGGCCTTGTGCACGACACCTCGTCGAGCGGTGCAACGGTATTCATTGAACCCATGGCGGTTGTTGAGGCAAACAACGAAATCCGTGTGCTTCAGACAAAAGAGCGTGAGGAGATTGAAAGAATCCTCAGCGAGCTTTCGGCGAGTGCAGGCGATTTTTCGCAGAGCATCAAAAACAGCTATGAATGCGCCGTTGAGCTTAACCTTATTTTTGCAAAGGCTCAGTATGCTTATAAACTCAAAGCCGCTCCGCCTGTTCTCAACAACAAGGGCATCATCAATCTGCGTGCCGCAAGGCATCCTCTCATTGACCCTAAAAAGGTTGTGCCCGTAGATATCATGCTCGGTGCGGATTTTGATACCCTTGTTATTACAGGTCCGAACACGGGCGGTAAAACCGTTTCAATCAAAACGCTCGGCTTGCTTTCGATGATGGCGATGTGCGGCCTGATGATTCCCGCAGGCGACAGAAGTGAAATTTCCGTTTTTGATAAAATTCTTTCCGATATCGGCGACGAGCAGTCAATTGAGCAATCGCTCTCAACCTTCTCGGCGCACATGACAACTATCATAGATATTTTTGAAGAAGCTGACGAAAGCAGCCTCATTCTCATTGACGAACTGGGCGCAGGTACAGACCCCGTTGAGGGTGCAGCGCTTGCAATTTCAATTCTTGAAGCCCTTCATTTCAAGGGCGCAAAAATCGCCGCAACAACTCACTATGCCGAGCTTAAGGCATACGCTCTTGAAACTCCGAGGGTTGAAAACGGCTGCTGTGAATTTGATGTTGCAACGCTCAGACCCACATACCGCCTGCTTATCGGCGTACCCGGCAAATCAAACGCTCTTGCAATCAGCGAAAAGCTCGGGCTTGATATGTCGGTTATTGAGAGAGCAAAGGAGCTTGTTTCAAGCGAAAACAAGGCATTTGAAAATGTTGTTGACCGCCTTGAGGATACAAGAAAACGCATGGAAGACGAATACGACCGTGCAAAGCAGCTTTCAGAAAAAGCAGCCAAAGAAAAAGCAGAAGCCGAAAAAATCAAGGCGGATGCCGCAAAGCTGCGTGAAAAAGAGATGGAAAACGCCAAATCGCAGGCATTGCGTGTTGTTGAGCAGGCAAAGCGTGAGGCTTACACCCTTCTGCAGGAGCTTGACAAGCTTAAAAAAGAGCAGCAGAAAACAAAGGATGCCGCCGAGCTTGCAAGGCGTGCCAAATCGCTCGTTAAAAGGGGTATTGAATCCATTGATTCCGCAGCCGACCCGATTATCGGCATAGAGGATGACGACAAGGATTATGTGCTCCCCCGTGCACTCGTTACGGGTGATACGGTAATCATCCGTGATATCGGCAAAAGCGCAAAAGTGCTCTCACCTGCCGACAGAAACGGCAATGTTGAGGTGCAGGCAGGCTCAATCAAAACCAGGGTCAAGCTTGCAAATCTGCGGCTTTGTGAAAACGCACCCAAGAAAAAAGAAACAAAATCCACTGTTAAGCTTCAGGGCGAAAGCAGGCTGAATATGGCGGCTTCGACAAGGCTTGATTTAAGAGGAATGACCGTTGATGAATGCCTCATCGAGCTTGACCGCTTCATTGACCAGGGGCTTCGCACGGGTCTTAACGAATTCACCGTTGTTCACGGCAAGGGCACGGGTGCGCTCAGAAGTGCCGTAACCCGCTATCTCAAAGCTTCTCCCTATGTAAAAACAAGCCGATTGGGCGTTTACGGCGAGGGTGAAGACGGAGTTACAATTGTTACGCTCAAATAATTTGTAAAGTTGTTTTGCTTTACACACACTGAACACCGTGAGCGTGGAAAAGTGGCTCAAAAAGTTTTCCACATTCAAAAGGTGAAAAAGTGAATACATCTTGTGTCAAGAGCAGAATTTTTCCACTATTTATGGATTATTCCTCAATAATTTGGAATTTTCGTGAGAAAAAGGTGGAAAACCGCATTAAAAGTGGTAAAAATTGTGCTTGACATTACGGCATAATTTTAGTATAATAGGCATCTGTAAAGTGAAGAAACTTTACAGATGCTTGTTTTTTCAGGAAATTTCAGAGAAAGGAGGGGCACAAGTGGCAAAGAATTATGAAATAGCCGTTTTAATTGATTTCTACGGCGAAATGCTCACAGCAAAGCAGCGTGATTTTTTGGAATATTACTATAACGATGACCTCTCTCTCTCCGAAATAGCAGAAAACGAAGGCATTACCCGTCAGGGTGTGCGTGACGCAATCAAAAGAGCTGAAACCCAGCTACAGGAGATGGAAAGCAAGCTCGGAGTTGCAAGACGCTTTGAGGATATGAAACGAAGCCTCGATGAAATAATCGAGTGCTCAAATCAGATTTCAGAGTACAATCTCCGCCACAGCCTTTCAAAAGAAATCAACGATTGCAGCGTGCGAATCAAAGCCGCCGCAATGCTGCTTCTTGAAAGCTGATATCAGACAATACATACATTAAATATATAAGGGGTGAAACAATTGGCATTTGAAGGACTTTCAGACAGACTTGAAGCTGCGTTTAAAAATCTGCGCAGCAAGGGCAGCCTTAACGAGGCTGATGTTAAAAGTGCGATGCGTGAAGTTCGCATGGCTCTTCTTGAAGCCGATGTTAACTATAAAGTTGCCAAGGATTTCACAAACACCGTAACCGAAAAAGCCATCGGTGAAAAGGTTATGGAGAGCCTTACACCCTCTCAGATGGTTATTAAAATCGTTAAAGAGGAGCTTGTAAGCCTCATGGGCGGCACACAGAGCCGCCTTGCATATGCGAGCCATCCGCCCACGGTTATTCTTATGTGCGGTCTGCAGGGCTCCGGTAAAACAACCCACTGCGCAAAGCTTGCGCTTATGCTTAAAAAGCAGAATCACCGCCCCATGCTCGTTGCCTGCGATATCTACAGACCCGCTGCAATCAAGCAGCTTCAGGTAGTCGGTGAGCAGGTCGGAGCACCCGTTTTCGAAAGAGGACAGGCAAACCCCGTTGACATTGCCAAGGAAGCTATTGCTTATGCAAAGGACCACGGTCATGACTATGTTATCCTTGATACTGCGGGCCGTCTTCACATTGACGAGGAGCTCATGAATGAGCTTAAGGCTGTTAAAGCCGAAGCCAAGCCTCATGAAATCCTTCTTGTTGTTGACGCAATGACAGGTCAGGATGCAGTTAATGTTGCAACTGCTTTTGACGGCGCACTCGGCATCGACGGTCTTATCCTCACAAAGCTTGACGGTGACACCCGAGGCGGTGCGGCACTCTCCGCAAGAGCGGTTACGGGCAAGCCCATCAAATTTGTGGGTACGGGCGAAAAGCTTGAAAATCTTGATGTTTTCCATCCTGACAGAATGGCTTCAAGAATTCTCGGCATGGGCGATGTGCTCTCGCTTATTGAAAAGGCAGAGCAGACCATGGACGAGAAAAAGGCTGCTGAGCTTGAAAAGAAGCTTATGCAGAACAAATTTGACCTTAACGATTTGCTTGATCAATTTGAGCAAATCCGCAAGATGGGTTCACTTCAGGATACCCTTGCACTAATCCCCGGCATCGGCAAAAAGGCAAAGGATATTGAAGTTGATGAGCGCAAATTTGACCGTCTTAAGGCAATCATCCTTTCAATGACGGCAAAAGAACGAGAAAACCCTGATATAATCAATCCCTCTCGCAAAAAGAGAATTGCGGCAGGCTGCGGTCAGAGCATTGAGGATGTCAACAGGCTTCTCAAGCAGTTCAAGGATATGCAAAAATTATTCAGGCAGCTTGGCGGCAAAAAGGGCGGTAAACGCCGCAGAAAGCAGCGTTTTCAGATGCCCGCAGGGTTTGACCCCTCACAGTTCGGAATGTAATCCAGCAAAAGCTGATACATTATATATTATTTAATTTGTATAAAATTTTTTGGAGGAATTTATCATGGCAGTAAAAATCAGACTTCGCCGTATGGGCGCAAAGAAGGCTCCCTTCTACAGAATCGTTGTTGCAGATTCAAGATATCCCCGTGACGGCAGATTCATCGAAGAAATCGGCACCTACAACCCCGTTGCTAACCCCACAGAGGTTAAGGTAGACGCTGAGAAGGCAAAGCAGTGGATTGCTAACGGCGCACAGCCCACAGACACTGTTAAGGCTATCCTTAAAAAAGAAGGCGTTCTTTAATTTTTGAGCTGAGAGGTTAAGCAATGAAGGATTTACTTGTCAGCATCGCTCAGGGTCTTGTTGATGACCCCGCAGCGGTAACAGTTACCGTTGACGAACCTGCAGAGGACGGCACTGTTGTTTATCACCTTCATGTAAGTGAGGATGATATGGGCAGAGTTATCGGCAAGCAGGGCAGAATCGCAAAGGCAATCCGCACTGTTATGCGTGCCGCTGCGACCCGTCAGAACACAAGGGTTGTTGTAGAAATTGATTAAGGAATTTCTTGAAATCGGTGAAATAGTCGGCACTCACGGCGTAAGGGGAGAAATCCGCTTTAATCCGTGGTGCGATTCACCCGAATTCGTAACCAAATTCAAAACCTTATATTTTGACAGCAATGAAGGCTGTGCGGTGCAGATTAAAGCTGCAAGACCGCACGGCAACATTGTTTTGTTGACAATCAGGGATATTGACAGCGTTGAAAAGGCGCAAAAGCTCAGGGGCAAGGTGCTTTATATGAAGCGCAGCGATGCAAAGCTGCCCGAGGGCACATATTTTATAGCTGAGCTGATCGGCTGCACCGTTTATGATGCGGATGAGCCGCAAAAAACCTACGGCACACTCACAGATGTGAGCGCAACGGGCGCAAACGATGTGTGGCACATAACAGACGAAAAGGGAAGAGAGTATCTCATACCTTCAATTCCCGATGTTGTTATTGAAACGGATGTTGCGCAAAACCGTGTTGTTATCAGACCGCTGAAAGGTATTTTTGACGATGAGGATTGATATTTTAACCCTTTTCCCCGAAATGTGTGAAAGCGTGCTTGGTGAAAGCATTATCGGCAGGGCAAGAGCCAACGGCTGCGTTGAAATCAACTGCCGCAATATCAGGGATTACACTCTCGATAAGCACAACCGTGTTGACGATGCGCCCTACGGCGGCGGCACGGGAATGATAATGCAGACTCAGCCGATTTACGACTGCTACGCCGCACTCTGCGAGGAAACAGGCACAAGGCCGCATCTTATATATCTTTCTCCGCAGGGTGAAACGCTCACTCAGGAGAAGGTGAAGGAGCTCTCAAAGCTTGACAGCATTGCGCTTCTCTGCGGTCACTATGAGGGCATTGACCAAAGGGTTATTGACGAAATCGTTGACGAAGAAATCTCAATCGGCGACTATGTTTTAACAGGCGGTGAGTTGCCCGCACTCATTCTTGCAGACAGCATTTCAAGAATGCTGCCCGGAGTACTTGCAAATGAGGATGCTTTCACGCTTGAAAGCCATTACTCGGGGCTGCTCGAATATCCGCAGTATACCCGCCCGTATGAATGGCACGGTGAAAAGGTGCCCGATGTGCTTATTTCGGGGCATCACGCCAACATTCAGAAATGGCAGAGAGAGCAGAGCCTTAAACGCACGCTTGAACGCCGACCCGATATGCTCGCAAAAGCCGAGCTTACAAAAAAAGATAAAGAATATCTTGATAAACTTAAAACCACCGAAGTCTGATGACCTCGGTGGTTTTATTTTTTATTAATACCACAGGAAACCGAGCAGGAATATCATGATAATCCACTGAATGAGTGAATATGAAACATCCACGCTGAAGGTTGCAGTGCAATCCTCATAGGTAACCGTAATAACCTGAGAGCCCGTTTTTGAGAGCTTGGTCGGCGTTACCTCATAGCCGCTTTTAACGGTTTCGCTTGTGCCGTCGGTGTAGCTTACGCTCAGCTCAAGACCCGTTGTGTCAAGCGTATCCTTGTAATTATAGCTTGTTTTATTCGGGAGCTTAAGCACCGAAATTGATTTCACGGTTTTTTCGCTTTCGTAGGTGCCGATTTCATAATCAACCGAATTATTCACGGCATATGTATGAGCCGCTGAGCCGCTTTCAACCCAGAGAGTGATATTGTCACAGCCCTGAAATGCTCCCCTGTTAACGGTTTTAACGGTTGCGGGCACCGTCAGATTTTCAAGAGCCGTGCAGCCGTAAAATGCACCGATATCAATGGTCTTTACGCTTGCGGGGATTGTTACGGATTTAAGGCTTGTGCAGTTTTCAAAAGCCTTTATGCCGATTGTTTCAACGCCGTTTTCAATCACAACCGATTCAAGATCCGACATATAAAACGCACTTTCAAAGGTATCCACATTTGCGGGAATCGTTATGCTTTTAAGGGCAGCACATCTGCCGAATGACTGCGAGCCGAGAGTTGTTACGCTTGAAGGGATTGTTATATCGGCAAGTTTTTTGCAGTTGTAGAATGCAAAATCATCAATTGTAACAAGTCCGCTCGGAAGAGTAATCTTTGTAAGATAAGCATTATCGCCGAATGCGTAATCCGCAATGGCTTTTGTGCCCGATGCAACGGTATATGAGGTTTGAGTTTTGGCACCCGGATACTGAATAAGAGCCTTCACTGATTTATAAGAGCCGTAAATCACGCCTCCCGAGCTGCTGTAAACCGTGTTGCCGCTTGCAACATTATATGCCGAAACCTTGCTGCAGCCGATAAACGCATTTTTGTCGATGCTTGTGACTGCGGCGGGAATGCTTACAGCTTCAAGCGATTTGCAGATTCCGAAGGCTTCCTTGCCGATTGATGTTACGGTTGAAGGAATTTCAATCGAAGCAAGCGATGAGCAGCCGTAAAACATTCTTTCGGGGATTGCTTTGAGCTTTGAAGGCAGGTTTATGCTTTCAAGCGAGGTGCAGTTATTGAATGCCGCCGAAGCAATTCCAACCGTCTCCCCTGCAAAATTAACGGTTTTGAGCATATCGCAGCCATCAAAGGCGTTGCTGCCGACATCAGTAACACTTGCGGGAATGTTCACCTCGGTTATCCTTGTGCAGCCGCTGAATGCTCCGTTGCCGATATGAGTAACGCTCACTCCGCTGTAGGTTGATGGGATATCTATTGTTCCCGAGGCGGTGGAGGTGCAGCTTGTGACAACGGCAAAATCATCATATATCCTGATTGTCAGGCTGCTCTCGCCTGCCGCCCATGCGGGAAGCACAAAGCAGGATAACGCCATTATCACTGCAAGCATGACCCCTGTTATTTTTGCGATTTTTTTCATAGTTTGTCCCCCTGTAATCATAATATCGCACTATGGATTATAACTCATTCTTATACAAAAATCAATGTTTTTTGTTCAGTGTTTAAAATTAATTTCATTTTTATTGACAAATATGTGTAAAACATCTAAAATTTAGAGTGAAAAGACTCGAACTAAATACGCCGCAAAGGTCGGATTCCCGACCTATCGAAGCGTTTTTTTTCTTTGACATACGCTCGTATGCCTGCAGAAAAGAAACACTCCGCTGAATCAAAACTGCGACCTTTTCGGTGCTTCGCAGTTTTGAAAGAGCAGATTTTTGTCACAACAAGGCGAAAATCTGCAGGAATACGAGGTTATTTCAAAGGTTTTTAACGCAGTTGTGGCGAAAATATGCCTTTCAAAACCGTACGGAGTTCAAGTCTGTTCACTCTGACCAAAGGAGATTTGATTTTATGATTGACGATAAAGGAAACTTTTATAAACCCGAAAGGGGGTCGGGATTAAGCCCCGACCACATTATGCTCGCCTTCTGCGGCGATGCAAAATCACAGATGGCGGTTATATGGCGCACCTGCACCGAGGTTGACTGCGGATACATTCTCTATCGCAAAGAGAGTGAAGCCGAATGGTCAAAGCAGCCGGCAAAATTTGAAACGCAGGAAACTGATATTGATATCAGCAACTATTGGTCGGTAAGGCTCAGCGGTCTTGAAGCAGGCACAAAATATGTTTACAATGTCGGCTCGGATGAACACCGCAGCGAGGATTTCACCTTTGAAACCGAGCCTGAAAGCCTTGATAAATTCAGTTTTATTGTTATCACTGACCACCAGAAGGGCGACCCGTGCCACCTGCCCGATTACAGCATAGTGGGCAATATGCTCAAAGATGCACTCAAAAAGCACCCCGAGTGCAAATTCATCTTCACCGCAGGCGATAACTGCGATAACGGCCAGAATGAGCTGCAGTGGAACGGAATGTTTGAGGGTCTTAAAGGCATAATCGAAAGCAAACCTTATATGATGTGCACGGGCAACCATGACAACAGAGGCTTCATTACATATTTCCCTGAGCCTACAGGCAAATTCTACCTGGAGCACGCCGATTTCTTCGATTTTCAGTTTGGTGCGGCATACCCTGAAAACGGCCCCGAAGGCTACACGGGCGAAAATTATTCGTTTGACTACGGCAATGCCCATTTTCTTGTGCTCGGCATCAACGCTCCCGATGTTGTTGAGGACTGGGCATACAATGATTTGCAAGGCAGCAACAAAACATGGAAGCTCGGCGCATATCACTTCCCGATTTATCCCGTTATGCCCGAGGGGCAGAACAACGACGGCTATCCGTGGCTTCGAAAGCCTATTGAAGACGGCAGGCTGGATATCCTCTTTGAGGGTCACGAGCATTCATTTGCACGCACCTACCCCACAAAGGGTGACGAACACTTTGACAAACCGTCAGAGGGCACGGTTCATTATATAGTCGGCAACGGCGGCGGCAACATCTACCATTCAAACGCCCCCAAGGTGTGGCACAGTGCATTTTATCCGCAGGAAATAAGAGTGGCTTCTTACACTCTTGTTGAAATCGACGGCAATGTGCTCACCGCAACGGCTTACCTTGCAGACGGCAGAATTATAGATGTATTCACCATTGATAAAAACAAAGACCTGATTACGCCTTATGCGCTTGCTCCGACCTATGACTGGACCAAAATGGCTTTCAAGGGTCAGATGCTTGAACTGATTGCAAGAGAGCTTTATGCCGAAAACAAAGGCGGCATATGGTACGCCCCCTTCGGCGTTGTGATGCAGTTTATCGGCGGCAAGGTTGTCAAAGAAAAAGATACTCTCTATGTTGAGGCCTACGGTCACAGAGCTGAATTCACCGTCGGCAGCCGCTTTGCCAAAACAGACCTCGGCACGGTTGAAATGAGCGGCGAGCCCTATTTTTACAGAAATCAGCTTTACATTCCCGTTGATGACAGCGCAAAAATGTTTGAAATGGAATGGTATCACGCAAAACGCAATAACTTTATAAACTGGAACACTGCAAGCGAGGATAAGCCGCTCTGCAAGCATCCCGAAGAATAAGGAGAATATTATGCTTTATAAAAAAAATACTGCCCCGTCGCTCACCGATGAACTTTTCAGAAATCCTACAAGCGAATACCGCGGCACCCCCTTCTGGGCATGGAACAGCGACCTCAAGGCAGAGGAGCTTTGCCGTCAGATTGAGATTTTTAAAAAAATGGGTCTGGGCGGCTTCCATATGCACGTGCGCACGGGTATGTCAACAAACTACCTCTCGGATGAATTCATGTCGCTCATAAAATGCTGCTGCGAAAAGGCTGACAAAGAGCATATGCTCGCATGGCTTTACGATGAGGACAGATGGCCCTCCGGCGCAGCAGGCGGTCTTGTTACAAAGGATGAAGAATACAGAGCACGCTGCCTGCTTATGACAACAGTCCCCTGCGATGACGAAGAAAAGGCTCTTGATTATATTGATTCAAGGGCAGAGGGCAGCAGAAACGGCAAGGGCTGGCTCATTGCCTGCTATGATGTTATCCTTGACGAAAACGGATATCTTGCAGGCTACAAGGCAATTGACGAAGCCGATGAAGCTCAGGGCACCAAATGGTATGCCTATATCAAAATCCACACACCCTCACCGTGGTATAACAATCAGACATACCTTGACACGCTCAACCCCAAGGCAGTCAAGCGTTTTGTTGAGGTAACACATGAAAGATACAAAGAAACAATCGGCGAGCATTTCGGCAATGTTGTGCCTGCAATCTTCACCGATGAGCCTCAGTTCACACGCAAAAATGTGCTTGATAATTCAACGGATAAAGATGATATCCTCATGCCGTGGACAGACGATTTCCCCGACACATACAAAGAGCAATACGGCGAGGATATTCTCGCTTCTCTTCCCGAAATCTTTTGGGAGCTTCCCGACGGAAAAGCATCCGTTACCCGTTATCACTATCACGACCATGTCTCGGAAAGATTTGCCCGGGCATTTGCCGATGTATGCGGCGGTTGGTGCAGAGAAAACGGAATTGCGCTTACCGGTCATATGATGGAAGAGCCCTCACTCCACAGCCAGACGGCAGCTCTCGGCGATGCAATGCGCTCATACAGAGGCTTTGACCTGCCCGGCATTGATATGCTCTGCGCAAGCTTCGAATTCACAACCGCAAAGCAGGCGCAGTCCGCCGTGCATCAATACGGCAGGGAAGGTATGCTCTCCGAGCTTTACGGTGTAACGGGCTGGGACTACGATTTCAGAGGATATAAGCTTCACGGCGACTGGCAGGCGTGCCTCGGCGTCACAATCAGAGTACCGCACCTTTCATGGTATGCAATGGGCGGCGAAGCCAAGCGTGACTACCCCGCTTCAATCCATTATCAGTCCCCGTGGTGGGAGCAGTTCTCATACCTTGAGGATCACTTTGCAAGAGTAAACACCGCCATGACAAGGGGTAAGCCCGTTGTTAAGGTGGGCGTTATCCACCCCGTTGAAAGCTTCTGGCTTCACTGGGGTCCCAACGATAAAACAGCCCTTATGCGTGAAAATATGGACAGAAAATTTCAGGAGCTCACTGCATGGCTTCTCAAGGGCAGCATAGATTTCAACTTCATCAGTGAATCGCTTCTCCCTTCTCTTTGCGAAAGCGCAACGGCTCCTCTTAAGGTTGGCGAAATGGAATATGATGCGGTTATCGTGCCCGATTGCGAAACTCTCAGGTCATCCACTCTTGAACGCCTCGAAGCATTCCGCAACGCAGGCGGCAAGCTCATTTTCCTCGGCAACGCTCCCTCAATGATTGACGGCATTCCCTGTGACAGCGGCAAGGCACTTTATGAAAAATCACTTGTCATCCCCTATGACAAGGCAAAAATCCTCTCTGCTCTTGACGATAACAGAGCAGTCACTCTTCGCCTTGCAAACGGCAGACTTTCAGAAAATTTCATCTATCAGCTGCGTAAGGACGGCAGCACTCAATGGCTCTTCATCAGCCGTTGCTGCGAGCCTTACAATAAAGATGTTGTCAGCGATTCCGACCTGCGCATCAGCGTAAAAGGTGAGTTTACCTCCTATATCTATGATACAATCAGCGGCGATGTTTCGCCCGTTGCCTGCGAATATAACAACGGCTGCACCGTTATTTCAAAAACAATGTATGACTATGACAGCCTTCTTCTCAGGCTTGACGAAGGCAGAGCAGCATCGGATATTAAACCCGAAAAAGAATTTCATCTTGCAGATGCAAAAGCAATGCCTGCCCTTGTGTCTTACACACTTTCCGAGCGCAATGTGCTTTTGCTTGACATCGCAGAATTCTCGCTCGACGGCGGCGAATTCATGGCAGAGGAAGAAATCCTGCGCCTTGACAATGTTTGCAGAGAAAAGCTCGGCTTCGTTGAAAGAGGCGGCCATGTTGCTCAGCCGTGGGTGCTTGACCCCGAGGTTATTGAGCACGCAGTGACCCTCAGATTCACAATTGACAGCGAAATTGATTACAGCGGTGCTGAGCTTGCACTTGAAGATGCAGAAAAAGCAAAAATCATCTTTAACGGCAGCGAAATCGCAAACAATATCACAGGTTGGTATACCGACAAGGATATCAAAACCGTTCCCCTCACCGATATCCGCAAGGGCAAAAACATTCTTGAAATCACATGGCCCTTCGGCAAGCGCACAAACACCGAATGGTGCTACATTCTCGGCGATTTCGGCGTAAAGGTTAACGGCAGAGCAAAGGTTATAACCGCTCTCCCCGAAAAGCTCGGCTTCGGCTCAATTGTCAATCAAGGTCTGCCCTTCTATGGCGGAAATATCACTTATCACCTTGAAGCACAGGGCAGCAGCCTTCGTGTTGAAGCCACAAGATACAGAGGCACACTTATCGGCGTTGCCGTTGACGGCGAAGAGAAGGGCAAAATTGTTTATCCGCCCTACTCACTTGATATTGACGGACTCGCAGACGGCAGCCACAAGGTTGACATAACTCTCTTCGGCAACCGTTACAATGCCTTCGGCCCTGTTCATCTCACGGATGCAAGGCGTTCATGGCACGGCCCCGACGCATGGAGAAGCGACGAGGAATGCTGGAGCTATGAATATGTGCTGCGTGATGTAGGCATCCTCGCAAGACCGATTATCAGCAATAAATAATAACACAACACCACTCTGAAACACTTCAGGGTGGTGTTTTTTAAAAATTTTGTCATTCCGAGCGAATCCGAAAAATCTCTGCTCACAGTGGGCGGATGATATCCGCCCCTACCTTTGGTTTTGGTTCGTTTGGGTAGGGAACGGATATTATCCGTTCCGAGGACAGCCGCAGTTTCTTCCATGCCGACAAAAAGGAGCCGTTCATTGAACAGCCCCTTTTTGATTAAAATATTCTTTTGAATGCCTGGGGAATCGTCTTGGTAAGACCGAAAAGCTTTTTGAAGAACGCAATCAGCTTATCAAAGAAGCCCGCTTTTGATGTCATTGTCTGAGTATCCTCGGCGATAACCTCACCGTCTGCAGACACAACCTTCATCGTGATTGTTGTGTCACCGCTTGACTTGGGTGTTATTTTACAGGTCATTCCGTCATTTGCCGCAACCTTTTCAAAATTGCCGTTATCGGTTGACCACTGAATCGTCGCACCCGCAGGCAGATTGCCCGTAATCTCAGCATGAAGAATAATGCTTCTGCCCTTGCCCGATTATATATGTTTGCTTCAGCATTGTCATAGGGGGCTGTAAAAAACAGCCTCTTTTTGATTATATTCACATTTTTTCTTTTAGAATAAAGCTATCAAATATAGGCTCCCTCTGACGAGGGAGCTGGGTCATAGACCCTGAGGGAGAGATAAGATTTTGCAAAAATTTATTGATATACAAGGATTTTACCGTTCTCTCCCTCCGTCTTTTGCTTCGCAAAATCCACCTCCCTCGTCAGAGGGAGGCAAGTAAAACGATTGAATTTGATTTAATTTTAAGTTTTACAAAAGTTTTAGGGGCTGTTTTTTTACAGCCCCGCCAAATATATTCTTTTCGGGAGGAGCGACTCCTCCCCTATAATGTTGTTGCGGGATTGTTTTATCGGGCAGCCAAGCAGGGCTGCCCCTGCAAAAACGGTTTTGCTTCAAAGTGAAAAATACGGTTGTTAACTATAAAACGCTTTTTATTCCTCGCTCCCCTTGACACGCAAAGTGATTTGTGATATCCTATTGAATGAAATTAAATAAACAAATTTGTTTATTTATGCAATAAATACGGGTGAATGCTGACAGAGTTGTCTGAGCTGTCCCTTCAGCACTGCTTTACCGTATATCAAATCACGAAAGGAGGAGTCGGATGTATGCACCAACGCCGTTCGGCGTAATGCTCAAAGAGACCCGTGAAGCCGCAAAGCTTTCTCAGGGTGAGCTTGCCGAAGAGCTCGGCAAAACCGCACAGTATATCAGCAACATCGAAAAGGGCAAAAACAATTCTCCGCCCGATGACGGTGCACTGCTGCAGCTTATCAAAAAGCTTTCGCTTTCCGAAAACGATGCTGCAAAATTCAGGCTCCTCGCTTATGCTGACCGTGGTATGCTGCCACCCGAAATGTTCCGTTACATCTCCGATTCACCCGCCCTGATAAATCTCATTGTGTGCGCAATGAACAACAGTCTCGGCGAGGAATATTGGGGCAAGCTTCTGAAAAAAATAACTTGACAAGAAAGGATAATATATATGAACAAAACTCCCGATTTTGTAAAATACGCCGCTTCAATCGTTCCGAGTGAGCGTCAGCTTCAGTGGCAGGAAACCGAATTTTATGCCTTTATACATTTCGGTATGAACACCTTCACCAACTCCGAATGGGGCAGCGGCAACGAGGACCCCGAGCTTTTCAACCCCGAGAAGCTTGACTGCCGTCAGTGGGCTAAGGTATGCCAGCTTGCAGGTATGAAGGGTCTTATTCTCACAGCGAAGCATCACGACGGCTTCTGCTTATGGCCGACCGCATACACTGACCACTGTGTGCGTTCAAGCAAATGGAGGGACGGCAAGGGCGATGTTGTTGCCGAATGTGCCAAGGCCTGCAAGGAATTCGGCCTCAAATTCGGCATTTATCTTTCACCGTGGGACAGACACGAGCCAACCTACGGCTCAGGCGAAGCATACAACCGCTTTTTCAAAAATCAGCTCCGTGAGCTTCTGACGGCATACGGCGAGCTTTTCTGCGTATGGTTTGACGGAGCCTGCGGTGAAGGCCCGAACGGCAAGGTGCAGGAATACGATTGGGAGGGCTACTACGAGCTTATCCGTGAGCTTCAACCGAATGCCGCAATAAGCATCACGGGCCCCGATGTTCGTTGGTGCGGCAACGAGGCAGGCGTATGCAGAAGCAGCGAGTGGAGCGTTGTGCCGTACTGGCACTCAAAGCATGAAATCATAGCTGCTCAGAGCCAGCAGGATGTTTCGAAGCCGCCTAAAAAAATAAATCCCACTGCCGTTGATTTGGGCAGCAGGAAGGCTATTAAAAAATGCAACAAGTTAATATGGTACCCCGCAGAGGTTGATGTTTCAATCAGAAAGGGCTGGTTTTTCCACCCCGATGAGGATTATTCCGTAAAGCCTTTGTCAAAGCTTATGGATATTTATTACAGCTCTGTGGGCTCAAATGCAAGCTTTCTGCTCAACATTCCGCCCAACACAGACGGCAAATTCGCCGAAAAAGATTTTGAAACCCTGCTTGCTATGGGTGCACAGCTTGAAATTGATTTCAACGAAAATCTTGCAGAGGATTCTGTTATAACCGATAACCGCCATCTTGATGAGAAGCACACGGGGCAGATGGCTCTGAGCAATAACAGTGATGAATACTGGCATTCGGGCGATGACCCCGATGGAGCTGAGCTTGTGCTTGACCTCGGCGATGAATACGATATTGACAAAATTGTGCTCGGCGAACACATAAGAACGGGTCAGCAGATTGAAAAATTCAAGCTTTATGCGCAGGTCAACGGAAAATGGAAAAAGGTTGGCGAAGGAACAACAATCGGCTACAAAAAAATCTGCCGCTTCAACGAGATAAGAGTTCGTTACCTCAAGCTTGTAGTCGAAAAGGCAAGATGCTTCGCCACAATTTCAAAATTTGAAGCGTATTAATCCCACTCTTTCCAGATTTCGGGGCAATAGCCGACGGTAGCTTTCTTGCCGTTGCGCACTATGGGAGTTTTGAAAAGCTCGCCGTGTTCAAGCAGCTTTTCTTCAACGGCTTCCTTGCTTGCAAGGTACTTTATAAAATGCTTTTCATATGCCTTTGATTTTTCATCAATAAGAGCCTCCATTGAGCCGACGGCGGATTTAACGCTCTGATATTCGCCCTTGCTGAGATTTTTCTGAGTGAGGTCAATAAACTGGAATTTGATTCCCCTCTCCTTGAAATATCGCTGAGCCTTTTTGGTATCAAAGCATTTATTTGTTCCGAAAATCTGTATATTCATAAAAATTCCTCCGAAAAGTGGTGATAATAATATGGTAATAAAAATTCCGCCGCAAGTCAATAGAGCAATTGAAATTCTGCAAAGCGGCGGGCATTCGGCTTATGTTGTGGGCGGTGCGGTGCGTGATGCTCTTATGAGTATGGATGCGCAGGACTGGGATATAACGACCTCTGCCCTGCCTGAAGAAACGCTTGAATGCTTTTCGGATTTCAGAACCATAGAAACGGGGCTGCAGCACGGCACGGTTACAGCTATTGTTGACGGCACACCGCTTGAAATCACCACTTATCGCATTGAAACGGGTTATTCCGATAACCGACACCCCGACAAAGTTGATTTCACCGATAAAATTGAGGATGACCTTTCACGGCGTGATTTCACTGTGAATGCAATTGCATATTCACCCAAAAACGGATTCTGCGACCCCTTTGCAGGGCAGGCGGATATTCAAAAAAGGATCATCCGCTGTGTTGGCGACCCTGACAAACGCTTCAGCGAGGATGCACTGAGAATTCTGCGTGCACTCAGGTTTTCGTCGGTGCTCGGCTTTGAAATCGACAGCAAAACCGCAGACAGCATAAAGCGGAATTATAAATTGCTGAAAAACATATCCGTTGAGCGGATTTTCACCGAGCTTTCAAAGCTTCTTTGCGGTGCGGATGCAGGCAGAATTCTGCGTGAATACAAAGAGGTGCTCTTCTTTATTCTGCCCGAGCTTGCTCCGATGAATAACTGCATTCAGAACCACGAACGGCACATTTATGATGTGTGGGGGCACACGATCAAGGCGGTTGAAAGCATTCCGCCCGTTGCGGAGCTGAGGTTTGCAATGCTGCTTCACGATTCGGGCAAGCCTCACTGCAAAACAACGGATGAAAACGGAATTGACCACTTTTTTTCACACGGCAAAATCAGCCGAAAAATTGCTTTTGATGCACTCACACGGCTGAAAACATCAACGAAATTCAAAAATCATGTTTGTGATCTTGTTGAATATCATGATTTTCTGCCCGATAAAATAAGTAAAAAAACCTATAAAAAATATATTTCTCTTCTCGGAATTGACACTGTGAAAGAGCTTTTCAAGGTCAGAGAAGCTGATGTTTTGGCACAAAACCCGGTATTCCGTGAAGAAAGCCTTGAAGAAAACAAAAAGGGATTAATAATCCTTGAAGAAATAGAAGCGGATGCTGCCTGCTTTAAGATAAGCGACCTTGCGATAGGCGGCAGAGATCTGGTAAGGCTCGGCTTTGAGCCGTCACCCGAAATGGGGCGGATTCTTGAAGCCCTGCTTGATGAGGTTATGGAAGAAAAAACAGAAAACACAACAGATGCCCTCGTTGAAAGGGCATTGCAGATGAAGGACTGCAGGAAGGAATAGATTATGGAAATTGTAAAGATTGAAAATGCACAGGAATTTGACAGCTTTTTGCGTTCGCACCCCAAGGGACACATGATGCAGTCATCTCAGTGGGGAATGGTCAAAAAGGAATGGGACTGGAGAGGCTTTATCAGCCGTGATGCTGACGGAAAAATCAAGGGTGTGTGCGGTGTTTTGCTTCGCAGCGTTCCCAAAACTCAGTATAAAATGATGTATGCTCCCAGAGGTCCCGTCTGTGATCTCGGCGATAAAGAAACCGTGAAGGAGCTTCTCACGGCTGTTAAGGAATACGGAATAAAAAACAAGGCATTCACATTCAAAATCGACACCGATACACTCGCATCAAACTCCGAATATATCAGCCTGCTCAAGGAGCTCGGCTTCAGCTTCAAGGACCCCACCGCAGGCTTTGACACCGCTCAGGCAAGGTATATATTCCGCCTTGATGTGGGCGGCAAAACCGAAGAAGAGGTTATGGCATCCTTCCATCCGAAGACCCGTTACAACACCCGCCTTGCCGCAAGAAAGGGTGTTACCGTTGAAATCAAGGGTAAGGAAGCCTGTGAGGAATTCCACGACCTTATGCTTGTTACGGGCGAAAGGGATAACTTCGCCACCCGCAGCACCTCATATTTTGAAAGAATTATGGACGCCTTCGGTGATGATGCAAGAATTTATCTTGCAAAATATGAGGGTAAGACGATTGCGGGCGCACTCAATGTTATATGCGGCGACAAGGAGTGGTATGTTTACGGTGCAAGCTCGAATGAATACAGGAATGTTATGCCCAACTATCTTGTTCAGTGGGAAATGATAAGGTGGGCAATTGAAAGAGGCTGTAAATACTACGATTTCAGGGGCGGCTACCCCGATGAAAGCAATCCTCTGCACGGCATTTTCAAATTCAAGAAGGGCTTCTGCAACGACTACATGGAGCTCATGGGCGAAGCTGACCTTGTTATAAACAAATTCGGCTTTATGGCGTTCAATGCAGCTCAGAAGCTTGCAAAATCAACAAGAGGCATAAGAGCAAAAATAATCAACAGAAAATAAGACCACTACCACGGCAAAGATTTATCTTTGACCGCTCAAATCCTCCATAAGATTCGGGGCAGCTCCGCCATCGGAGCTGCCCTGAATCTTTTTTTGTTGCAAACAGCCACATCTCCTGTTAAAATAAAATACAAGGAGTGATAATATGAATTTTGATATAATGATAAACGCAAATGACGAGAAGCCTTTGGAGCATCTTGCCGTCAACGGCGGCTTCACCTCGATATTCCGCAGAATCGGCGTTGTCGGCGACAGCCTTTCATCGGGTGAATTTGAAAGCATGGACGAAAACGGCAACAAGGGATATCACGATTTTTTTGAATATTCATGGGGTCAGCAGCTTGCCCGTATGTGCGGCAGCACCTGCTTCAATTTTTCAAGAGGCGGCATGACAGCCAAGGAATACTGCGAGAATTTTGCGGACTCAATGCGCTATTGGGACCCTCAGTATGCCTGCCAGTGCTACATAATTGCACTCGGCGTTAACGATATTCATAATCTGAACAGAGAAATCGGCTCTGTTGATGATATCTGCCGTGAGGATTACACAAAAAATGCCGATACCTTTGCAGGCAGATATGCACAAATAATTCAGCGGTTAAAGGAAATTCAGCCGAGGGCAAAGTTCTTCCTTATGACCATGCCCAGGGAAACAGGCCGCAGAATTCAGGAGAAAACGCTGGCTCACAGAAAAATCATTTTTGAGCTTGCAGATTATTTTGACAACACCTATGTCATTGACCTTTATGAATACGGCCCGCTTTATGACGACGAGTTCAGGAAGAAGTTCTTTTTGGGCGGTCATATGAATCCCATGGGCTATGTGCTCACGGCGCATATGACGGCATCGTATATCGACTATATAATCCGCCACAATCCCGAGGATTTCAAAGAGGTCGGCTTCATCGGCACGGATTTGAAATATTGTGAATAACGCAATAAGCTCCTCTGAGTGATTTGAGGACAAAATGCGAATAATATGTATACTTTGATTAACAGCAAGCCATAAGGTTTTGAAAGGAATATTTCCGCCCCGTCTGCGTTAAAAATCTTTGAAATAGCCCCGTATTCCTTCAGATTTTCGCCTTGCCGTGACGAAAATCTTCTCTTTCAAAACTGCTTTGCATCTGAAATGCAATAGATTGCGTGCAGTCGGGCATTTCTTCGATGCAGGCATACGCGCGTATGTCAAAGA
>JAFQON010000032.1 GCA_017403185.1 Clostridia bacterium
AAATAAAACAGCCGCTCGGGAGTGGCTGCCAGTGAATGTAATGCGCTGCTAAACCTTCAAAGCCCCTTTCAGGGGCAAAGCCAGTAATCGCCCCTTGAAGGGGCAGTGCAAACCCCCGGCTCAGCCGGGGGTTTTGATTTTCAATTAACCGAACGGGTTGCTTATGATTGTGCGGTTTTCCGTTGAGGGAATTTCCTGCGGCTCGGTAACGGGCTCAGGCTCATACTCTGTGGGAGGAGCCGTTTCATCGCCGCTGTAGTCGGTCTGCTCATAGTAACCGCCGTCCTGTGTTGTTTCATCTGTGCCCGGGTTAAGCGGATTGAATATCGTTATATCAATATCAGGCAGGGTTATCTCGGGCTCCCAACCGTTCCAATAGCTTCTGCGGGTGGTTGATTCGTAATAATCGGCTTCATAATCGTTGTTGTATTCTGTGTCATCATAGCTGTTGCTGTAGGAGCTTGAGCCCTTTGCAAGCTCTATTGCGGAAATGTGAGTTGCGGGGTCAATTTCGATGTTTGTCTGATTATAAAGTGCAAGCTGAAGCTCTCTTGCAGCTTTGATGTAATCCACAATCCACACATCAAGGTAGCCTGTGTATGTGCGGAAGCCTCTGACGCCGTAGCGCAGCTCTTCGCTGGGCTCAACCATGCTGACTATTTCATAATTCATCCAACCCTCGCTCAGTGCCTGAGTGCCGTATGCGAGAATTTCGCTTGTTTTAAGGTTTGTTGTAACATAGGGCAGGAAGGTTTCAATTGCAGTGTTAAGCTCACTGAGAGATGAGGTTTTCACATTTTTGATAACGGAGCTTATGAGCTCTCGCTGTCTTCTTGTTCTTTCGACCTCACTGTCAAGCTTTCTTATTCTTGCATAAATCAAGGCGCGTTCACCGTTGAGAAGCACTGCATCGCCGCTTGTGAAGCCCTTAACTTTGGTTGTTCTGTTCATAAAGGAAGCCTCAGCCTCGGTGATGGGCACGGTAACGCCGCCGAGGGCATCAATGGCATTCTTGAAGGATTTGTAATTTATCGAAACGAATTTGTCAATTTTGATTTTGTAGTTGTTGGAGAGCACCTCCATAAGCTTTGACGGACCGCCCCAACCGTAGGAGTGATTTGTTTTGCAATATCTTTCTTCTCCGTTAATGTTCATATAGGTGTATGAATCACGCAGGAAGGATGTAATTGTTATTTTTTTTGTTTTTGTGTTGACCGAAACGAGCATCGTGGAGTCTGAACGGTGAGTGCCGTCCTCATCATCCTCACCGACAAGCAGAATGTTCACAACTCTTTTGCTGTATATATGGTCGCCGCCGTTGGTGGCCCATGATTTAAGAAGCTCCTTTATGGAGTTTGCATCTTCAATATCCGAAATCGTGCCGAAATTCATATTATCTTCCATTGTTTCGTTGGCATTGAAGGTTGCATCGGGGTTGGAACGCTCTTCTCTGTTAAGAAGCCCCGCAGTTTTTACAAGCCATGCGCCGCCTGCAGCCGTAACAATAATAACAAAGCAGAGAGCTATGCCGAGAATGGCTTTTAAATTCCTTTTACCGTTTCTGAGAAAGAAGGGCTTTATTTTAAAATTCCAAGAGTGTTTGATTCTGTTTTTAAAGCCCTTGGGCGTGCTGTAGCTCGTTATGTCTTCAAAGCCGCCGGACTTTTTTGGATTGTTGCCGCTCAAAATATCACCTGCAAATCTGATTTGTATAATTAACCTTATCAGGAAAAAGCTCTTATTTTAGTAGTATAACACATTTATTGTCAAAAGTTAACACTATATATTGATTTTGTTTGAAAATTTTTTGTGAATATTTTGTTAAAATACGGCCTGCAAAAACTTTTTTTGCAAGCCGCAGTGCTTTAAATTCTTTCAAGGAATTTTGCGTTGACCCATCCTCTGATGGAGTTGTATTCAACATATGCCCAGCCCGCAACAGAGCGGAGCACCGTTATCGGTGTTCCGTTGGGGATTTTTGCAAGTGATTCCGAGTTTGAATCCGTTTCTGCACGCACATTCAGCACTCCGCCGTTTGTTTTAACCTTGTAGTTGCCTATTTCAATCGGTTCAACGCTTGCAGGGATAACATCAACGCTGTAATAAACCTTGCCGTTTTTCATCTCAACACCGTATGCCTCATACATTTCGCTCACGGTGACAAGCTTGAAGCCCTTTTCGACAAGACCGGGAATAATCAACTCGCAGAGGTCTGCCGTGAAGCTGTATATATCGTGCATGAGAACGATATCGCCGCTTTCGGCGCTGTTTATGACCTTGTCCGAAATCTTTTTAAGGTCTGCGTTTCGCTGAGCCTCTGACCTGCCTTTGTTTGAGGCATCCTTGTAACGCCAGTCGTTTGTGTCGATTGACCACTGAATTATCGGCATTCCGATTTCTTCTTCAACTCCGCTGAAGTTGCCGCCCGGGGTTCTGAAAAGCTTTGGAGAAACGCCCGTGAGAGCTTTGATTTTCTCGTTGGGAGCATCAACCTGATTGCGTATTTCGCTTGCCGTGCATTTGGTGAGGTTTTTGTGGTCGTTTGAATGGTTGGCTATCTCGCAGCCCATTTTATGTGTGCGTTCAATGACGGAAGTGTTGTCATCAATATTGTAGCCTACTATAAAAAATGTGGCGGTGCCGTTGTGCTTCTCAAGCAAATCAAGTATTCTGTTTGTTGCCTTCGCACTCGGACCGTCATCAAAGGTCAGCGCAATCAGCTTGTCGTCTGCAGTGTATTTCGGCTTGGAGCTTGTCTGCTCTTCTGTGGCGGAAACACTGTTTTCGGGCGAAATGTCTGAGCCGCCTGCACCGCCGGGGGTGTTATCGGCAGGCTTGTCCGCACAGGAAACAAAAATTACCGATACACACAGCAGCATCGCAACAACGGATATAAAAATTCTGCTTTTTTTCATTATATATGATTCCTTTCAGAGTTCCTTTTTAATTGCTCTTCTATGACATTATATAACGGAATTCTTGTCTTAATATTACAAAAAAGAAAAATAACTGCTTTGTAATAATTTTTAACAATTTGGTTGATAATTGTAATTTTTTCTGTACTTTGCCGTTAGTTGATGATATAATTCGAATAAGGAGGGATTTTATGAAGCTTTATATCAAGCAAAAGGTTTTTTCATGGAATTTGAAATTTACCGTAAAGGATGAATACGGGCAGGATAAATACTTTGTTGAAGGCGAGTTTTTCTCTTGGGGGAGGAAGCTTCACATCTATGATATGAGGGGCAATGAGGTTGCCTCCGTGCAGCAAAAGGTTATGAGCTTCATGCCGAAGTATTATGTGCTTGTGAACGGAGTTCAGATTGCGGAGATAGTTAAAGAATTCACTTTCCTTAAGCCGAAATACCGCATTGATGGCTTGAATTGGGATATAAACGGTGATTTCTGGTCACATGACTATAATATTATGTGCAACGGAAACCTTATTGTGACAATAAGCAAGGAGTGGATGACCTGGGGTGACAGCTACGAGCTTGACATTGCAAACCCGCAGGATGAAATTGTTGCGCTTGCGGTTGTGATAACGGTTGACTGTGTGCTGGCTGCACAGAATTCATAATCAAAACTCAGAAGGAAGATTAAGTTGAAAAACATTGTACTCATAGGAATGCCCGGTGCGGGCAAAAGCACAATCGGTGTTTTGCTTGCCAAATCAATGCTTATGGATTTTGTCGATACCGATTTGCTTATTCAGAAAAAGCACTCGTCAAGCCTTTGCGACATAATAAACAGCAAAGGTATCGACGAATTTCTCAGAATTGAAAATGATGTTATATGCTTGTGGGACTTTACAAACTGCGTTGTTGCCACGGGCGGCAGTGCCGTTTACGGAGAGCAGGCAATGGAGAAGCTTGCGGCAAACGGCGTTGTGGTTTATCTTAAGCTTACTCCCGTTGAGATTGAAAAAAGGATAAACAACATCCACACAAGGGGCATTGCCATGAAAGAGGGCACAACCATTGCAGAGCTCTATTCTCAGCGTGCGCCGCTTTATGAAAAATATGCCGATAAAATTCTTGACTGTGCATCGCTTACCCCCGAGCAGTGTGTTGATGCGATAATACAGATGATATAATAATAAAAAGACCGATGCAACTGTGAACAGGTCCAGTAAAAACGGACAATGAAAAAAAAGAGCCTCCTATGGTAGAATTAAAGAAACTACCATAGGAGGTTTTGTTATGCCCCGAAGCTATCGGCACATAAAAGATTATGAGAAAGAAATTCTTGAATTAAG
>JAFQON010000033.1 GCA_017403185.1 Clostridia bacterium
AACGCATCAAAGTGAGTTACTTTTAAGGAGAATTGATATGAGAAAGTTTGATACAAAAGTTCAGCATCTCAAATATAAGGTTTTGAGAGAGGTTGCAAGACAAGCGTGGAATGATACCTTGTTTGACAATCTTCTCGATATTCCCAAAACCCTTGTTCCCGGAAATGAACCCACTATGCGTTGCTGTGTTTACAAAGAACGTGCAATTCTTGCCGAAAGAGTAAAAATTGCAATGGGCGGCGATAAACTCAATCCCAATGTCATTGAAGTTATAGATATTGCCTGCGACGAATGTCCCGTCGGCGGTTATGAGGTAACAAATGCCTGCCGTGGATGTCTTGCCCACAGATGCGAGGATGTATGTAAAAAGGGCGCAATCACCTTTGATAATAACCACGTTGCACATATCGACAAATCAAAGTGTGTTGAGTGCGGTGCGTGTGCAAAGGTTTGTCCTTATACTGCAATCGTCAGCAGAAAAAGACCTTGTCAGAGCGCCTGTAAAATAAAAGCTATTTCGATGAATGAGCAGAAAGCGGCAACTATCAACAACGATAAATGTACTGCTTGCGGTGCCTGCGTTTATCAGTGTCCCTTTGGTGCAATAATGGACAAATCATATATGGTAAACGTTATCGATATCATCAAAAAAAGCGAGGAGAACAAAAAGTATAAGGTTTATGCAGTTGTTGCCCCGTCAATTTCAAGCCAGTTCACCTATGCAAAGCTCGGTCAGGTTATCAGCGGACTCAAAGAGCTCGGATTCTTTACCGTTGTTGAAGCTGCACTCGGCGCGGATATGGTTGCAATGGCTGAATCAAAAGAGCTTGCCGAAAAAGGCTTCCTCACAAGCTCGTGCTGTCCCGCTTTTGTGTCTTATGTGAAGTCTGCGTTTCCTCAGCTTGCAGAGCATATTTCGCATAATCTTTCACCTATGGCTGCACTTGCAAAGTATATTAAGGAAACAAGCGAAGGCGCAAAGGTTGTTTTTATCGGACCTTGCACTGCAAAGAAAGCGGAAGCACAGCTTGAATCGGTCAAGCCTTATGTTGACAGTGTTCTGACCTTTGAAGAGCTTCAGGCACTCTTTGACAGCAAGGATATCGACATTACAACTCTTGAAGAGGATGTGCTTGATAATGCATCATATTACGGCAGAATCTTCGCAAGAAGCGGAGGTCTTTCGGATGCCGTTGCACAGGCGATGAAAGAGCAGAATATTGAGTTCGACCTCAAACCTGCAGTCTGCGACGGTATTGAACCTTGCCGTGTTGCACTTCTTAAAAAGAGCAAGAATGTTCTTGATGCAAACTTCATTGAAGGTATGGCTTGTGTCGGCGGATGCATCGGCGGAGCAGGTTGCCTTACCCACGGCGAAAAGAACAAATCCGAAGTTGATAAGTACGGCAGAGAAGCAATGGAAAAAACAATCTCTGATGCCGTTTCAATTTTAAAATAACAAATCATATATATAACCAATCTTTTACAAAAGAACCGAGTGATTAAGCTTAGTGTTAATAAAACAGTAATTTAAAAATTATTGATAAGAATATCTGACTGGCAGGATTGGTAAAACAAATTCAGCAGGCAACATCCTGAAAATGGTTGCTGCCTGCTTTGTATTTTATATTATACTTTCAACAAATTGCTTTGCTGCTCTTGCGGAGCGTGAGCCTTTTTCGAGTGCGAACTGTTCCGCTTTTCTTTCAAGCTCATCTGAATTGTATTTTATACCTTTTTTATTTGCAAGGCTGCGGACAATATCAAGATACGTTTCTTTGTTCGGCTTGTTGAAGGTGATATGAATACCGAATCTGTCGGAAAGAGAAATTATTTCCTGAATGGTATCGTTGAAATGAACGTCGTCGCCTTCACGGTCGCTGAATTTTTCTTTGACAAGGTGACGGCGGTTGCTCGTTGCATAAATCACAACATTCTTGGATTTTGCTGAAACAGAGCCTTCAAGAATTGCTTTTAGTGCGCTGAAATTATCATCATCCTTCTGGAAAGAAAGGTCATCAATAAACAGAATAAATTTCAGCGGATTATCGGAAAGCTCGTCGAGAATTACAGAGATTTCACGAAGCTGTTCTTTACGCACCTCAATTATTCGCAAGCCTTCTTTGTAAAGCTCGTTGACAACAGCTTTTACCGTTGAGGATTTACCAGTACCGGCATCACCCGTCAGCAGAATATTTGCCGCCGGTTTACTTTCAAGAAGTGCTTTTGTGTTATCAAGAACAGTTTTCTTTTCTCGCTCGTATCCGATAAGGTCGGAAAGCATTGTTTCATCGGGATGCAAAACGGGAACGATTTTTCCGTTGTCAATTCGAAACATATGATTTTTCGCATAAATGCCGTAGCCGTATTTGCCGATATTCTTTGTTCGCTTTGCGTAATCGTTAGCAAGATCAACCTTTTCAGCCTTGAACACGGGCAGAAACCCGTTCCAATCAATCGCACTCTGTAGCTCTGCAGGGGTTAAATCTGCAACCGATTGCAGAATTTCAAGCTCCGCATCAACGCATTTTTTCATCGTGGGTGAGCCCGATTTACCGCTGCCGATAATCTTAACATAGACATTTTCATTGTTTCCGACAACGGTGTGTATGTGCCTTGCAAGGCTGACCTTGTTATTGGAATATAAAGCAGAAACAAAGTCGGAATAAAGGCTGATTTTTTCAGTGGTATCTGCATTTTCAACAGATTTCAGATATTTAACAAGTCTGCTGATTACCGAATCGTAAAGCAAGGCTCTGAAAATGCACAGGGAATTCAGCTTTAAATATAATTCATTTAAACATTCATTCATCATTTCAGAATTGCGCCCTCCGCTCCGCTTGAAACAAGTGCAGCGTATCTTTTCAGATATCCCGAAACCTCTTTTTTCTTCGGAATAAAATTCTTCATTCTTTCAGCAAGCGTATTTTCATCGACCTTTAATTCAAGTTTGTTTTCGGGGATATTGATACTGATGATGTCGCCGTCCTCAACAACACCTATCATGCCGCCGCTTGCTGCTTCAGGTGAAACGTGACCGATGCAAGATCCTCGTGTTGCACCGCTGAATCTTCCGTCTGTAATAAGTGCAACGCTGCTGCCAAGCCCCATTCCCATAATGGCGGATGTGGGATTGAGCATTTCACGCATACCCGGTCCTCCTTTGGGACCTTCGTAACGAATAACAACAACATCACCGGATTTTATTTTACCGTCAATGATTGCTGCCTGTGCATCTTCTTCACAGTCAAAAACTCTCGCAGGACCTTCGTGAACAAGCATTTCAGGCAGAACCGCAGAACATTTTACAACACTGCCGTCGGGAGCAAGATTACCCCGAAGAACAGCAATACCGCCCGTTTCGCTATAGGGATTTTCAACTGGTCTTATTACATCATGGTTGAGATTTATACATCCTTCTATGTTTTCGCCGACGGTTTTGCCCGTTACGGTTATGCAGTCAAGATTGAGCAGATTTTTCTTTGAAAGCTCGTTCATAACAGCATAAACGCCGCCTGCTTCATCAAGCTCTTCGATATATGTTCTGCCTGCCGGTGCAAGGTGACAAAGGTTAGGCGTTTTTTCGCTTATCTTGTTGGCAATATCAAGATTTATTTCTATACCGCATTCGTGGGCGATGGCAGGAAGATGAAGCATACTGTTTGTTGAGCAGCCGAGTGCCATATCAACCGTCAGAGCGTTCATAAATGCTTCTTGCGTCATTATGTCACGGGGACGGATATTTTCCTTCAAGACATCCATAATTGCCATACCTGCATGCTTTGCAAGTTCAATTCTCGCAGAATATACCGCAGGAATTGTTCCGTTTCCCTTAAGTCCCATGCCGAGAGCTTCGGTAAGGCAGTTCATTGAGTTTGCGGTATACATACCCGAGCACGAGCCACAGGTAGGACAGGTTTTGCACTCGTATTCATGGAGCTTTTCTTCGGTAATTTTACCTGCGCCGTATTCACCGACAGCTTCAAAGATTGATGAAAGGCTTGTTTTTGCACCGTTTACTCTGCCTGCAAGCATCGGACCGCCGCTGACAAAAACGGTTGGAATATTCAGCCTTGCCGCCGCCATGAGTAAGCCGGGAACATTCTTATCGCAGTTGGGCACCATAACAAGTGCGTCAAAGCCGTGTGCAAGCGCCATTGCTTCAGTTGAATCGGCAATAAGGTCACGGGTCACAAGAGAATACTTCATACCCGTGTGACTCATTGCAATGCCGTCGCAGACCGCTATTGCAGGGAATACAATCGGTGTTCCGCCTGCCATTGCAACGCCAAGCTTTACAGCATCAACGATTTTATCTATGTTCATATGACCGGGAACAATTTCGTTATACGAGCTGACTATTCCGACAAGGGGTCTTTCCGTTTCCTCGTCGGTAAGACCGAGCGCGTGATATAACGCTCTGTGAGGAGCGTTCTGTGTTCCGAATTTTAGTGAATCACTTTTCATAAAAATCAATCCTTATCAGTTATTGATGAGCTTATCTTCGCCGTTCCAGCTGTAAAGCTTTCTTATTTCTTCACCGACGATTTCCGACGGATGCTCACTTGCTATTTTACGCATTGCGTTGAAATGCACCTGACTGCCGGCATCAGACATATCAAGCAAAAATTCCTTTGCAAATGTGCCGTCCTGAATATCCTTGAGAATTTTTTTCATTGTTTTCTTTGTTTCTTCGGTTATGATTTTTGGGCCTGTTACATAATCGCCGTATTCTGCGGTGTTTGAAATTGAATATCTCATTCCTGCAAAACCGCTTTGATAGATAAGGTCAACGATGAGCTTCATTTCGTGGATACATTCAAAGTAAGCGTTTCGGGGGTCATAGCCTGCTTCAACAAGGGTTTCAAAGCCTGCCTGCATAAGAGCACATACACCGCCGCACAGAACAGCCTGTTCTCCGAAAAGGTCTGTTTCGGTTTCTGTTCTGAAATTGGTTTCAAGCACACCTGCTCTTGCACCGCCGATACCGAGCGCATAAGCAAGACCGATATCCCACGCATCCCCCGTTGCATCCTGCTCAACAGCGATAAGACAGGGGACACCTTTACCAGCCTGATATTCACTTCTGACTGTGTGACCGGGGCCCTTGGGTGCAATCATAATAACGTTGACATTCTTCGGAGGCTTGATGCAGCCGAAATGAATATTGAAGCCGTGAGCAAATGCAAGGGTTTTGCCCTGCGTGAGGTTGGGTTCAATGCTTTCTTTATAGAGCTTTGCCTGCTTTTCGTCATTGATAAGAATCATAATAACGTCGGCATTCTTTGCCGCATCGGCGGCGGTCATAACCTTAAGACCCTGCGATTCCGCCTTTGCCCAGCTCTTTGAGCCTTCGTATAGACCAACAATAACGTCAACACCGCTGTCTTTAAGATTGAGTGCGTGAGCGTGACCCTGTGAACCATAGCCGATAATTGCAACGGTTTTGCCGTTTAACTTCTGAAGATCGCAATCCTGCTGATAAAATATTCTTGCCATAATAATTACCTCTTTCGTTATTAAAGATTTAAATTTTGACGCAGTATTGAACTGCCTTTTTCTATTGATGCCGTTCCCGTTCGGCAGATTTCAAGGATGGTAAAATCCTTCATAAGAGAAATGAAATCATCCATTTTTGCTCCGTTGCCGATAAGCCTTAGAACAATGGAGTCACGGGAATAATCAATTGTTTCCGCTTTGAAAGCCTCAGCCGCCGAATGAATTTCTTCCCTTGCGGCAGGGTCGTTTTTTAGCTTTATAAGCATCAGCTCACAGCTTAAAGAGTTTTCGTTTGTCAGCTCTTTTATTGAGCAGACATCAGGCAGCTTATAAAGCTGATTTATAAGCTGAACCTTGCCTTCTTCCTCGCCGTCAAAGCTGAATGTAATTCGGGATAATTCTGCTGATTCTGTTTCGCTTGCGGTAATGGAGCTGATGTTGAACTGCCTTCTTCTGAACATACTCGTAAGGCGGTTGAGAACGCCGAACTGATTTTTCACAAGCACAGCTAACGTGTATCTGTTCATTTTACCGCCTCCAATTCTGTCATAATATCGTCCATACTGCCGCCCGGCGGAAGCATGGGAAGAACAAATTCATCTTTGTCTATCTTGCAGTCAATAACAAAAGTTCCGTTATATGAAAATGCTTTTTCAAGTGCATTCTCAAGCTCATCAAGGTTTGTTGCTGCCATACCGTCTGCACCGAAAGCCTTCGCCAGCGAAACAAAATCAGTTTTGCGGTTAAGAACGGTATTTGAATAATGCTTATCATAGAAAAGAGTCTGCCATTGACGCACCATACCGAGAACTCCGTTATTCATAATCAGAATAACAAGCGGAACGTTATATGTAACTGCAGTTGCAAGCTCCTGAAGAGTCATTCCGAAGCTGCCGTCACCCGTTACAAGAACGCTTCTTTCTTTTGTTCCGAATGCCGCACCGATTGCCGCACCTGTTCCGAAGCCCATTGCGCCGAGTCCTCCGCTTGAAACAAAACGGCGAGAAGTTCTGAAATTAAGGCTTTGCGCTGACCACATCTGATGCTGACCGACATCGGTGCAAACGGCGGTGTTTTCGCCAAGATACTTGTTAAGGGTCAGGATTGCATTTCTCGGGGTCAGTCCTACACGGTTATCGGTAAAGCGTTCTTCACTTTTACGAAAACCTGCCACTTTTGCCGCCCATTCAGGTTTTTTGTTTTCAACCAACATCGGCAGAAGTTTTTGTAATGTGAGCTTCACATCACCACGAAGTCCGCAGGCGGCATTGACCGTTTTGCACAGCTCCGAGCCATCGACATCAATGTGAATGATTTTTGCGCCCGTTGCAAATTTCTGACGGTTACCAGTAACACGGTCGTTGAACCGAACACCAAGAGAAATAATGCAGTCCGAGTTGTGCATTGCCATTGATGATGCATAGTGGCCGTGCATTCCCTGCATACCTAAAAATCTCGGATTATCTGTCGGTATTGCGGAAAGTCCCATTAGCGAACAACCGATAGGAGCATCAATCTTTTCTGCAAGAGCAAGCATTTCCTCCTGTGCGTTTGCTGTTATCAGCCCGCCGCCGAAATAGATAAACGGACGTTTTGAAGAGTTTATCAGTTTTGCTGCTTCTTCAATTCGGATATCCTTTGCAGCACGGCTTTTTTCTTTTTCTGCAGGCGGTTTGGGCTCATATTCACACATTGCAATTTGTACATCTTTGGGAACGTCAATGAGCACGGGACCCGGTCTTCCCGATTTTGCTAGCACAAATGCCTCACGGATTGTGTCCGCAAGATTTTCAATCTCGCCCACAAAATAATTATGTTTGGTAATCGGAAGAGTTACACCTGTTATGTCTATTTCCTGAAAGCTGTCCGAGCCTATCTGCGTTGTGGGAACGTTGCCGCAGATTGCAACCATAGGAATTGAATCGAGATAAGCGGTTGCGATACCTGTTACAAGATTTGTTGCACCCGGACCCGATGTTGAAATAACAACGCCGACCTTGCCTGTCGTGCGTGCATATCCGTCTGCGGCGTGTGCCGCACCCTGCTCGTGGGCGGTAAGGATATGCGTTATTTCATTCTGATATTTGTAAAGCGAATCATAAACGTTCAGAATCTGACCGCCGGGATAACCGAAAACGGTTTCGCATCCTTGCTCAATCAGCGTTCTGACGATTATATCCGCACCTGATAATTTCACATTATCACTTCCTCTCAAGCTTTGAAATAATAAGTTTGCCCATTTCAGAGCAGCCGACTTTTTTGCAGCTGTCACTCATAATATCGGCAGTTCTGAAGCCTTCATCAAGAACGGCAGAAACTGCAATTTCGATTGCATCGGCTTCTTTTAGCATATCGAAGCTGTAGCGCAGCATCATTGCTGCCGAAAGAATTGTTCCGATCGGGTTTGCAATATCCATACCCGCAATGTCGGGGGCGGAGCCATGAATCGGCTCATAAAGTCCGCAAGAGGTTGCACCGAGACTTGACGAGGGAATCATACCGATTGAGCCTGTTATCATAGAAGCCTCATCTGAAAGGATGTCACCGAACATATTCTCCGTTACGATAACATCAAACTGCGCAGGGTTCTTGACAATCTGCATTGCACAGTTATCAACGAGCATATCCGAAAGCTCAACATCGGGATATTCCTCTGCAAGGCGGTGCATAACCGATTTCCAAAGGCGGCTTGAATCGAGAACATTGCTCTTTTCAACAGAGCAGAGCTTTTTACTTCTCTTTCTTGCGGTTTCAAAACCGATTCTGCCGATGCGTTCAATCTCGCTTTCCGTGTAGCTTAAAATGTCAACAGCTTTCTTTTCGCCGTTTTCTTCGGTTGTGGTGTGTTCACCGAAATATATGCCGCCGATAAGCTCACGGACAATAATGAAATCAATACCTTTATCAACAATTTCTTTTTTTAGCGGAGAAGCAGTTGCAAGCTGTTTCCAGATTTTTGCGGGACGGTTGTTGGAATAAACGCCCATTCCGGCACGAAGCCGCAGAAGTCCTTTTTCGGGTCGCATATCGCCGGGAACGCTGTTCCATTTTTCGCCGCCTACCGCACCGAGCAGAACGCTGTCTGATTCAACGCATTTTTTGAGCATTTCATAGGGCAGGGGATTGCCCCATTTATCAATTGCACAGCCGCCCATATCAACGTCGGTATAGTTAAATGTATGTCCGTAATTTCCGGCAACTTTGTCAAGGACTTTAAGAGCCTGCTCAATAATTTCTGGTCCTATACCGTCGCCTCTGATAACGGCTATATTCTTATTCATTGGTTTCGCCTTCTTTCAAGGATTTGAGAAGTCCGCCGCATTTTATAATATTCTGGATAAATGGCGGAAACGGCTGTGCCTTGTAGGTTTTGCCGCTTGTGTGGTCGGTAATTAAACCAGTATCAAAATCAACGCTGACCTCATCGTTTGCATTGATTTCTTCCGCAGCTTCTTCGCATTCAAGAATCGGAAGTCCGATATTTATTGCGTTGCGGTAAAATATTCTTGCAAAGCTTTTGGCAATTACACAGCCGGTACCGCAGGTTTTAATAACAAGCGGTGCGTGTTCCCTTGATGAGCCGCAGCCGAAGTTCCAGCCTGCAACCATGACATCGCCGTTTTCAACCTTATTTACAAATTCTTTATCTATATCTTCCATGCAATGAAGTGCAAGCTCGTCTGCGTTTGGGGTGTTAAGATAACGTGCCGGAATGATAACATCGGTATCTACATTATCCGGATATTTGAAAACCTTACCTTTGGTATTCATAAATCAGACCTCCTTCGGATTAGTTATATAGCCTGTCAAAGCACTTGCCGCCGCAGTTGCAGGACTTGCAAGATATACTTCGCTCTCGGTATGACCCATTCTGCCGACGAAATTACGGTTTGTTGTGGCAATACATCTTTCGCCTGCCGCAAGAATGCCCATATATCCGCCAAGGCACGGTCCGCAGGTTGGTGTCGAAACAACTGCGCCTGCATCTATAAAGGCGGTATAATAGCCTTTTTCAACGCATTCACGAAGAATCTGCATTGTGCCGGGAATGATGATACACCTCACACCGTCGGTAATCTTTTTGCCGTTAAGAATTTTGTATGCGGTTTCCATATCTTCCATACGACCGTTTGTACAGGAACCGATAACAACCTGGTCAATTTTAATGTTAGAAAGTGTGCTTGCGGGATGTGTGTTTTCGGGGAGGTGAGGGCAGGCGACGGTGGGGACAATTTCCGCAAGGTCAATATCAATTACTTTTTCATATTCCGCATCTTCATCCGCTTCATAAATAACAGGATTTCTTTCACATCTGCCGTTCATATATGCCTTTGTCACTTCGTCAACGGGGAATATTCCGTTTTTAGCGCCTGCTTCAATTGCCATATTACAAATGCAAAGACGGTCATCCATTGAAAGAGAGGTAACGCCGTCACCCGTGAACTCCATACTCTTATAGAGCGCACCGTCAACACCAATCATTCCTATGATAGTGAGTATTACATCCTTGCCGCTGCAGTTTGACGGAAGTTTATTATTAAGATTGAATTTGATTGCGGATGGAACTTTGAACCAAGCCGTGCCCGTTGCCATTCCCGCTGCCATATCTGTTGAGCCAACACCAGTTGAGAATGCACCTAATGCTCCGTATGTGCAGGTGTGGCTGTCTGCACCGATAATGCAGTCGCCTGCGGTTACAACTCCCTGCTCGGGGAGTAAAGCGTGTTCAATACCCATTTTACCTACGTCATAAAAATGGCTTACGCAGTGGGAGCAAGCAAATTCACGGCACTGCTTTGACTGCTCGGCAGCCTTTATATCTTTGTTGGGAACAAAATGGTCAAGAACAATCGCCACTCTGTCTTTATCAAAAACTTTGTCAAAGCCTGCTTTTTTAAATTCATTGACGGCAACGGGAGTTGTTATATCATTGCCGAGAACTATGTCAAGCTTTGCGTTTATAAGCTGACCTGCCGTCACGCTTTCAAGACCTGCGTGGGCGGCAAGGATTTTTTGTGTCAAGGTCATTCCCATTTTATTTTCCTCCTTTGGTCATGTTGTAAAATGCGTTGAGAAGCGCATTGGTGCTTGCCTTGATAATATCGGTATCCGTGCCTGCACCCCAGAACATTTCGCCGTTTTCTCTTTCAAGACCGACATAAGATGCCGCAACGCTCTGCGAGCCCTGACCCTGCATACTGTGCTGGGTAAACACCTGTAAAGTATAGTTTTCATTTGTATAGGCTTTGAGCGCGTTGTTGACGGCATTGAGTGAGCCGTTGCCCTCAGCCTGCATATCGGTTTCTTCGCCGTCTTTCGAAAAGGTTATTTCAATTTTCACCGTATCGTTTTCACGCATAAAATCAAAATATGCTATCGAAATCGGAGTTTCATCGTAAAGATAATTTGTCTTGAAGATTTCAAAAACCTCGTCGGCCTTAAGCTCTCTATGTTCGCTGTCGGAAATGTGTTTACACAGGTAACTGAGCTCCTCACTCATTTTCTTCGGGAGAATATAGCCGTAATTCTGCTCGATAAGATAACCGATTCCGCCTTTACCGCTTTGTGAATTGACTCTGATTACATCTGCATCATAAGTTCGGCTTATATCGTGGGGGTCAATCGGAATATACGGCACGCTCCATTCGTGAAGTCTTTTTTTGTTTCTGTATTTCATTCCCTTTGCGATTGCGTCCTGATGACTGCCGGAAAATGCGGCAAAAACAAGTGCGCCTGCATAGGGAGAACGCTCGTAAATGTGCATTCTCGTGCATCTTTCGTAGGTTTCAACAAGTCTCGGCATATCCGAAAAATCCAGCTTCGGGTCAACACCGTGAGAATACATATTCATTGCAAGAGTAACAATATCGACATTGCCAGTTCTTTCGCCGTTGCCGAAAAGAGTGCCTTCAATTCTGTCTGCACCTGCAAGAATTGCAAGCTCGGCATCGGCAACACCCGTTCCTCTGTCATTATGAGGATGAAGCGAAATTGTAACATTCTCACGGTATTTGAGATTTTCGTGCATATACTCAACCTGACTTGCGTAAACGTGAGGGCTGCTCATTTCAACTGTTACGGGGAGATTGATGATTACGTTGTTTGCTTCACTCGGTTCAAGCACGTCAAGAACGGCATTGCATACTTCAAGAGCATATTCAGGTTCGGTTCCCGTGAAGCTTTCGGGCGAATACTCAAATCTGAAATTACCTTCATATTCCGAAGCAAGTTTCTTGACAAGTTTTGCGCCGTCAACGGCAATTTTCTTAATTTCTTCTTTGGATTTTCCGAAAACCTGTTCTCTCTGAGCAACGCTTACGGAATTATAAAAGTGAATTATTGCACTCGGCGCACCCTTGCAGGCATCAAATGTCTTGCGGATAATATGTTCTCTGCATTGGGTGAGCACCTGCACGGTAACGTCATCAGGAATCATATTGTTGTCGATGAGTGCACGCAAAAATTCATATTCCGTTTCCGATGCTGCGGGGAAGCCGACCTCAATTTCCTTAAATCCGACCTCAAGCAAAAGCTTATAAAATTCAAGCTTTTCTTCAAGGCTCATCGGAATAACAAGGCTCTGATTTCCGTCACGCAAATCAACGCTGCACCACTGCGGTGCTTTTTCAACATGGTATTTATTAACCCACTTGTTATATTTTTTATCGACCGGATAATATCCTGTTCGGTATTTGGTTGAATCCATCATAAAATAACACCTCTTAATTATTCTACAATTTTGAAGCCTTCGCTCTTAAGTGCTTCTTTAATTTCAAGCACATGCTCATAATTTCGGGTTTCCATTGTGATTCGAAGATAACAGCCGTTTACGCTTTCCGTGCTGCCTGCACGCTCGTGGTGAACACCCGTAACGTTTCCGCCGCAGTCGGCGATTATTCTTGAAACGTCTTTCAACTGACCCGGTTTATCAATCAGTTCAATAAGCATACTTGAGGTTCTGCCCGATTTAATTAGACCTCGCTCAATTACTCTTGAAAGGCTTGTAACATCTATGTTTCCGCCAGAAACAAGGCTGACTACCTTTTTTCCCTGAATAGGGAACTTGTTGAACATTGCCGCCGCAACGGAAACCGCTCCTGCGCCTTCAGCAATCATCTTCTGCTTTTCAATAAGTTCAAGAATTGCGCCTGCAATTTCATCCTCTGTTACAAGAGCTATATCATCAACATACCTGTTGATAAGGTCAAATGTGTGTTCACCCGGCTGTTTTACGGCGATACCGTCTGCTATGGTGGAAACAGATTCAAGACATTCTATATTCCCGCTTTTGAGTGAATTGAACATGCTCGGAGCACCTGCCGCCTGAACACCGTAAACCTTGATTGAAGGTCGGATTGATTTTAGCGCATAGGCAACACCCGAAATAAGACCGCCGCCGCCAATCGGAACTATAACCGCATCAACGTCATCAAGGTCATTTGCAATTTCAAGACCGATAGTTCCCTGGCCTGCAATAACTGCTTCGTCATCAAACGGATGAACAAAGGTGTAACCCATTTCATCTTTAAGCTGTAGTGCTTTTGCATAAGCATCGTCATAGCATCCGTTGACAAGACAGACATCGGCGCCGTAGCTCTTTGTTGCTTCAACTTTTGAAATCGGTGCGCTGTCGGGCAGGCAAATCAGCGATTTAATTGCGTGCTTTGACGCCGCAAGAGCAACACCCTGAGCGTGATTTCCTGCCGAGCAGGCTATAACGCCCCTTGCTTTTTCCTCATCGGAAAGTGTAGAGATTTTATAGCCGGAGCCTCGCAGCTTGAAAGAACCTGTTTTCTGTAGGTTTTCGGGTTTCAGATATAGTCGGCAATCCGCCGCAATTCCGTTTGAAGGAACAACCTTTGTTGCTCTAATAATGTCCTTGAGCACCACCTGTGCTTCAAAAATCTTGTCAAGCGTCAACATTTCACTACACTCCAATCGTGATAAAATAAAAACAAAAGTCCTGTCTCTTTAAATAAAATTAAAGAGACAGGACTTTTAATACAAATAATTAAAAATCTTGCGGTACCACTCTTCTTGCCGCCCACAAAGGCGACCACTCACTGCGACCAACATCGCGCCCTGCTGTAACGGTCAGGCTCCGTCCTCCCTATGTATCAAAAGATTGGTTCGGGTAGGCTGCTCAGAGGAGAGCTCGCAAATAAGACCTT
>JAFQON010000034.1 GCA_017403185.1 Clostridia bacterium
AAAGAATCCAATTAAAAACAAAACTGACTCCGCTTGAAAAACGAAGTCAGTATGTCGCTTAATTAAATATTTCTGCCATAGGGTCTTTTTTTGTACTGTCCGCACAATTTGGGGCAGTTCAACTGCATCGGTCTTTTGTCGTGGTGACCCGGACGGGAATCGAACCCGTGTTACCGCCGTGAAAGGGCGGTGTCTTAACCGCTTGACCACCGGGCCATGTGTTGGTAGCGGCAGTTGGATTTGAACCCACGACCTACCGGGTATGAACCGGTTGCTCTAGCCTCTGAGCTATGCCGCCATATATTCACCTCAAAGGGCTTGTTAATTATATTATATGATTTGCGATTTGTCAACAGTTTTTTCAAATTTTTTTAAATTTTTTTATCTGTTATATTTTTTTGTGCAATTGAAAAAATATTCCGTATATGCTATTATTAAAATATAATGTCAGTTGAGAGGAGATAAGCCGGTGAAAAAAAGTAAGCTTGCAATAGGTGCGGGCGTTGCCGCTGCGGCAACGGCGGTTGCATCAATGGGTGCTGCCTGTTATAAGGTTGCCTGCGTTTCCAGAAGAAACAAGCCGCCCGAAAAAGACCCTAAAAGAATTCTCAGGGCAGAGGTCAGAAAAAAGAACAATGAGTTCCTTTTTTCACATAATCCCGAGGATCTTGAAATTCTCACCCCCGATAAGCTCAGGCTCAGGGCGTGGTTTGTGCCTGCGCAGAATGAGTCAAAGAGATTTGTAATATGCGTTCACGGCTACAATTGCAACGGCCCCGATGAGTGCGGGCATCTTTTTCCGTTTTATCATTATGAAATGGGCTGCAACTATCTTCTCCCCGACCTTAGGGGTCACGGCAGAAGCGACGGCAGCCTTATAGGCTACGGCACATGGGACAGCGTGGATATCAAACGCTGGATTGATTATCTCATTGAGCGCTTCGGCGAGGATATCGAAATAATCCTGCACGGAATTTCAATGGGAGCCGCAACTGTTATGATGGTCAACAACACATCACCCCGTGAGCAGGTCAGGGTGATTATAGAGGATTGCGGATTTACCAATGCGCTTGATGTGGTTACCGCTAAAATCAAGGGGATGAACATGAAGCACAGTGCGGGATTTATTGCAAGAGCAGGCAATGTTTACTGCAGAGCATTTTCGAAATATGACCTTAAAAAAGATGCAAGCCCGCTCGGCACCATGGCGGATGCCAAAAATCCCGTTTTGTTTATCCACGGTGAAAAGGATGCGCTTGTGCCCTTTGAAATGTGCGGAATGCTCTATGAAGCCTGCCCTGCACCCAAGGATATTTTTACCGTGCCCGATGCAGAGCACGCTTTCAGCTATTACGATGCAAAGGAAGAGTATAACGCAAAGGTCAAAGCCTTTATAGAAAAGTATATATAATATAAATACAGAATGGCTTGTGAGCATATACTCACAAGCCATTTCTTTTTTAGAACGGATTTATAAGTCTGTCAAATGTGATGGGGTTGTAGCCCAATCCGAAATACTTGAATATCCAGATGAGGGGATTGAATCTGAAGAACACAAGGTCAACAACGGTTACAAGACCTCTGAGGAAGGTTGAGATATCATGGGTTTCGGGCACTTCAACGGGTTCAAAGGTCTCGCCTTTAACATTGAGTACGAAGGGCTGTGAGTAGCAGATGCCGTTGTCACCGGTGATGTAAAATCTTACATAGAGGTTGGGCTCGTCAAGAAGGTCCGAAGCGTGAAGGTCAAGTGTTGCCTTGCCGCTTGTGATGTTGCTTTCTCTGCGGATAACATTGCAGTCTGATACCCATGTGATTTCGTCAAAGTTTGTGCCTTCGATTGTGATGGTGTCGTTATCCTGGTCAACGGTAACTCTTGTTACCATGGGTGTGTTGTCAAGAAGATAGCTCTTTGTATCATATACCTTCTGCTCATCGAAGCCGGGCATTTCAGGCATACCGTTGAGCTCAACGCCGTTTGAATAATGGGAGATTGAGAAGAATTCACCCTTTTCAAGGCAGGTGCGGAAGTTTTCCATTGTGAGTGAGGGCATGAGCGACATTGTGTAAGCATCGTTGATTGCGGGCTCGTCGTGAGAATCTGCGAAGGTGTTGCACCAGGGCACAACGCCGTTGGGGATTGTCTTCTGAAGAATCTGGTCATAGAGAATTCTGTCGCAGCGGGTGTGAGCATCCGTTGCGCTGTTGATGCCCATGCCGAGGCTTGAGCCCTTACAGTCGAGGAAGAGGCGTGCAAACTTATTGACATAGTATTCGTCTATGGGCTTACCCACATGTTTTTCACTGTCTTTGTCAACATAAACATATTCGCCTACATGTGAAAGCATTGAAATGCCGCCTGCTTCCATAACACCCTTTGACGGGGTTTCATAGTCACCGAATACGCCTGCAAGACCCTGACCGTAGTTGGCAAAGTAGCCTGTAAGGTGGCAGTCTGCGAAGGGTGTTGCCATGTTGAGCTCTATGCCGAGGGGCACATCGAGCATACCGTTTGTATGGGTTCTTGTTTCGGATGCGGCGGTGCCGTTAAGATATGCCTGATACTCCTCGTCGGTGAGAGGGATAATATCTGCCATCTTGGTGCGTTCTTTTTTGATGTAGCGCATAAGGGGCACGGTTTCGGGGGCAACATTCCAGCCTTTGTTGAGTGTGCCGTGGTCTGTGAGAGCAACTATATCAAAGTTGAGGTCATAGTGCTTCTGAACGAATTCGTGAACGGGCAAAAAGCCGTCACTTGCGGTGGTGTGGCAGTGGAGCTGGGTTTTGTAAGCACTCCACTGATCCCAATCAACTCTTTTGTAAGGGTCTTCAATAACAAAGTTTTTTTCTGCCGCAGCGGTTTCCTCTGCCGAAGCGGAAACGCCCGCAACAGGGAAAATCATCAGAGCGGCAAGAAGGATTGCAGTGAGTTTTTTTAACATGATAAAGCCTCGCTTCCTTTGTTTTATTATGATAAAATGTTAACACTCTGAATAAAAATTGTCAAATATTTTCTCGATTTTGTGAGATGTTCCAAAAATCGGGTGTGCGGTTTGTAGGTTTTGTTAAACCGTAATTGTAATGTTGACATAATGCAACAGCATACTGTATAATAATTCACAATAATGCAAAATATGCGTTTGATTTGAGGAGGAAGTATATGAAAAAGCTTAAAGAGTGGATAAGTATACGCATTGCAAAGTCGCCCGGTCCCGTGGTGCTTTCGGGCATTATTCTTGCCAATGTGATTCTGTTCCTTATTGCGGCAACCGTTATCTATTACAGTGCGCCGTCCGACCTTGAAGCGGGCAGCTTCGGTGCGTGTGTTTTCTACACAATATCAATGATTCTTGATGCGGGCTGCATACAGTATGTTATTCAGGATATGGGCAATGCCGATGCGGGGCTTGTTGTATTCTGCCTTGCAACGGTTATTCTCGGCATGATTGTTTTTACCGGTGCGGTAATCGGTTATATTTCAAATTGGATTTCAGCCTTCATTGATAAGGCTAATTCAGGTAACAGCAGGCTCAGCCTTTCAAACCACACGGTAATTCTCAATTGGAATACAAGAGCTTCCGAGATAATAAACGATTTTCTTTATAAGCAGACCAAAGAAACCATAATCGTGTTTGCTCCTGCCGATAAAGAGCGTATCGAGAAGGAGATATACGAAAGGCTTGACGATACCATAGCCAAGGAGAAAGAAAACGGTCTGCATCTTCACAACAAGCTTTCCATCATTGTAAGGGAGGGTGAAACCTACTCAACAAAGCAGCTCAACGATATTTGTGTTTCAAAGGCAAAAAGCATAATTATCCTGAGTGCAGAGATAACGAACAATGTGTGTAAGTTTGATTACAGAGAGCAGCTTGATAAGATGGAGAAGGGCAATGCCGCAACAATAAAAACGCTTGTTCAGGTTGCTCATTTCACCGCTGCGGAGGATTCGGCGGATAATCAGCAGATTATCGTTGAGGTTAATGACGATTGGACTTTGTCACTTGTCAATAAAATCATTGATTATAAGACCAAGGCGAATGATGAGCAGAAGAAGAAATGCAATATCGTTCCCATTGCGGTCAACAGAGTTCTCGGTCAGATTCTTTCTCAGTTTTCGATTATGCCGGAGCTTAACAGTGTTTATAACACTCTGTTTTCAAATAACGGCGCAGCGTTTTATGCTGAAAAAACATCAAAGAGCTGGAAGGATGAGGAGGAATATATTGAAAGCGCAATAAAGGCTGATAACGATATTATTCCTCTCACTTTAATGACAGATGAAAACGGCAATGTGAATGAATACTTCATGACTGACACAAGCACAAAGCACAGAAAGCATTTTGCGCAGCAGGCTGACAGAAGTTTTGCCGTCAGTGTTAACGATGATTACCGCACTGCGAGAAAAAATATTGTTATTCTCGGTCACAACAGCAAATGCCAGTCAATTATGGAGGGCTTCAACTCATACCGCTCCGAGTGGCAGGCAAACCGTGAGGAAGAAATTCTCAATATAATTGTAATAGACGATGAGAAGAGTCTTGAAAAGCTGAATTATTACAAGGATTATCCTTATGTCAAGAAAAGTGTGGTTGCCGATATCTATGACAAGGATGTCATCACATCCGAAATCAAGGCGTTCGTTGATTCCAACACGGGCGACACAAGCGTTCTTATTCTTTCCGATGATTCCGCAGCGAATGATGATATGGACTCAAATGTGCTCACATATCTTGTTTATCTGCAGGATATCATCGCCCATTACAAGCAGGAGGATGAGAATTTTGACCCCGAAAGCATAGATATTGTTGCGGAAATCCTTAACCCCAAAAATTATGATGTTGTTCACAACTACAGTGTAAACAACATCATTATCAGCAACAGATACATAAGCAAAATGGTATGCCAGCTTTCAGAGAAAAAAGAACTGTTTGATTTCTATAACGATATTCTGTCTTATGATGACGGTGAATCCGAGAGCTTTACCAGCAAGGAGCTTTATGTTAAATCAGCAGAGAAATTCTATAACGGTCTTCCTGCAGAGTGCAGTGCTTTTGAACTTGTGAAGGCAACATATGAAGCTTCTCCGCACGACAACAAATCCGTTGTTCTCGGCTATGTCAGCCCGGGCGGTAAAATGACTATATTCGGCAGCGACCTCAAAAATACGAGAGTGGAGCTTAAAAAGAGAGATAAAATTATAATGTTCAGCAACCATTAAAAGTGAAATAACCTGCTTACTGTGCGGTAAGCAGGTTATTTTTTTACGGCAGAATTCTGTTTGTTGTGATGTAATCAACGCCGAGCGCACACAGCAGGTCGAGCACCGGCAGCATATCAACAGTCCACGATGCAAGTGTTATTCCCTGTGTCTGAGCATCCTTTATTTTGAAATAATTCTGAGGAATACCGAAGTTAAAGCCTATTCCCATTGAGTTTTTATTTGCAAATTCAAGGGTGCCGTCCTCAATCTCATTTACGAGATACCAGAGTTCGATATCCGGGTCAAGCTTTCTCAGTGCCGAAAGACGGTCTGAATCAAAATCAATAATCAGCGGATTTTCAATACCCGATGCTTTGATAATGTCAAGCACGCTCTGCATATCTTCGGGCTTGCCGCCTTTTATTTCAATCATCGGTCTCATTGAATATTTTTTGCAGATATCAAGAGCTTCTTCAAGCGTTGAAATCTTCAGCTCGGGGTAGTTTTCAATCCCCTTGCCCTCATCTATATTCATTTCAAGCAATTCGTCATAGGTGAAGCTGCTCACCTCGCCCGTACCGCTCATTGTTCTGTCAACGGTGTCATCGTGAATCAGCACCCACACACCGTCTTTGGCGGGGATGATATCGAATTCAGCGGCATAATAGCCTGCCTTACCTGCTTCTTCAAGTGCGGGGGCACTGTTTTCGGGTGCAACCGAAGAAAGACCTCTGTGAGCAGTGAGAAAAAAACTGTTTTCCGTTGCCGATGCGATTGTGAAATCTGAGCTTACGGTTGTGTTGGTCTTGAAATATACGACCAAAAGAACGATTACAACCGCAAGCGCTGCAATGCTCTTAAGTATCTTTTTGACTGTTTTTCTGAATTTCATTTAAACACCTCTGCGACGCTTAATTAAATCGGGTAAGGGCAGAGCTCTTCCGAAATTTATCACTTTTCATTTGCTGTTATGAATTCCTTTACTTTGCCAAGATATTTTTCACCTGCAGCCCTGCCGAGGTCATAAACCTTCTGCATTTTGTCAGGGTTATGCTCAACCCTGCCGATGTCAAGCGGGGCATCGGGTCTGATAACAAGAGCGTTTCCCGATTTTTCTCTTTGGGCTATGTATTCAAGCGTGCTGTTGTATTCGTTGTGTCTGTCCGCCATTGTTTCGGCAATTTTGGGGTATTGTTTAAGTGCGTATTTTATGATTTTTGTTGCGGAGCTCGGCTTTTTGACAAAGTCTGCGGGTTGGGTAAGAATGATAACATTCCTGCTGTAGCCGATGCTTTCAAAATACTGTATAGGCACCGAATCGGCAATACCGCCGTCAAGATATTTTTTGCCCTTTATTTCAACGGGTCTTGAAACAAGCGGCATTGATGCAGAGGCTCTGAAGCATTCGAGCGAATCATCGCCCGCTTCATCGGAGTTGATATAAACCGCTTTGCCTGTCTCGATGTCGGTTACCACCACATAGAATTCCATGGGATTTGCAATGTATGCTTCTGTGTCAAAAAGGTCAAGCTCATCGGGAACAGTGTGATAGCAGAATTCCGCACCGAAAAGGTCACCCGTTTTAATCAGAGAACGAAGGCTGCAAAAACGCTTGTCCTTTGCAAAACGCTTGTTGTAGCGTATAACTCTGCCCGGCTGCCTTGATTTGTAGTTGCAACCGAATGCGGCACCTGCCGATACACCGATTGCCGCATCAAATTCAATCCCGTTTTCCATAAAAACATCCATTACGCCTGCGGAGAAAAGCCCTCTCATTGCTCCGCCTTCAAGTATAAGCCCTGTTTTCATTCGCCAAGCACCTGCATTGTGACCTCTTCCTTTTCAAAGTGTGAGGTGTATTTTTCCTGATAATAATTCTCTGCACTGTATGAAATATCGCCGTTTTCCGCAATGTTTATAACCGTGCATCCTCTTTGTGAGCCGAGCTTTGAAATGCCCGTATATGCGAGGTAATCTATGCTGTATGAGTATGTAAGGTCAATTCCCTTGTAGTTTATTGAGAAGTTGTTGAGATGGTCATGACCGCAGAATACGCTGTCCGTGCTGCCGAGCTCAAGCATTGTTTCAAAGAAATTATCCTCGTAAATTCCGGGATAAACAACTTTGCCGCTTTCACCTGCAGCGCCGTAGTTGTATTTTACATTTTTTGTGTCCTTATAGCCGTTATCCGCATATTCATTCCATGCGTCTTTGTATTCCGAAAGGGGCACATGAAGAAAAACGGACGAGGGCACATTCAAAAAGTTAATATACTTCTGACCGAAATCAGACTGACTTGAAGAGAGAATTTTCATTTCATTGTGCTTGTTGTTTTCTTCAATCACGCTCTTGTACCATTCAATCTGATTTTCGTGAATGTTATCATATTTCCACATGATGCCGAAAATATCGCCGTCAACATAGGAATGGGAGTCGATGGTGAAAAGTGAGCGGGTTATCATGCCGTCGGAATTAATGACATTGAAAACCTGATTTGCATAGCCGTCAACATCAGCAGCCCCCTCACGCACAAGGCAGTGGGGATACTGAGAATAGAAATCCGTTATTTCTTCACGGTCAAAGAAGCTGTATGCCTCCGTGTCATGGTTGCCGTAGGATGCTGTCCAATAAACGCCGAGAGTTTCCATAAGCTCGGCGAGCAGCTTTGCACCTGATTTGTTGTTGAAGGTGCCTGCCTGGAAGGGCACGGGATACGCCATGTCACCCGTAACTATAACAAGGTCGGGCTTTTCGGCGCTTATTATTGCCGCAATTGCATTCATTGCCATGGAGTCCTTCTTTATCGACATCCATCCGCCGCCGAAATGCGTGTCGCTGAGCTGAATAACTTTTATTTCTCTGTCGGAATAAATATTCCACACACCGTTGCCTTTTTCTTCAATTTTAATATCCGTGCCCACTGCGGGGAAGCTGTGGGATTTGTTTGTGTTGGCGTTAAGCCCTATAACAGTTACAACTGTTGTGATGCCTGCAAACAAAACGATAACCGCAAGAATGATTGCGAGCACACGCAACGCTTTTTTTCCTTTTTTATTTTTCATTTTTACCTCCCGATTTAAAGTAAATTCTGCAATTCATTTCCCTTTCAAATTTCTGTGAAAGCTTAAGAGCTTCTTTCTCTTCTGCCTTGATATCAGCGGTGAAAATTTTAATGTCGCCGTATTCGTGGCACTGTATGTCACTGCACTCAATTCCGTTTTTTTCAATAAAAGCCTTCGCTTTTTCGCAGAGCTCATCATTCCGCCTGCCTGCGATTTTTTTGCATATGAATGCGGTCATTTTTATTCCCTGCACAATAAGAATAATGCTGATTATAATTCCCGCTGCTCCGTCAAGTGAAAAGCTGACTTTGTCCGAAAGCGTGAAAGAAACAAGTGTGCAAAGTGTGATGAAAAAATCAAGCAGGCTGTCCGTTTCAATGCCCCTGACCGTTTGTGAGCCGTATTTTTTTGAAACCGCCTTAAAAAAGAATACAAGAATCAGCTTCACTGCGGCGGTTGCCGCAATAATCACCGCATAGAGCGATGAATACCACACGGGTACGGGATACATCAGCCTTTCAAGTGAAGTGTATGCAAAGGCAAAGCCTGTTATTGTAATAACAGAGGATATTAAAAGATTAAGCAAATCCTCGGCTCTGCCCGTGCCGAAGGGGTATTTTGGGCGCGGCTTTGATGAAATCAGATAAAATCCGATTGCTGCGGCAATGCACACCGCACAATCTGCAAGACTGTTGACGGCATCGGTGTAAATCGCAACGCTGTTTACCGAAAGACCGATATACAGCTTCACAAAAAACAGCAGCAAGTTGACTGCCGCACCTGACGCAACGGCAAATATCCTGTTTTTTGAAGTTTTTGTATGTTTCATAATTTTTCAAAAAAGGCACAGCTTTATAAGGCTGTGCCGTGTTAAATTAAAGTGCAAAAATTGATATTACGCTGAACCAGATATATTTAAAGAATGCTGCAATCTGGTCGATAACCTCATGCTCACTGCCGTAAAGCACAAAGCGTTCAAGCGCAGCCTTGTTATCTGCATGATAATCCTGATATCTGATAACCTCGGTTTCGTAGTCCCTTGTGCCTTCTTCAATGTCAATGATACGCACGCCTCTGTTGTGGTCACCGTATGAGTTGAAGCCCACGCCGGGAGTGTTTACAAGGTCAATGCCCTGATACTCCACTTCAAATGAGTTCTTGTGGTCATGACCGAAGAACATAGCAACAACATCGCCCTGAGCAACAGCGGTTTCAAACTGAAGGCTGTCAACCGCACCGGGGCAAGGCATTTCGTTGAGCTCGCCTGTTCTGAGATACTCATTTTTTATTGCGTAATATCTTGAAACTCCTGTTTCTTCATTGCGTTCCTCAACATATTCGTAGTTATCCTTCTCGCTTTCAGGGATTTCTGTGATAACATCATAAATTTCGTTAACGATGATGTGCTGGAACATCATTGAGGGCACGGCAGCTCCGCCGTTCTGAGCCTTAAGCTCATTTGAGGTTTTAACATACCAGTCAATCTGATCCTGATGAACATGGTCGTAGCCGTCGTTTACATCGTCATACATATTTGAGTCAATCATCCAGAGGTTGTATGCAATTTTGCCGGCATCATTCTTTGAGTAGATGGGCACATTGTATGTGCCGCAGCCGTAGAGAGCATCACCCTCGTCAACCGCAACGCAGCAATCATATTCCATATACATTGCCATCTGCTCTTCTTTTGATACAATTTCTTCCGCATCGTGGTTGCCGAAAACAACTGCAACGGGAACATCGTATTTTTCAAAAATTGACATATATCTGTCTATAGCTGCCTTGACAAGGATAAGGTCAAGCTTGTGGATTCCGATTGTTGCGGCACCTGCGGAAATATTATCGCCGGTAAGCACAACGAGGTCGGGCTTGGCATAGACAACCATTTCTTCTATGTAATCTCTTGTGATATCAAGAAGGAACGGACCGTCCTGAATATCGGCAATCTGCATAATGCGGAATTTGCCGTCATCGTTGAACTGAAGCTTTGAGTCTGCCTCTGATGCTGCACCCGAAGGTATGAGCATGGCAAAGGCAAGGATGAATGCAAGAATGAGTGAAAGTGCCTTTTTCATGGTTATTCTCCTTATGTAGTAATATATCTTATACATTATATCACCATTTTTATCCTTCAACAAGAACAATGCAAAAAATTGATGTTGTGCACAAAAATATCGCCCTAAATTTGGCAATAATAACAAACGGAAGAGTGTTATATTTTGATTTACAAATAATGTATTAAATGGTAGAATATAACGGTACGGAGGTGAAACGGTATGTGTAACGAATATGCAATTCCCGTTAAAAGCCTTGCGGGTAAATATATGTTTTGCCAGTTTGTGGGCAATGAGCCTGAGCAGGAGCGAATTCATTTTGCCGTGAGTGAAGACGGCTACAACTTCAAGCCGCTCAATAACAACGAGCCTGTTATAATTCAGACAAAGGGCAAAAAGTGTGTGCGTGACCCATATATACTCAGAGGCAAAGACGGCTATTTTTATATAATAGGCACCGATATGAAGTGCACCGAGGGCTGGACCTCAAATCATGCTCTTGTCACTTGGAAGTCCGCCGACCTTGTTGAATGGACAGACGAAACAATAATTGATATGCGTGAGCTGGGCGGCGAGTTTGCAAATACTACCCGTGCATGGGCGCCTCAGGCGATTTGGGATGAAAACGCAGGCGCATATATGGTCTATTGGGCAAATTCAACGCTTGAAAACGATGTTGCGGCGATGTATTATGCCCACACAACCGATTTCAAGAGCATTACTCAGCCCAAACTTCTGTATGAGAGAAAGGGTATTCAGACCATAGACGGCGATATAACCTATAATGAGAATAACGGATATTACTACCTCTATTTTAAACATGATGAAGACCAGACCATTGCCTATGTAAAATCAAAATCGCTTACCGGTCCCTATGTGGATAAGCCCGCAGTGGTTTCACTTTCAAAAGAAGGCGTTGAAGGCAGCGAAATGTACCGCCTTACGGGCACGGATTCATGGATAATGATTATGGACGAATACGGCACGGGCAGATTTTTTATGCAGATGACAACGGATATGGAGAATTTCAAAGCGGTAAGCCCTGCCGATTACAGCTTTGACGGAGTGAGACCCCGTCACGGCTCGGTTATGGCAATCACGGATGAAGAATATGCAAGGCTTGTTGAAGCCTTCGGAATATAAAGGAGAGTTTTTTATGGAAAAAGTTGCAATTTACGGCGCAGGCTCGCTCGGCACGGTGCTCGGCGCATATATGACAAAAAACGGAGCAGAGGTTGAGCTTGTCAACCGCAACAAGGCTCATGTTGCCGCTCTTAAAGAAAAGGGCGCAAAAATCACGGGAACTGTTGAGATGACGGTGCCCGTCAACGCTATAACACCTGATGAAATGAGCGGAAAATACAGCGTTATCTTCCTTATGACAAAACAGCTTCACAATCCCGAGGTTGTAACCTTCTTAAAGCCGTTTCTTACCGATGACGGCGTTATCGTAACTCTTCAGAACGGCATTCCCGAGCCCGGCATTGCTGAAATCATCGGCAAGGAGCACACAATGGGTTGCGCCGTTGAATGGGGCGCAAACCTTGCAGCCCCCGGCGAATGCGTTCTCACCAGTGAGCCCGACAGCCTTTCGTATCACATGGGCAAAATGGACGGCATTACCGATGCACAGGTTAAAAGAGTAACAGAGCTTCTTGAAAAAATGTGCCCCGTTCATTTTGAAGAAAATCTTATCGGCACAAGATGGTCAAAGCTTCTTATAAACGCAACCTTCTCGGGCCTCGGCACGGTAGTGGGCGGCACCTTCGGCGCTGTTACGGGCGATGCTTATGCAAGAAAGGTTGCAATCCGCTGCATGAAGGAATGTATTGATGTGGGTCACGCAGCGGGGGCGGAATTTGCTCCCGTTCAGGGCAAAAACATTGTCGGTCTTTTCTATTATAAAAATGCAATCAAGCGCAAATTGGGTGAAATGCTCATTCCCATTGCAATGAAGAAGCATAAGGACATCATCCCTTCAATGCTTCAGGATATCCGCAACGGCAAGCCCTGCGAGGTTGATGCAATCAACGGCGTTGTTTGCGAATGGGGCAGAAAGTGCGGCATTCCCACACCAATCAACGACAGAATCGTTGAAATAATCAAGAAAGAGCAGTCAGGCGAGCTCAAACTTGAACAGTCAAACATCAAACTGTTCGATGATTTGCTTTGATTAAATTTTTTCTTGACATTCAAATAATGGCAGGATTATACTATATTAAAAATATGAAAGGAGGCGGACACAATGACAATGAAAATGAACGATAACAAGAAAACGGAAGTGTTGTGCCCGCAGTCTGAGTAATATTGCGGCATTTTGCGTGCAGAATCACAAGCAGCACTTTCGTTTGATGAAAGTGCTGTTTTTACATTTAATTAAAGGCGGTGAACCTTTATGAGTAAAAAAAGGGAGAAAAAGCCCAAGCCCCCGAAGCCCGAAAAGGGCAAATTCCCGAAGCCTCTTCTCAGAGTGCTTGAGGAAGCGGGGCTTTTAACCGAAAATCTGATTTATTGCTGCACGGGCGACATGGATAACGAAGCCTGCTACTGCTCATCGTGGCTCAGCTTCGATGAAAAGGGTCTTTATATAGCTTTGGGTGACGAAGAAATCGTTAAATCCAAGCGAAAGAATCACAGACCCGACCCGAAATACACTGTCAGTGAAATTCAGAGCATTCCTCTTGAAGATGCGGAGTCGCTTGAAACGGAAAGATATGTTTCAACCGGCAGGCTCATAATGAAAAAAGACGGCGAGCAGATAAGCCTTGTCCGTTTTTCAATAGGCAAAATTGCTCAGTTTGAAAATTTTGCGAGAGCATTCAACACCTACAAGAAAAACGGTGAGGCGGAGGTACCTGCTTCTGATGAGCCTGAAGAAAACAAGTGCAAAAAATGCGGCAAGCCCTGCCCGCCCGGCAAGGATTTCTGCCCCAAACACAACAAAAACTCCTCAACCGCAGTCCGCCTTTTCAAGTTTTTCGGCGGATACATTCCGCAGATTATAACGATTATTGCAATTATGCTTCTCGGCACGGCAGTAACCGTGCTTATTCCGCAGATAAGCACCCGTGCGCTTTTTGACGATGTTCTTTCAAACCCCGACGGCTTGCCCGTTGCGGAGCTTCTTAAGGCTCTCGGAGTGCTTGTGCTGTCAATATTCGGAATAAGATTGCTCAACACGATTCTCACCGTTATTCAGCAGTACATAACGGGCGGAATCATGCCGAATGTAATTTATGACATCAAGGTCAAAATCTTCAACGCCATGCAGCGGCTTTCGGTTAATTTCTATTCATCAAAGCAGACAGGCTCTCTCATGGAGCGTGTTATCCGTGATGCCAACAATATTTATTGGTTTTTTGTTGACGGTCTGCCTGCGCTCATAATCGATATTGCAACAGTCATAGGTGTTATTGCAATTATGTTTGTTATGAGCTGGAAGCTGTCGCTCATAACCCTTGCGGCAGTGCCTGTGCTGTTTGCGTTTCTTACACTCGGTGATAAATTCTTCCGCTCCCTTCACCACAGAGCGTGGCTTTACGGTGCGAGAGTTTCCGCAATGGTCAGCGACAATATCAACGGTCAGCGTGTTATCAAGGCGTTTGCAAAGGAAGAGGATGAATTCAGCAGATTTGAAAAACTCAGCGGCGAGCATATGAAGGCGGAGCTCAAGCTTTCGCTCTCGGAAGCGACGCTTTTCCCGATTCTTGAAGTATTCGTGCTGCTGCTTTCAACCGTTGTGCTCGGCGCAGGCGGTGTGCTTGTTGCAAGGGGAGAGCTTTCAACGGGTACGCTTCTCAGTTATATAGTTTATCTCGAAATGCTCAGAGGTCCTTTTGACTTCCTTTCGTGGATTTCAAACTGGTGGGCAAGATGTGCCGACTCGGCACAGAGAGTTTTCGAGGTCTGCGACGCAAAGCCCGATATAACGGAGAAAGAAAATGCGGTAAGCTTCGAAAATCTCAGGGGAGATATCGAGATTAACGAGCTTGAATTTGAATATGAGCCTGCAAGGCCCGTTATCAAAAAGCTCAGCCTTGAGGTCAGGGCGGGCGATATGCTCGGCATCGTCGGCAAAACGGGCGCAGGCAAAACAACAATCGCAAACCTCATTGCAAGGCTTTACGATGCAAAAGAGGGCTGCGTTAAAATTGACGGCATTGATGTGCGTGATTTGAAGCTCACCGAGCTTCGCCGCAACATCGGTCTTGTTTCGCAGGATATCTACCTTTTCATCGGCTCTATTGCCGATAACATCAGATACGCAAAGCCCGACGCAACCATGGATGAGGTTATTGCGGCGGCAAAGGCGGCATCGGCCCACGATTTCATTATGAAGCTGCCCGATGCTTATGAAACAAGGGTTGGCGCAGGCGGTCAGAAGCTTTCAGGCGGCGAAAGGCAAAGAATATCAATTGCGAGAACGATTATTCAGAATCCTAAAATACTTATTCTTGATGAAGCAACTGCCGCAATGGATACCGAAACCGAGCGCAATATTCAGCATTCGCTCACAAAGCTCAAAGCGGGCAGAACAACCATTGCCATTGCCCACCGACTTTCAACTCTTCGTGATGCGGATTATCTTGCCGTTATCAGCGACGGTAAAATTGTTGAGTACGGCACCTTTAAAGAGCTTATAAAGCAAAAGGGCGAATTCTACAAGCAATATAAAATCCAGTCAGAGGCTCTTAAGACTATCGGCATAGGTGTCGGCACGGGCGGCGAAAAGCCCGAGGAGGATGAACATGAACACAAATAATGCAAACACAATTTCACCTGAAACGCTCAGAACGGAATATGTGAGCCCCGAAACCTGCGTATTTTCAAAGAACGAAAACGGTTTTCTTGCGGCAACAATAAACGGCAAGGAGTATAAGAGAGTGATTCTCACCCGTTCATTGCCGCTGAGTTTTCCGTCGGATTACATCTGCATTTCGGATATCGAAAAAAACGAGCTCGGCATTGTTGAGCATATGGCGGATTTTCCGAAAGAACAGCAGGCGCTTATGAACGATGAGCTTGACCAGCGCTACTACTGCCCCGTTATCACAAAAATTGAGTCAATCAAAGAGAAAATGGGTCATTTTTACTTTGATGTTATGATAGGTGATTTCAAAAAGTCGTTTGCGGTGAGGGATATTTCAAAAAGCATCCGTCAGCACGGCGATGCGATAGACCTTGTTGATATTGACGGCAACCGTTTCCGCATTCTTGATTTTGAGGCGATTCCTTCAAAGAGCCGCCGCAAACTTGAGCCTTATCTCTATTAATCCGGTCACTTAAAGAGGTGTATCAAATGAAGCTTGAACTTCGTGATGTTTTGATGAGAGGCAAATGGTACAAAGAAGAAGATTCCGAATATGAAGTGGAATATTGGCTTGAAAAAAGCAGTTTACAGCTTTTTTACACGGAAAATCTGATTGAAGAGTTTGGCTATAAAAACTGCGATGAAATCAAAAAATCAGGGCATTTTATACCATTTTTCAAAACAGATATCATTGCACTTCAAAAAAAGTTTATAGAGAATTATCCCGATAAAGCTGTAGAAGAAACAATGAATGATATTATTAAAAATAATAATTATGGATATAATTCAGGTTATGATGTTGCATTCAGAATATTAACTCAGGATTATGCAGAGTTCCGTAAATTTTCAGATGATTACTATGATTTTGAGAAAAAGCAGCTTTTAAAGGATGCAGAACAATGGTGCAAAGAAAATAATATTCCGTATTACACAGAAAATGACTCAGAACGGAAATTAGATCTCAGAAATACATTACTTTATGCTTTCGGCGGAGAGTGCGATGATGGAGAAGGTGGTTGGAAACCTTTTACTTTTTGGTTTTGCAGAGCGGATTTCCGAATTTTGGATCCTGCTGATATAAGTGTGTATTATGGTTATGAAAATGATGAGGATATTGCTGCATCAGGGCTTTTTATTCCATTGTTTAAAGTGAATGATGAGGATATGGACTATGATGATTCCGTTGTTCTGAAAATAGCGGAACAGTGGGCTGTTGAAAACAATATACCTTACTATATTTCAAGGGACAGACCCGACCATTTGGGAAGTCAATTTGAAGAAACTGAAATATAATTAAAAGCACCATAAAAGAGGTGATAATTATGCAAACAAAAGCGGCTTTTGACCTGACACAGAGCAGCGAGCTGTGCAGGGGAGAGCTGATATTTGAAAACGGCGTTATTTCCGCCGTTATAAACGGTGAAACCGTTTTCAGCCGCAGCCTTGACGGCGTTGAGGAGCTTATGCAGCGCACCTATGTCGGTTGCGGTATGCTTGAGCTTATAACCGAAAAAGAAAATTCGGAAATGGCAAAAAGCATCCCCGTCTGCCGTTTTTCAATGTCATGTGTTGAAGAGATCGGCGAATTCTGCAAGGTGGTTAACCATTATATAAAAACGGGTGAGGAAACCGAGCTTTCCCGTGAGGATTTCAGGGTATGCCCCAAATGCGGCAGGCACTTTATAAAGGGTATGGATGTGTGCCTTTTCTGTGTTGAAAAAAGCTATCTTTTCAAGCGCACTGTCGGTATGCTAAGAAAATACCTGCCTTCGCTTCTTGTTGCGGGTCTTTTGCTGACGCTTGCAACGGCATCAAATGCGCTTCTGCCCGTGCTTAATGCAAGGCTTGTTGACGGATATTTCAATAATCCGTCGGTGACGGGCGATGCGGCGGTGAAGGGTATTCTCAGCATTGTTGTGCTCATCGGCATAACGCAGGTTCTGGGTCAGGTGCTCAGGATTTTCAGCCAGCGCAGAACGAATGTTGTGAGCTGCAGAATGTCAAATGACCTGAGAATAATGATGTATGACAAGGTGCAGAGGCTTTCGCTCTCGTCAATGTCAAAAAAGACGGCGGGCGATTTGATGAAGCGAGTCACAAGGGATACCGAAACGGTCAAACGCTTCGTTACCGAGCAGGGAATGTATGCGGTGCAGCAGCTCATAATGTTCACGGCAATATTGATAATTCTGCTCAGCATCAGCCCTCTGCTTACATTGCTTGTGTTCATTCCCGTTCCGCTTGTTGTTATGGCAATCAGAGGATTCTGGAAATTCATTCATCTCCGCTACGAAAAGCAGTGGAGATGTGATTCACGCTCAAACTCCGTGCTTCACGATATTGTGAGGGGTATCAGGGTTGTAAAAACCTTCGGCAGTGAAGAGAGAGAAATCAAAAAATTTGATGCAATCTGCCTTCGTCTTGCTCAGATTTCAAAGAGCAATGAGCAGCTTTGGGCAAGAGTTTTTCCCTTCCTTTCGTTCTTTATGGGAATAGGCGAATTTTTTGTGCTTTATTTCGGCGGCAGAATGGTGCTTGAGGGCACGATAACGCTCGGCGAACTGCTTGAATTCACGCTGTTCCTTGCCTATATTTACCAGCCGCTCCGCTGGGTATCGACCCTTCCCCGCCGCCTTGGCGAGGTTGCAACGAGCCTTATTAAGATTTATGAAATTCTTGACGAAAAAGAGGGTATTGAGGATTCTGAAAATCCTGCCCCCGCAAACCTGAGCGGCGATATAGTGTTTGATAATGTGCGCTTCGGCTACAAGGCGTATGAGCCCGTGCTCAGGGATATCAGCCTTACCGTTAAGCAGGGCGAAATGATAGGTCTTGTCGGTCATTCGGGTGCAGGCAAGTCAACTCTTATCAACCTGATAATGCGGCTTTATGATGCCGACGAGGGCAGCATAACCGTTGGCGGTGTGGATGTGAAAAACATGAGCCAGAGCGCTTACCGTGAAAAAATCGGCGTCGTTTTTCAGGAAACCTTCCTTTTTGCGGGCACGGTTTACGATAACATCGCCTATGCAAGACCCAACGCTGAGCCCGGCGAGATAATTGCCGCAGCAAAGGCTGCGAATGCCCACGAATTCATCATGAAGCTGCCCGACGGCTACAACACCGTTGTCGGTGAGGACGGTCACAATCTTTCAGGCGGCGAAAGGCAGAGAATTTCAATTGCAAGAGCTGTGCTCAGAAATCCCGAAATTCTTATTCTCGATGAAGCTACAAGTGCTCTTGACCCTGAAACGGAAAGCTCCATTCAGGAGGCTCTTGCAAGGCTTGTGAAGGGCAGAACAACCTTTGCCATTGCTCACAGGCTTGCAACCCTGCGAAATGCGGACAGGCTTGTGGTTATTGAAAAGGGCAGAATTGCCGAGGTGGGCACTCACCGTGACCTGCTTATGCAGGACGGCATTTATGCAAAGCTCGTTATGGCTCAAAGGCAGACGGCAAAGCTTACCAAATAACGATACCCCCGGTGCGCAGTTCATCGGGGGTATTAAAATTTACTATGGACTTTTATTTGTTTTTTTGTTATTATAACCATATATGAATTTTTACCAAGGAGAGATTATATATGAAAAAAACGCTTGCATTGCTGCTTGCGGTGCTTATGCTTATCGGCTGCGTGCCTTTTGCAACGGCGGCAGAAACGGCATATAACTACAAAATCTCAACTGCATTTTATGCCGAGGATTCAAACGGCGACTGGGCTGAGATAACTTCAGTGCCTGCGGGCAGTGATGTTAAAATGAGGGTTTCGATTGCAACAAATTTTGTGTCGGGCCCCGCAACCGTTCTTCTTGCTTATGATAAGTCGGTGCTTTCCGCAAGCTCAATCCCCGAGGCGGCATCGGCATCAATGGAGCTTAACGGTGATTTTGATTTCACAAAAAAAATTCAGCAGGTTTCGGGCGCAAACGGTGCAAATGTTGCCAACAAGCAGCTCGGTCTGGGCAATATTACGCAGGAGCAGTTTAACTCTTACGGCTTCCTTGCTTTTTCAATCCGCACAAACGGCTGCATTGTTTATGACAGCTCGGATTGGCTCTTTGAGCTTGATATGACCGTGCTCAAGGGCAGCAGAGGCAAAACGCTTGAATGCTTTGTAATCCCCGAAACGGTGTGCACAACAGAGAACACACAGGGCTTTGTTGCCTTCCCTTATGCGGAGAGCACATCGTCATCACTTGCGGACCTTGCGGCGGCATATCTCTGGTATGAAAGCACGCCCGAGCTTGAAAGCGTTCAGGCGGCAGTTACACCTTCTCTCACTGAGCGAAGTGTCACATGGGTTGTTGACGGTGAGGAAAAGGCAGAATACTATGAAATCGGCGATGCGATAACAGGCGAATGGGCTCCCGAAAAAGAAGGCTGTACCTTTATCGGCTGGTCACCCGAAGTTCCCGACACAATGCCCGACGAAAATCTTGTTTTCACCGCACAGTGGGAAGCAAATGAATATACAATCTCATTTGAGAACACAGGCGAAAGCGTTATCAGCCCCATTACTCAGGATTACGGCACAACCGTCGCAAAGCCCGAAAACCCCGTGAAAGCAGGCTACACATTCGCAGGCTGGCAGCCTGAAATTCCCGATACAATGCCCGCCGAGAATTTAACAATAAGTGCAGTGTGGGCTGCAAACAGCTACAGTGCGGTGTTTGATGCCAACGGCGGCGCATTTGCAAACGGAGCGGAAAGCACGGTTGCAGAGGCTGTTTTCGGCTCTGAAATCACGGCACCCGCAGCACCTGAAAAGGAAGGCTATGTTTTTGCAGGCTGGGCGGTAACTGAAAACGGAGAAGCCGTTGATACTCTCGGCAAAATGGACAGTGTAAACGGCAAAAAGTTCTATGCAGTATGGATTGAAGCAACCGATGTTGCTTACACTGTTGAAACCTACACAATGGATGTGAACGGTGAATATACTCTTGTGTCAACGGGTCATACGGGCACAACAGGCGAAAGCGTTGCCGCTGAGTACGCTGTTGCCGAAGGCTTTACACTCAATGACGAAAAGAGCGTTCTTTCAGGCGTTGTTGCCGCTGACGGTTCACTTGTTCTTAAGGTTTATATTGACAGAAACAAATATACCTTCAAAACCGTTGTTGACGGCGTTGAGAATTCGGCAGAATATTTTTACGGTGCGTCAGTAGCAAAGCCTGCAGCACCCTCAAAAGCGGGCTACACATTTGCGGGCTGGTCGGCACAGATTCCCGACACAATGCCCGCAGGTGATGTTACGGTAACAGCAAATTTCAGATGTATTGCATCGGTTAAAATCAAGAATAATCCCGGTTCAAAAACAATCAATTACGGCGAAACTCTTCGCCTTACCGCAGAAGCGGCAAATCTGCCCGACGGTGCGAAGCTTTACTGGTATGTAAACGGCGATAAGAAGGGCGAGGGCACAACCTTTGAGGTTTCACCTTCAAGCGGCAGCGTTGAGGTGAAGGTTAAGGTTGTTGATAAAAACGGCAGTGATTTTTCGGACGGTGAAATTTCAGATTCTCAGAGGGTTTCCGTTAACTCAGGCTTCTTCCAGAAGATTATCTCATTCTTCAAAAATCTTTTTGGTATGAACAGAACGGTAATCCAGCGTTTGTTCAGATAATAACAAAAGGGGCTGTAAAAAACAGCCCCTTTTAGCTTTATTAACTTAGAATCCGCCGCCTGTGGTGATTACATATCCCACCGAGCCGAAAGCATCCTCAATCGTAACAACAATTGCGGGGAAGGCATCTGCGCTGGCAACAAGCTCTGCAATGGTAACATTTACTGTATATGACCATGTGCCCTTTTCGATTATGCCGTCTTTGTTGATTTTAACCTTGAGCTTGGGGTTTGCGTAGCGAAGCTTGATATCGGCGTTGTCAAAATCTACATTGAACATCGGAAGCGCATCGGCAACAACGGATAAATCACCAACAACAGAGATTGCATGACCAACTGTGCCCGAGAATCTGTCGCCGTGTGCACCGTCGGTCTGTTCCTTCAGAGTCATTTCAATAACGGTGTATTCGCCGCTTTTGTATGCCTTTGTGCTTGCGGTGTCTGATACCGAAAGATTTTCGTATCCGCCTGTTATTCCGTCAAATTCAGTTATGCTGTCTTTAAGCGCATCTTCAAGAAACGGAGTTGCCCAATCAACAACCTTGCCTATGAAGCCTGTGCCGTTGTTGACGCTTATTTCGTTGATTACCTTTGCTTCCTTTGACTTGACCTTTGTTTTTGACCTGACAGCAGCAGCCTTGTAGAATTCAACTATCTGCTCATCGGTCCATGTTGACGGGTCATCAGAAGGAGCACTGACGGGCTCGAGGGTTGTTTCTTCGGCGGTTGTTCCCGTGCTCTCGGCACTGCCCGAAGGGGATTCGGTAACAATTTCCGTTACAAATTCTCCCTCATTGTTTGTTACGGCTTCGCCGTCATTGCCTGTTACAAGTTCCGTTCTTGCATCTTCGCCGTCTTCCTTGCCGCCGCATGAAGCAAAGGCAAAAAGCATGGAGATTGCAAGAAGCATTGCGATAAATCTTTTCATGTTGTTCCTCCCTGTTTTATTACTGCTTTTGAAGCATTTCTCTAATAATTTACGCTTAAAATCGAATTTTGTCAATACACAATGAGCAATTTCTGTTTAATTTTCGTTGTTTGACAATGTATTTCAAAATTGTTATAATTATTAAAATTTTTGCAAAGGAGTGATATGTATGATAAGCGCAGAGCGTGCAAGAGAAGTTGCAGGGCAATATTATGAAGATATATATCACTTTTGTTATATAAGGCTCGGGAATGAAGCCGATGCGCACGATGTTGTTCAGGATGTGTTTTTGCTGTTTCAGCAAAAAGGTGACGGTGTTGAGGAAAAGTACATCAGGGCATGGCTTTTCTCGGCAGCGGATAAAAAGATTAAAGAAAAATTCAGGGATATTGCTAAAAGAGAAAAGGCATTGATTTTCGGCTTGTCCCGTTCTCCCGCCCAAAGTGCAGAGCTGGTTTATGAAATGGAGCAGGATTTTCTGATATCCGATGAAGAAATAGAGAAAAAGAAGAAGTCAATTCTCTCTCAGCTCAACGAAAAGGAGCTCGAGCTTTTTGAAATGGTTTATGTCAGGCACATGAGGTATGAGGAGCTGGCAAAAATGCTTGATATAAGTGAAAATGCGGTAAAAGCAAGGGTGTTCAGGCTGAAAAACAAAATCAAATCCAAGGTTTCGTTTGCGTTTATGGCACTGCTTCTTTTGTTTATGAAACTGTAAGCTTGTTGTTTTTGCATAAAATAGCAAGCTTAATTTTGTGCAATGCTACAAAGTTAAAAAAATCCGAAAATTTTTCCGTAACCTACGCAATTTTTCGTCATTTATATATGAAGGAGGTAAATTGCGTATAAATCAAATTGTTCGGAGGTGAATCAATCCGTGGGAAACCGGCATGAAAAAACAAACGAAAAAAGAACACTGAATGACAAGCTTAAAGCAGTTGTTCTTCTTGAATCTTCAAAAAACTATAAGGAAATGGATGACGCTCTCATTTCAGAATGCGTGGATTTTCTCATGGAGATTGAAGAGAAAAAGAGGATTTTAAAAACAGAAATTGACCAAAGTGTCGAAAAAATTTCCTTTGTTGATAAAGTACATAATATCGGTATGAATTCAAAAACCAGGTTCAGGCTCAAGACGCTTGGCATTATAGCGGCTGTTCTGGCAGTTATATTCTCAATTTTTGCCATAGCGGCTGTCGGTTCGGGAGATGAGTCCGACATTTTGGTCAACAAATGGATTCGCGTTATAGATGAATTGATAGAGGGCGAAATTCTGAATTTTGGCGATAAAGTAACCTTCACCAAAGCTAAGGAGAAGCGAACCTACAGTTCAATTGAAGAGCTTCTCACAGAAGAAGATATTGCTGTCCTTTATCCCTCGTGGCTGCCCGAAGATGTAAAGGTTAAATCTGTAGATTATTTTGTAGACAGTTATACCGGTGAAAGAGTATATACCTTTATAACTGATAATGTTGTTTATAATATAGTCATTAATCTTGACAAAGAGGTTTCATCCGGAATGAAAACCGATTTTAATATGAAGGTAATAAACGGTCTGGAGGTTTATTACAAATATTATGATACAACCGTTTTCTGGCAGGCAAATTTCGATTATAACGGAATGATGTATTCGCTCAGTGCGTATACAGAAGAAGAACTTCTAAAAATTATTGAAAACCTTAAGGAGATTGAATGATATGAAAAAAATTATTGCATTTATTATGTCGATGATGTTTATTTTCGGCGCAATGACGGTAACCTCAAATGCCGTTGACGGCATTGAAAACACAAATGTTGTTACCTGCGGAGATACAGATTATATCTTTGAAAGCGGCGTTTCAGCCGATGTTCAGCAGAGAGTTATTGCAGATATCTGCGGCGAATGTGACGAGGATGAAGCATCAACCTACGGCCTTATGTGCACTCTTTTCGGTCACAAGCTTGAAACAAGCACAACCTCTGCAATAACACACAAGGTTAATGCAAGCGACCCCAGATGCCTGAAGAAAACATATAACTATTCGATATGCACAAGATGCGATTATGCCGAAACAACATTGATAAGTCAGCATTACATCAGCTGCTGCTGATAAAAAGCTTCGGATGGCGTGACTAAGCAAAGCCCCCGGCAACTCAGGTTGTCGGGGGCGTATTGTTTTATTTCCAATTAAACGGGCGAAGCATAAAGTCAACATCCTCTTTGTTTTCGGGGATTAATCCGAAGGATGAAACACGGTTTATGCCGTGCGCTTTGAAATTATCGTAAAGCTCTTCGTTTGCCTTAAGCCTCAGCGGGTTTAAGAAGGAGTATCTGCCTATAAACTGATTTGCCTTGAAATATTCCCAGCTCAGATTTGCAACCTCAACATTGAACCTCTGCTCATCCGTTATATCCGCATTCAGTGCCTTGTTCCAAAGAGAATTGAGCCTGTTAACGGTGTAGAAGGGGTAGAAGCCCGACTGATAGTGCCAGTCAAAGTCAAAGGCGTGAGCGGTTGCTTTTATCTGCGCAGTCTGAATATCAAGAATTTCTCTGATAAAGGGTGCGGCAGCCTCGCCGTAATAAGCGTTGAGGAAGTCCGTCATGTGGTATTCAACATCGCAGTCAACATCCCACTGCAGCTTGCTCAGAAGGTAGTTTCTCAGCTCGTTGAAGGCGGCATAGTGACCGTCGCCGCAGTTATAAACATAGCCCGTGATGCCGATGTCGTGCATATATTTCATTGTGGGCTGCATTGTTTCAAAATTTGAGAAAAACTGAGTGGAGTTGAGGAAGTTAATGGTGTAGTCATAGATATATGTTCTGTCCGCAACCTTAACCCAGTTTGCAAAATCCTCGGCTATGGTGGGCTCGTTGTCGCCGTAGAGGTTCATAAAGGTTTCGTTGCCGTCCTGCGCACCGCACTCGGTGAGAGGATGGCTGCGGCACGCCTTGTGAAGCCCGCAAAGCACGGGCACAACATTCGGATTGCACCTGAGCGATAAATCCTGAGGGGGTCTTTCCGTTTCGCCGTAAGCGTAGAATGTGAAGGTGAAATCGGGGAATTCATCGTCAAGCGCATCGGCAAAAGCGTTTGTGAAAATGAGGGTCGGGGCGCAGATGCTGCCGTATTTCTCATAAAGAGCCTCGCAGCTTTCGCAGTGACAGTAGTTTGAATTATCCTTCTGACCGATGTGAATGTATTTTGAATCCCTTTCGCAGGCGAGAATTTCCTGCCTTGCATTCTCAATTGCAATCGGAAGCACCTCGGGGTGAGAAAGGCACACATGGTCTGTTGTGCGTGTGCCGTCGGGGTTCATTGCGAAGTATTCGGGGTGCTGAGCAAAAAGCGTATCGGGCACAAGTCTGTCAAGAGTGACATCCCACAAAACATAGGTCAGTGAGCCGCCGTATTCGGGTGCTTCATTCCAGAAGGATACATTGATTTTGTGCTTTGCACGGTAGGCATCGTCTGCGCCTGCGGGGCTGTTGCGGCGGATTGAGAATGAGGGCTTGACAATGCGGTTTATCGCAGCATCAATCACGATATCCCTGCTGTCGGGTATAACCTCAAGCTCGGGCGTAAACCAGCGAACGCCGAAATATTCTTCAATCACGGTGTAAACGCCGTAAAGAGTGCCTCGGCTGTCGCCGCCTGCAATGAGCAGGTGACTGCCGTCTGAATAAAGCATAAAGCCGTCTGCACCGATTTGAGTGCGGTCAACGCTTGCGATGTTTTTCTCAAGCTCTGTTTCGCCTATGATAATCGCTTTTGTGCCCTCGGTGTATTCTGATTCCGTGATACACTCAGGCCTTGCGCCGCTGATTTTTTCAACATAGGTCTGCATCTCGTTTGCAGCGGTGATAATGCACGCATCGGGCTCCTCTTCGGTAACGATAACAAAATCCGTATTGCCGTTTTGCGCAATATACATCGGTGTTGTGACGGCAGGCGGTCGATAGCCGTTGCTGCCGTAGCTGATGTTATCCGTGTTTACGGGGAATATGCCTATGCTGAGAAGAAAAATCTCAATAAATGAAAGTATCGCTTTAAATGTTGCCATGAATTTAACCTCCTCAGTTCGCCTTGTCTGTCATGTTGAAAACAAGCTCTCCGCCGCCCATAAGCTGAGCGTGGGTAACATAGCAGCCTTCAAGCTTTTCGCCGTTGAGAGTAACGGAGTCAACATAGATATTCTTGTCGCTCTGATTGTTTGCGGTGATTTTAAGGGTGCTGCCGTTTGAAAGAGTAACCTGTGCCGAGTCAATGTTGGGCGAGCCTATCCAGTATTTATCCGTGCCCGCAAGGGGATAGAAGCCGAGAGCGGAGAATACATACCACGAGCTGAGTGTGCCGCCGTCGTCGTTGCCGTCAAGCCCGTTGATATCGGTGCTGAAGCGGTTTTTGAGAGTCCAGCGCACCCACTTCTGAGTAAGGTCGCTTCTGCCTGCGTTGCTGAAAAGATAGGGCGTGTGGATATCGTGCTGATTGCCCACCCAGTAGCCGCTGCCGGGGTCAACAGCCGCTCTTGAGAGCGAAGCATCCTTCATGAATTTGTCAAGCTCGCTCACGAAATATTCATCCGAGCCGAAAAGCTCAATCATGCCGTCAATATCATGAATTGCGCTCCAACGCCACTGCCTTGCGCTGCCCTCGCAGTAGCAGTCTGCAAATTTCTTTATCATAACGGCATCATAGAAGGTGGTTATGTAGGGGCTGAAATTCCACACAAAGCTGCCGTCTGCATTGCGTGCTTGGAAATATTTTGTTTCGGGGTTGAAAACATTTTTATAATACATGGATTTTGCGGCGTATTTCTGAGCGTCCTCGGTTTTGCCGAGTGCCGCTGCAAGGTCTGCTATTGCGGCATCCTCCCATGCGTATTCGAGAGTACGGCTCACGGATTCGTCACCCGGAGCGATATCCTGAGGAATGTAACCGTATTCATTGTAAAGCTCAACATAATTTCTGCCGTCTTTATTCACCGCATTATCCGAAGAATTCTTCATGTATTCATAAGCTTTTTCAACATCAAAATCAGTGATACCTTTGAGATAGCTTTCGGTTATCACAATGTTGGCGGGGTCGCCCTGCATGGAGCTTGTGTAGCCTGCGCCCATAGGCCATCTCGGGATAACGCCAACGCCTGATTCAGCCATCTGCACAAGGCTGTTGAGGCAGTCGGTCTGAATATCCTGTGCGATGAGCGTGTAAAGCGGGTGGGTTGTGCGGCAGGTGTCCCAGAGGGACATATCGGTTCTGTAGGTGTAGCCCTCGGCAACGCCTGCCTGCTTATCAAAGCCGAGATATTCGCCGTTGACATCGGTGAAATCCGATGGCATTGTCATGCTGTGGTAAAGTGCGGTATAGAAAATGGTTTTTATTTCGTCGTCGGCATTGATTTTGATTACCGAAAGGCGTTCTTCCCAAGCCTTTGCGGCGTTTTCTCTGACTTTGTCAAAATCAAGACCGTCAGTTTCCTCTTTGAGGTTGAGCAGTGCGTTCTCTTTGCTCACATAGCTTATGCCGAGCTTTAATTCAACGCTTTCGCCGTCAAGGCAGCCGAAGTTGAGGTCGATTCCCTTTTCGTCAATTTCATATGAAACGGCAGGCTTGTCCGTAACGGCTGCAAAATATGCGGGCAGACCGTCAAATCTTCCCGAAAACTGACCGTCGATTATGCAGCTGCCCGAGATAACTCCCGTTTCCTCGTTATATTCGACCTTCGGCTCTTTTGATGTTTTGTTTGCAGCAGCGCTTGAAGCGTCAATATAAAGCCGCGAATCGCCGCTGCCGTTGAAGGTGTAGCGGTGAACGCCCGTGTGAACATCCGCCGTAAGCTCCGCAAGGCAGCCCACGGAAGGCAGATACACCGCATAATAGCCGGGCGAAGCGGTTTCTTTTGAATGTGAATAGGTCATAACGGCAGGCTCATTGCTGCCTGAAACGGGTGTGACCCTGAAATGGCTGTAGTCTTCAGCGCCTGTGCCCGAAAGCCTTGAATGGCTGAAGCCCTTGATGTGACCCTGCTCATAGTAATAGCCCGATGTGTTCATTTTGATAAGATAGCCGCCGCCCACAAAGCAGGTGTCGGGCCCGAGCCTTACCGAGCCGAAGGGCACCGTTGCCGCAGGGCTGAGCATTGCGCAGGTCCAGGGAGTGCCTCCCGTGCCGATAAACGGGTCAACAAACTGACCGTATTCGCCCTCGGGAATTTCGGGCATATCAATCTGCCTGAAGCTTACGCCGCCGAAAATGCCCGTAACCAAAGTTTCAAATGCAACGAAAACCGAAACTATGACTCTGATTATTTTCCACATAAAAACGCCTCCCGTTTTTATTTCATATAAACATTATATAGATGCACACGCATAAAGTCAAACCGAATTGTTCCGAAGAGGCAAAAAATATTTTTTGTTTTTTTCAAAAAACAATGAACCGAAACCTGAACTTCCTCGTCTAATGGGTGAAAGGGCAGGGAAGAAGTGAAAATCCTTGCAACAAATCAAACTAAAAGGAGTTTTGAAAATGAAGAATTTACTCAAAAAATCGCTTTCTGTGCTGCTTGCACTTGCTGCAGTTTTCAGCGTATGTGTTGTTGCGGGAGCCGCAACGGACTACATTGTTTATGAAGAAGGCTCGGATTACGGCGTTGATTGGTCGCTTGACAGCGAGGGCAACCTGACGGTCAGCGGTTACGGCAGAATGGGCAGCGCATATCCTCCGAATCCCGCCAAATATCCGTGGTTCAAATACCGCAACCAAATAAAAACGCTGACAGTGGAATACGGCATAACCTCTCTGGGTGTGAGTGCATTCCGCAGCCTGCCTTGTCTTGAAAGTGTGTCACTCCCCGTGAGCCTGACAACCATAGATGAAAGCACTTTTTCAGGCTGCCGGTTGCTGTCAGAAATAAGTTTTCCGTCAAGCCTCACATATATCGGCAGCAATGCGTTTTCGGGCTGCAAATCGCTTTCGTCATCAATTGCTCTTCCCGGTGTAACAGTTATCGGCAGATATGCTTTTTCAAACACGGGCATCACAGGTGTTTCAATATGCAGCGAAAACGCATCCGTTTTTGAAAATGCCTTCAGAAGGTGTGAAAAGCTTGAATCGCTTGTTTTAAGCTCAGGCATTTATGCACAAAAGAATATTTTTGATGAGTGCTTCGCCATTAATAATGTAAAATTCACCGGAACAAGAGAAGAATGGAATTCTCTGCCTTTTGTTATAGGCGGAAACAACTCCATCTGTTCGGATGATGTTGAGTGCAATGCTCAGTGTGCCCGACATATTGAAAAAATGTATGTTTCAAATCCTCCCCGTAAACTGATTTACGGAGTGGGTGAAATGCTTGATCTGTCAGGCATTGAGCTCACCGTTGAGTGGAGTGACGGCACGGTTGAAGCAGTTACGGACACGGCAAAAATCAATGCTTGGGGCTTCAGCTCCTATTACACCGGCAGTGTTGAGGTTATGGTTGAATATGAGGGCTTTGCAACGGCGTTTTATATTCCCGTTATTACAGAGGCAACGCAAATTATATCGGGCAGCTGCGGCCCTCACAGCAAATGGACTTTAGACACAAGATACGGCAATACCCTTACCATAGACGGCAAAGGTGATATGTATGAGTTTGAAAGTGCTGAGGATTACCCGTGGTATGCCTGGGGAGAAAAAACATATTTTCTTCAGATAAACGGCATCGATTATATCAGTGACAACGCCATTGCAGGCTGTGTGAATCTGCATGAAATCTCCGTTTATAACAGCCCCGAAATAAGAATCGGCGACAACGCCTTCGGCAACAAAAAATCTCTTTATGAGGTCAGGTTTTACGGCTCAGCGGAGGAGTGGTGCGCCTTGCAGGTCGGCGAAAATAACGATAAGCTTTACACCGCCGATGAATATTATTTCAACAATGAGCTCCATGCTCATTCCTTTGAAGAAACCGTAATCGAAGAAGCAAGCTGCATCAAAAACGGTCTTGCATCCGTCAGCTGCAGCTGCGGCTATCACGGCACAAAGAAAATCCCTGCACACGGTGAGCATAAGCTCAGCACCGTTACTGTTGACTCAACCTGCACACACACCGGCAAGGAATACTCGGTTTGTGAAGTGTGTGACAGAACAATAGGCGGCACAACCGTTCTTCCCTTAAAAAATCATACTCCCGGTGAATGGGAAACCGACGAATCGGGCAAAACCGTGAAAAAATGCACCGAATGCTCAATGCTGCTTGAAGAAAAGGAGGCAGAGCCTGAAGAAGTTCCCGAGGAAACACCCGAAGAGGATGCGCCCGGCTTTGATTTTGTTGAAACAATAAGCGGAGTTTTTAAGATAATAACAGATTATATCGCTGCATTTTTTGATTCCTTTTTCAATTTGTTAGGATAAAATATCAGCGAACGGATTTAAAGGGGCTGCAAACCGACAAGGGAGCGGCCCCGTTTTTATATTTTATTGGTATAAGTGCACAAAAGTTATTTACTTTTTTTCGTGATAATGTTAATATAATATTGATATTTTTTACGGAAAGAGGTTTTGTTTTGTGAAAAAAATGCTTATGTCAGCAGTTTCGCTTTTGTTGGCTGTTTGCCTGATGATGCCTTCTGCCGGCGCAACGGATGCTGCGGCGGATAACAGCGGAATTATATTTTGCGCCAACGCAATAAACGTGCTTCTCAACGCTGTGTTTGCGGGCGTGGGTGCACTCTTCCCGAAGGATTTTGAAACGGTTGAGGAGTATTACGCTTCAGAAAGCGAAAATTTCTATGAAGGCACGGAGAAGTTCATTGATAAGCCTGCTGAAGGTGCAAAGTGGATGCTTGGCTTCGGCAAGGCGAGCATGGTCCCCGAAAATCTCAAAGACGGCTCAAAGGAATACTATACAGGCGGTTATTTTACCCAGAAGATAAACGGAGTTTTTGACGATCAGGGAGCAAATGCCGTTGCGTTGAACGATAATTCGGGCAGAGGCACCGTTATCATTGCATCAATCGACGGAATCGGCGTGTGCAACGAGGATGTGCGTGCAATCCGTGCAGAGGCTGAGCGAAAGCTTAAAGATAAAGGAATAAAGAGCGATATTGCGGCAATAAACATCAACAGCACTCACTGCCACACCGTTATTGATACTCAGGGCTTCGGCCTTGCAACGCTTATAAAATCAATTTTTCAGAATATGTTTTCATGGTTTCCGTTTGTTGATAAAACAAGAAGCATTGACAGCGAATTTCATGAGCTTATGATTGGCGGCGCATCAGATGCGATTGTTGAAGCTTATGTGAATATGGAGCCGGGTCAGCTGTATTATTACGAAACGGCAGGCGTCGGCTACAGTGAAAGAAACAACAACTATCTTGACGATGAATACGGCTATATATTTAACAAGAGATACGATATGGAGGGCTATCAGCATGTTATAGCCTGCTTCAAATTCATTCCGTATCGTAAGAGTTCCGTTCCTACCGTTTTTTCAAACCTCGGCGGTCATCCCACAACAATAGACAGAGCAACAAAGCTTCTTTCTGCCGATTATCCCAATTATATAGAAGAAAAGCTCAATGCGGCGGGTATGAATTTTATGTTTATTCAGGGTGCACAGGCACCGATATCCGTTAATGCGGGCGGAGTTAAAACTCAGGAGATTCTTGATGAAATCGAGGCTGAAATTGCCGCCGACCCGAGGGTTGAAGACTATGAGCAGGCGAAGAAGCTCGGCTATGAGTTTGCAAGACTTATTATTGAAGCCGAGAAAAATGCGAAGCCCGTTGCGCCCGTTATGAATGTCAGAATGGAAGAGGTAACCGTTCCTCTTGAACACGGTCTGATGTATCTCGGTGCTGTTTCGGATCTTCTCGGGCTCACAACCGTTCGTGACAATAGCTCGTCAAGCGGATATTCCGTCATTACCGAAGCGGGTTATATGGAATTCGGAACGGATATAGTTGTTCTTACAGTTCCCGGCGAGCTCATACCCCAGCTTGTTTACGGCGAGGTTGTTGACAAAACACAGTCATATCTCGGCACAGACTGGGAATACGAATACACGGCTGATATCATCGGCAAAGAAAAAACCGTTCTTGTTATGGGTCTTTGCAACGATGCAATCGGCTACATAGTTCCCGATAATGATTATGCCCCGTTTATTGCGGATTCTCTCTGGAACACCGATATGGGCGAAAAGCTTTTCGGCGAGCCTCACCGCCACTATGAAGAAATGCTTTCACTCGGAAGCGAGGCAGGCTCAACCGTTATAAAGGCACTTAATTCGCTTGCGGAGGAGTATAAATAATTTTGAAAAACGCTTTTAACCAACACCGCAGATTGGTTAATGTGCGGTTGAATATCGGAGATATAATATGGAAATAAGATATATCAAACCGGATGAAGCTGCAGATTTTCAAAGGATTTCTGCCGCATCGTTTATATGGAAATTCAATGCGGAAGAAGACAGTGCTGTTGCGGCACCCGTTCTCGGAGCATTTAAAGACGGCAGACTTATCGCAGGGGCTGAGCTTTTTGATTTCAGAACAAATTATTGCGGCAACTTCCTTAATTCGGTCAGCGTAAGCGGTGTATGCAGCTTGCCTGAATACCGCAGAATGGGCGGAATTCGTGAAATCATGAAAAAAATCGGTGAAACAGCGGTTGAAAACGATTTGACTCTTGGCTTTCTTCACCCGTTCTCTGTTTCATACTACGAAAAGTTCGGTTATGCAAGCCTCAACCGTATGTTGGCGGTAAGAGTTCCTTTTGAAAGCCTTAAGCATATCCCGTATAATACGGATGTTATTCTTTATACGGGGGAACAGTTTGAGGAATTGAGTGCGCTGCACGCAAAAATTGCTTTGAGAGAAAATCTCGTTTCTCTGCGTGAAGAAAAAAAGCATTTTTGCGATACGCCTTTTGAGAATGCCGATTATACATATTTCAGGCGCAACAAAAACGGTGTTGCCGATGGTTATGTGCGTTTCAAAGTTGAAAGACCCGATGCACTTAATGTTGCCGAGCTTTTTGCGCTGACTCCCGAAGCAGTTTACGGGCTGCTCGGTTTTCTTCGCAACTATGACGGAATAGTCAAAACCCTCAGAGTGAGAAAGCAGTATCAGGGCAGCGACTTTGCCTGCATTGCGGACCGTATCGACAAAGCTTCATATGAAGACGACGGTGGAGTTGCAGGCAGAATTTATAACCTTAAAAAACTGCTTGAATGCAATGCTTATCCCAAAGAATACGGCAGATTCCGCATTCTGAGCATAGATGAATTTGAGCAGAACAACGGGATTTTTGAGGTTGAATATCAAAACGGAAAAGCCGTTGTAACACGCAGAAAAAGCGGAGACTGCGATGTTTCTCTTACCGCTGCCGCCGCTGCAAGGCTTATGCTTGCGGGCGAGGGACACACTGCCGAAACTGCAATTTATATTGACGGGGTTGAGATTAAGGGCGATGCCTCGGACTTTTTCAGAGCATTTCCGCATCGGCCCACACGCTTCATTGACAGCTTGTGGTCGGTATAGGGTATAAAGAAAAGCGGCATATTCCATGACCAAAAATCAATATTCTTTTGCGGAATTATAAAACCAAAGGTGGTTACCGTATGGCTGAAATGACGGCAATTAAAGAAAAAAATAATACAAACCAAAACGGTTCGGCAAGTCTTGTGTCAAACAACAGAAGATATGTCGGCTCAAAAGAATCGCTGGCGTATGTTGTTTACGACATTTCACAAAGCTACAACATAAACAAATATCAGGATATTTTCATAACCGATGTTGTTAAAATCGGGCTCAGCTTTCAGACAATAGTCACTTTTGTTATCGGTATCTGGGATGTTATAAACGATGTGTTCCTTGCTGCAATCGTTGACAAAACCCGCACAAGATTCGGAAAATTCAGGCCGTGGCTTTTTATTTGCTCCGGACCGGGCTATCTTTTGTCACTCGTATATTGGCTTTTGCCCATTATATTTGCCGTTACTGACCCTTACCATGCAGGTAAGCTTGCGTTTTATATGGTTTTTCAGCTGATAAGCAACCTTAACGGTTCCCTTGCAACCATTTCAAGAACAGGTATGCTTTCAACCATAACACCGAATGTTATTGAGAGAACAAGGCTTATCACGCAGGCAAGTCTTTTTTCCGGTTTTATTGAAAAATGGCCCGAAATATTCATGGGGCTTCTCATTGACCTTATCAATCACGGCACTCTCAAAATACAGATGAGAACTCTTTATGTTACGGCAGGCATTTTCACATCAACGGTTGCTGCCGCAATGGGTCTTTTCTTTGTTTTTACAGCTAAGGAGAGGGTGGCTCAGAGAGTTGAAAAGCCGAGTGTTGTTCAGGGAATCAAATCAATACTGAACAATAAGCCGCTGCTGATACTTACAATCACCGATTTCCTTGCGGCGTTCGGTATGAATTCGGGCACGAATTATTACTACATAAATGTTCTCGGCCTTGCTTCAATGACAACAATCGTAGGCATTCCCGGTGCCTTTGTTTCGCCCACCAGCTATGCGTTCGTAACAAAGGCAAGAGAAAGATTTTCAACAAGAGCTCTCTGGATTTTCAGCTCTCATTTCGGTGATTTCCTGATGATTTTTGTTTACCTTATCGGCTCGATTAATAAGAATTACAAAAAGCTTTCGGTTATGATACCGGCATTTATGATAAGAGAAACAATATGGATGACCTGCTGGGGTCTTATGAATGTTATCCCCGAAGAGATGCGTAACGAAACCATTGACTACGGTGAATGGAAAAACGGCTACAGAACAGAAGGCATGACAGGTGTCGCCAAGGATCTTGCCAAAAAGCTTGTCGGAACTCTCGGCGCATCCATAAAAGCCTTTATTCTGAGCAAAATCGGTTATGTTGAGGGCGCAGGATACGGTAATCAGACAGAAAGAACAGAATATCTTCTCTTTATGATGTGCACTCTGCTTCCTACCGTTACAAGCGTTTTCGGACTGATACCCAAATTCTTCTATGATCTTTCAGGTGAGAAGAAAGAGAGAATGTATCAGGAGCTTACGGAACGACGCAGAAGCATTATTAACCAAATGAATGAAGTTAACACAGATAATAATGACAGTCAGGCTTCAGCAAACGACTGATTTTGTTGATCAGAGAAAAATTCGCAACAATTAACTGCAGTTTGTATTGTCAAATCCAAAAATAAAACAATTAACAATAATCCGAATTTAATTTATTTCTTACAAACCGTTCCGTTTTTCGGAGCGGTTTTTACTTGTTCAAAGCTTTCAAAATAATCAAAAAATTAACATTGTTATCGGATATGAGATAACAACAACGGGAGCTGTACAGCTTGCATTAAAGCAGTTTGTATAGCTCTTTTTATATGCGAAAACAGTTTTCTTGCAAAGAAATGCTACTTTGCAGCGATATTTTTATAAAATAGATTGACATTTATTTGCATTAGTGCTAAAATGTAGTTAGCACTAATGCAAGAACCTTTTTAAGGAGGCGCTATGGCAAATTCAGAATCAACAAAAAATAAAATACTTCGTGTTTCATCCACGATGTTTCTTGAAGTAGGATATTCAAAAACCTCGCCGCAGATGATAGCTAAAGAGCTTGGAATATCAACGGGCAATCTTACTTATTATTACCCCACAAAGGAACATCTTCTTGCGGTGCTCACGGATTTGCTGTGCAAATATCAGTGGAAGATGATAAAGGAAGAAGCAGATGACGGAATCAGTTCGCTGCTTGCTCTTTGCTTTGAGCTGATGACTATGGCATCGGCTTGCGAAGAAAGCGAAGTTGCTAAAGACTTTTTCGTTTCGACTTATCAGAGCCCGAAATGCCTTGAAATCATCCACAACAATGATACCGCCCGTGCAAAAGAAGTTTTTGCGGAATACTGTCCCGATTGGACAGACGAACAGTTCAGAGAAGCGGAAATTCTTGTTGCAGGCATTGAACACGCAACTCTGAATGCCATTGATAAAACCGTACCGCTTGAAATACGGATTTCGGGAGCATTGAATACCATTATGACTATTTATAACGTGCCCGAAGAAATCCGCAGGATAAAGATTGAAAAAGTTCTTGCAATGGATTACCGTTCAATCGGCAAACGCATTTTCAACGAGTTCAAAGAATATGTTGAGGGAATGCAGAATTCAGAATGATGAATGCAGAACGGAATAAATTATAATTCTGCCTTCTGCACTCTGAACTCTGCACTCAAAAACAGCGGAACGAGGTCAGAGCAAAGCGGATTTTAATGCTAAACTAAATATTGCTTTGAAAGAAGCAAATGAAACATACTACTGGTTAAGGCTTTTGCACCAAACAGATTATCTGACAGACAAAGAATTTAAAAGTATGGAAACGGATATAGACGAGATAATTGCAATTCTCGTTTCAATATGTAAGAAAACAAACCAAAAGTGAATGCAGAATTCAGAATGATGAATGCAGAATGGAATAAATTATAATTCTGCATTCTGCACTCTGCACTCTGCACTTAATAACCAAGGAGGAAACCCTATGAAAAAAACAACCAAACTCATAAGCATACTGCTTGTATTGGCAATGCTTCTGTCAATGGCACCTTTGACGGTGTTTGCGGCTACGGTAGAAGCAAGCGGTAAATTCGGCGCAAGCGGCAGCAATCTCACCTGGTCGCTTGACAGTGACGGTGTGCTTACCGTAAGCGGCAGCGGTGCAATGGAAGATTTTGCCAACGTTTCAAAAGTGCCGTGGTACAGCAAAATAACCAAGGTTAAAACTGTTGTTATAGAATCCGGTGTTACAAACATCGGCAAAGATGCGTTTTACGGTGTTTCTTCTCTTGTTAATGCAACGATTTCAGACACCGTAACAAGCATAGGCAACAGAGCATTTTCCGGCTCCGGTCTTACAAATTTCGAGTTTTCCGATGCCGGCAATCTTAAAACAATCGGAAACTCGGCGTTCAACAGCACACAAATTAAAAACATGGTTATTCCCGACGGCGTTACAACGCTTGGTTCATATGTTTTCGGCTACGGGCCCATCCAGAGCGTTACAATCCCTGCAAGTGTAACATCTGTCGGAAACTACTTCTTTGAGGAAACTTCCAGTTTGAACGAAGTTATTTTTCTCGGCAATAAAGAGCCCGAAACCATAGGCGATACAGTATTCCTGAGTTGTTCATCGTTAGCTTATGTATCTGTTCCCGCAGATTATGAAGGCGATACTTTCAGTAATATGAAGGTAGCAAAGGCTGCGGCCTCTGTAGCAGAGGTGAACGGTCAGGGCTTCGCAACTCTGGCGGATGCGATTTCTGCAGCACAGAGCATCAACGGAGCCGTGCTTAAGCTTCTGTCTCATATTTCCATTGACTCGGGAATCACAATTGAAAGCGGCAATTTTACCATTGACCTTAACGGTAAAGAACTGTTCTCTAACGGTTATTTTCTTTTACGCGTTGACGGTGCGGATGTAACTATCGTTGACAGTGCAGGCGGCGGTATTTTTAATGCAACCAACGATCAGGGCAACATAGTGCTTGAGGTGTTAAGCGGAAGTGCTAACATTTTAGGCGGTACGTTTAATTCCGCCGGCTATCCCGCAACCGTTAGAGACGGCACACTAAAGTTGACGGGTAAAGACTTTGTTTTGAACGGCAACTGGCGTATCGGTTGGTATGGCGGAAGCATTGACCTTTCAGCTTGCACAGCTGATGAGGTTCGTATTCAGGCTTGTGCTGACGGATTACAGGCAAGTGCAGTCACATTGCCCGACGGATGGGGCTTGTTCAAAACCGACGGTACACCCTGCACTGATTTTGTAAAAAACGATATTTATGTAGCCAAGGCCGGCTTTAAAGTAACAGCTTCTGTCAACCCTGCCGAAGGCGGAACGGTAGAGGGAGCAGGCACATATAGCTCCGGTGCAACAGTTACTCTCACCGCATCGGCAGCCAGCGGTTACAGATTTGTTAATTGGATAGAAAACGGCGAGGAAGTAAGCACAAGCGCAGTCTATACTTTCACAGCTTCTAAAAACCGTGAACTTACTGCAAACTTTGAAATTGTTCCCCACACCCACTCATTCACATACTCCGCAAGCGGTGATACAATAACTGCTGTTTGCGAAAACACAGACGGCAACTGCCCTGATTCTGAGGGCACACTCACAATTCTTGCACCTGCAGACCTTTATGCAGACGGTACAACCGCAAAAGAAGCAACCATTGAAAACAACCTTGTTGACACTTCGGTTGCAATCAGTTATATTATATATTCAGCCCCTTACGGCTTGCCCCCTAAAGATGCAGGCACTTACACCGCAAGCGTAACAGTCGGCGGTGCAACGGCAACGGTTGAGTTCACTCTGCTCAACCACGCCGCAAAGGTAACCGATAAAGACGGCAACGCTGTCGGTACTTACAAAACCTTTGAAGATGCAATAACAGCGGCAGAAGGCAGCGAGGGCAGCACAATAACTCTGCTTGATGATATTACGCTTACCAAAGAGCAGAATATTCGCTCCGGCAAGTTCACGCTTGATCTTAACGGTAAAAATCTGATTAACGAAAACGGCAGAGTTCTGTATATACTTGAAGAAGCCGATTTGACAATTAAAGACAGCGGTGAAGGCGGTACAATTGAAACTAAAGACGAGTCTGTGGATTGTATTTACAATTACGGTAAACTCACTGTTGAATCAGGTATAATCAAGGGCGACGGCGGTATTCGCAACTTCGGTGTTTTGTATTTTAATGACGGAACGGTTGAAGCTGACAACTATCCGGCGATTGCCAATTATAATGACAGCACTGTTTATGTTTATGACGGTGTTCTTAAAGGTGGTAAAAACTCCGGCGCAGTTGAAAACGGCGGTAAGCTTTACGTTTACGGTGGCGAGATTGAAAGCATCGTAAACGTAAATAACGCCTATATTTCCGGCGGTAAAATAGACCGTGACGACAATGTGGCACTTAATCTGCTTGGCGGTACTGTTGAGATAACCGGCGGCAGCTTTACGGGAACGGATAGGGCAAGCGGTTATTACAGCGGCACACCCTACGGCGAATGGACTGTTTACTATGGTGAAGGTGCAACCCTCACCCTCAAGGGCGGCGAATTCCCGAACGGCTTTGTTGTTGCTAACACAACCGCAAACACATTCCTTGCAGAGGGATACGCTTTCTATGATAAGGACGGCAACAAGATAAGCGTTGCAGATGATGCAAAAATTATCGACGGCTATGTTCAGGTCAAGGAACATTTTGTAGCTTCCGTAACCGATAAGGACGGCAACGCTGTCGGTACTTACAAAACCTTTGCAGATGCAATCACAGCAGCACAGGACAGCGAGGGCAGCACAGTAACTCTGCTTGACGATGTCACGCTTACCGAAGAGCAGGATATTAGCTCCGGCAAGTTCACCCTTGACCTTAACGGCAAAACTCTTCTTAATGAAACTGCAGCAGCTATATGCATTGAATCTGATGCGGATGTAACAATCAAGGACAGCGGTGAAGGCGGTACGATAGAATCCAAAGCGGATACTTGGAATACTGTCTATAATTACGGAACTCTAACCGTCGAATCCGGCATCATCAAGGGCGAAGGCGGTATTAGCAATTCCCGTTCCGGTACGCTCAACTTTAAAAGCGGCAAAATTGAAGCCGATACTTATTATGCAATCGGTAATTATGGCACAGCCTACATTTACAACGGCAGCTTTAAATCTGTTAGTTCAGGTGCAATAGAGAACCGCTCCGATTCAACCGTCTATGTTTACGGCGGAGAGTTCAGCGGTTCTGCCGGCATAGTCAACCACAGCACAGCCTATATTGAAGGCGGCGAATTCACGGGCAACTCCTATGCGGCACTTAATCTGCACGGCGGTACGGTTGAGGTAACCGGCGGCAGCTTCACGGGAACAGACTTTGCAAGCGGTTCTTACAGCGGCACACCCTACGGAGAATATACCGTTTATTGTAACGAAGGTGCAAGCCTCATCCTTAAGGGCGGCGAATTCCCGAACGGATTTGTTGTTAATAACACAACCGCAAACACATTCCTTGCAGAGGGCTATTACTACAAAGATGCCGACGGTAAGCTTATTGATGTTGCAGATGATGCAAAAGTCATTAATGGCTATGTAAAGGTAACAAAAGGAGCTGACCTCTCAGAGGCGGTTGTCACCGTTGACAAAACAGAATTTGTTTATAACGGTCAACATCAAGCACCTGCCGTTACCGTAACAATCAGCGGAAAGACACTCACAGAAAACGTGGATTATGCTGTAAATGCTCGCAAATGGGAAAACGATGTTCCCGTTCAGTGGTTCTATTACGTAGATGCAGGTGTTCATACTTCAGTTATTACCGGTTTGGGCGATTACACCGGAACAGTTGAAAAAGAATTTGTAATCAAGCCCGCAACGGTTGACATCATTTGGGAAGGCGACGAATTCTATTACACAGGCAATCCCCACAAAGTAACAGCGAAATATGTTGACGTAAACGGCGATGAAATTGACGTTGCAAACATCACCAACGGCGAAAATACAGAAGTCGGCAAATATATCGCAACCGCAATTGTTGAGGATGCAAACTACACCGTAAACGGCGCAACCATCAACCATGCCTACGAAATTAAGTGGTATGACGGCGCACCCGATGCAACCGTAAGCGGCACAAAGGGCGAAAACGGCTGGTACACAAGCGAAGTAACCGTAACTGCTCCTGAAGGCTATGCAATCAGCACTTTGGCTGACGGCATCTACGGCAGCGAAATCACCTTTGGAAATGAAGAAAATGCAGTTTACTATCTCAGGCAGACAGAAAACGGCTATATCGCAAAGGTTGAGCTTGGCGAAATCAAGTGCGACCTTGCAGACCCCGCAGCCGAAATCACAATGGCTGAAAATAAGTGGAATTCGTTCTTCAATACAGTTACGTTCGGCTATTTCTTCAAAGAAACACAGTCAATCTCAATCACCGCATCCGACGAGACAAGCGGAATTGCAAAGATTGAATACGTTGTTGCAACCGAAGAAATCACCGATTTTGAAAACGCAGAATGGATTGAATACACCGAAGCGTTCACTATTCAGCCCAACTCAAAGAACGTAATCTATGCAAAGGCAACCGATAATGCAGGCAGATACGTTATCGTTAATTCCGACGGCATCGTTGTTTATACTAACAGCACGCTTGATACTTCGTTTAAGGATGAAGTTGTCTACGTTCTCACAAAGAACGCGTCGCAGGCGTTTAATCTCAATTTAAACGGCAACACCGTTGCTTACGTTAAGATTGATGAAACCGTTCTCACCGCAGAAGATTACGAAGTTCTCGGAAATATGATTATGGTATCAGACGAGGTTCTTGAAAATCTTGCGGCTGGAGAATATGTAATCACAGTCGGCTTCAACCCGATGGGCGAAGAATTTGTTGACGGCGATGCACCTGCAGAGGTCACAATTCCTCTCACCGTCAAAAAAGCAGATGTAACGATTGAAATTTCCGATTTCGGCAAGGTTTATGACGGCAAGCCCGTAACCGCAGACTATAAAATCAGCAAATCAAGCGATTCTTCGCCTGCGGCAAGCAATATTGACTATAACGAAACCGTTGAATTCAAGGTAAAGGATTCAGACGATTCAACCTACACAACCGAAGCTCCCGTAAATGCAGGTGATTACACTGTCAGAATCACAGTTGCCGAAACAGAAAAGATTACTTCTGCCGAGGTAACAGCTGATTTCAAAATTTCAAAGAAGAATGTAACCGCAACCGCAACTGCTCCCGATAAGGTTTATGACGGCACGGTTAACCTTGATTTATCAAAGGTAATAATCACACTTAACGGCGTTGCTGAAGGCGATGATGTTGAATTTACTATTATAGGCGGAGCGTATTTTAGCCCCGATGTAAATGAAAAAGTAAGAGTGGTTGTTTCGTATGATGTCAGCGGTGAGGACACAGCAAACTATGAATTCAGCGAAGGCGTATCCATTCCCGAAATGGAATATTACCCCGTTATGACTTTTGCAGCCATCACCGCAAAAGATATTTCCGACGGCTTCATCATTCTCGGCGATGCTCTCACATATAACGGTACAGAGCAGACTCAGACCGTTGAAAAGGTGCTTGCAACGGGCACAGCTCCCGAAGTAACCTACACCGTAAGCGGCAACAAGGCAACAAATGTGGGCGTATATCTGCTCACGGTAACGGGCACCGGCAACTTCACGGGTGAAGCAAAGATTGCTTATGAAATTGCAGTTGATGTAAGCGGTCTTGATTACAGTGAAGCTGACGGCTATTATTGGTCTGACGTAAAATCAACCGATAAAGACAGAATTGAGTATGTATATAATCAAATCCGTAACGCTTCAACAGAATATGCAGATGAAGATAAGAAAGCAGAA
>JAFQON010000035.1 GCA_017403185.1 Clostridia bacterium
AGGTCTGCTGTCATCTGTCTTACATCAAAGAAATCGTTGTCATATGCAACGATGAATGTACCGTTACCGCAGTACATATCTGACTTGAGGTAAAGTCTTGCTTCAAGAATCTGACCTGCATCAACATAATAGTCGGTGAGGGTATGATTTGAAGCTTCGCCGTAAGTGCCGTCTGGATTTACGGTGATGTCGATTTCATAGAATTCTGTGCCGAAGTATATGAACTTGTCATATGCTGCTGCAAGTGATTCGTATGAATCAATTTTTGATGTTCCTTCAGCTGCTGAAGCCTTGGGAGCAACTACTGTGCCTAAACATGAGAGCGAGCCAAACACCATAATAATGGCAAGGAACACACTCAAAGCACGCTTGAATTTTGACATTTGCTCGTTTCCTCCTTTATATATATGCTAATTCTTTAGGAACAATTTAATGAGCATCGTCGGATATAAAAAAGCCATTTGGGGCATAGCCTGCACCGCAGTGCAAGCTATGCCTGAGATTAATCTTTTAATAAATTAATCAATCAATTAGAAAAGTGAAATGTATGATGATTCGAAGTCGGGGCTGATGTTCTGGTTGATGTAACCGTTACCGTTGTTAACAAGTGCAAAGAAGGGAACGTCACTAAGGTCGAATGAACCGTCGTTGTTAACGTCAGCTGCTACAGCATAGTGCTGTGTGAATGTGCCGAATTCCCAGTCTGTCTTGTAGTTAGCGTTATCGAAGAGAGGTGCTTCGTCGTTAAGGTCAACAACTGAGTCACCGTTAAGGTCACCAACAACTACTACAACGTATGTTGCAAGAACTTCGCCTGATGATGCGTTTGTAAGCTGGATAACTGAACCTGTTGAATATGCACCCTGCTCTGTTGCAGTTACAGTGTAATCAACATTTTCAAGAGCGAATGCGCCCTGAACAAGTGTGTCGCCGTCAGGAATCATTTCACCAACACCTACAAGGTAACCGTTAACTTCTGTGCCGTCTTCAAGAGTGGGGAAGAAGTATTCGTGGTTAAGAGCACCCATTGAAATCTGAGGTGTGAATGACTGGTTCATACCGAAATCATAGAAGATACCGGGATCCTCTGTTACGATTTCAAATACTGCTTCATCTGAACCGGCTGCCTGAAGGTTAGCCTGTGCAGTTGTAAGGTTTGAAGTGAGCTCTGCAAGGTAAGCATTGTTTTCTTCTGTATCGCTGAGATCCTTTTCAGCATCGAGTGCTGCATTGTATGCATCAAGGAATGCCTGGTATGAATCTACTGTGTAAGTCTTCTGTCTGTCAGCATCTGTACCAACAGCGTCGACTTCTCTCTTTGCTGCTGCGATAGCTGCATCAAGAGCAACATAGCTTGCTGACTTAGCGAGCTTCTTCCATGCTGCTACGATTTCTGATGAAGCCTGGTTGATCTTTGAGGGAAGAGGATCGCTTTCGCCAAGAACGAGCTCTGCAAAAGCAACTGCTCTGTCGTATCTCTCTTCTGATGAAACTGTGTAAGAAATGCTTGCATCCTTAGCATCGCCATAGAGGTTATAGAGAAGCTGGAGCTTGCTTGTGTCACCTTCAAGTCTGATAAGACGACCGCCGGTGAGCTCAAGCATATGGATAGCATATGTTGCTTCAACTGAACCGATAACATCCATGTTAGCTACATTTTCAAGGTATCTTGCAACTGATTCGTCATAAGCTGCAATCTCTTCAGCTGAGGGCTCATAGCCTTCTTCGAAGGGAGCGTTAACAAAGAATTCCTGTGAATTGATAAGATCATGAACACGATCTCTTGCATCTCTGTACTTGTTATATGTGTGAGGAACATAGTCACGCATACCGAAGTACTTGTATGTTGTGTCGTCGTATTCTTTATCAAGTCTGTAGGGATAGCCGTCTTCGTTTGTTTCGATTGTGTAGTTTGTGCCGCTGTAGTTAGCAAGTGCAGCCTTAAGACCTGCTGTACCTGAGTTAGCAGCGAATGTTTCAAGAGTTGCGATAGCTTCTTCAAGCTCTGTAGCAAGCTTCTCATACTTGTTAGTATAGCCTGTTGACTCGTCAATAGCGATTTCGCTCTGGAATGATGCGCCTGCCTTGGGCTTAAGAACAAGTCTTGCTGCTTCCTTAAGAGCTGCAACATAGTTGTTCCATGCGCCTTCATATTCACCTGTGTAGTCTGATGCCTGACGGTTTGCAGCAACAGCTCTTGTGAAGAGTGACTCAAGACCGAAATCATCATAAAGGTGAATCATTGTTGTGATTGTATATGTGCCGCCGTGTGCGTTAACGGTTGTTGTAACATTGTACTGACCGTCTTCTACACCGCCGTTGTCTGTGCCGTCGGGGATGGGTTCGCCTGTTTCTTCATCATAAACGATGTTGCCTTCTTCGTCTACTTCGTAGTTGAGCTCGAATCTCTCATATGAAGTACCGTCAGCCTTTGTTGCTACATCGAAGGGAGTGAGGAAGTAAACGCCGCCTTCACCGGTCATTGAAACTGCTGTTTCTGATGCTTCTGCATTCTTTGTTGCGAAGGGGAAATCTGTTGAAGCGTTTGAAACGCCTGTTACTGATGCTGAGCCTGTTGTGCCCTTATCATTATCCTGGATACGGATGCTGTAGCTTTCGATATCATCAAGATTATCGCCTGCTGAAAGATAAATTGAGGGATAGTACTCAAATGTGCCCTTGCCAGCAATATCCTTTGTTGCTTCGATAGCATCGTCATCTTCGTTTGTTTCACCAACATAGGTGTAAACTGTGTTTGAAAGAAGTGCGGGAACAAGGAGCTCGCCTGATTCGCCGTAGATATAGTAGTCAACACGAACTTCAACGAGGTTACCTTCTGTACGGGTACCGTTAAGAGCAACATTCATGCTGTCGCCACCGTCAAGAGTACCGCTTGTAACACTGGCTGTGAGGGCGTGTGTGTTGTTACCTGATGCATCATATGTATTAACATAGATGTTATCAATTCTGTAGGAGTAAAGATTATCCTGAGTTACATTACCGCTCTCATCTGTATAAGCTGTGTTGATACCGCTTGAACCGTTGTAAATCTGGAATGTGGGAGCATTTGCATTTGCAATTGTTGAGGGAATTGCTTCGTCAAGGTATACTTCCATCTCTTCGAATTCCTGGTCATCACTGAGACCGAGAAGCATACAAACAAGGGGAAGAGCTACCTTAAGAATGTCAGGACCCTGTGCCTTGAGTTCTTTACCTGAAGCGTTTGTTGAGTTGTTTGTGCCGAGAGCCTTAACAAGGTCACCAACCATCTGACCGAGAAGAGTGTTGTTGAGAACCTGGTCAATTGTATCCTTGGGCTGGAATACGCCGGGGAAGAGAAGTTCGAAGATGTTGGTGAGAAGTGACATGATGATCTTAACACCGTTATCTCTTGCAAACTGACCGCTGGTGTTTCTTGCAAAGATTTCTGCAAGGTTTGTTGAATCAAGATAGCATACGGGTTTAACGATATGATCGAAGATAAGCTTTCTTGAAACGATCTCAGTGCCGTCGCCTGCGATTTCTGATGAAATCCAAGCGCCTTCACCCTTAACAGGAATGATAGCGTTTATAATTGTATCGATATCCTGCCATACATGATCGATTGTGAGATTGCCAACTTCGCCGTTGTAATCATCACAGAAGAAGTCGAGGTTGAGGATGGGACCGTACTCTGTAACTGCCCATGCAACAATCTGGATAAGGATGTTTTCATAGCTGCCGTTTTCACCGCTGTACTGAAGAAGGCCTTCAGCTGCTACAGGATCATTACCTGAAGCGGGAACCATATCAAAGCCCTGATTGAGGTTGTAAACTGCAACATCGAAGAGAATGTCGAGTGCCTTGTCAACAAGTGCATCATAGTAAGCTTCAACTGAGGGATAATCGCCTCTTACAGGCTGAGTGTAAGTGAACTGAGGAATATCCTGCCATGCAAGCTGCTCTACTGCTCTGTAGCCAACTTCTGCAACTGACTGATAGCTGTCTTCAATATACATCCAATCAACTGATGAGTTGAGGATTGCTCTCATGATGAAAGCAACAACCTGCTGGTTGCTCATTGCTGCAACAACATCTGCATCGGGAACATCAACATATTCGCTGAAGAAGAGGTTGCCTGAAGCCTGGATGATGAACTTACCAACGGAGCAAATGTTATCAAAGAGATGTTCGTTGCCGCCGTCTGTCCATGTCCATGAGTAGCCCTTTGCGTTTACTTCGTTTCTCTTAACTGCAAGAACATTGTCAAGGAAATCGCCGAGGGTATCATTGAAGTTATCAACAAATGTTTCGCCGGCGGGGATTGAAACTGTGTAAGCGCGAGCGTTGAGGCTGAGGAACTCTGCATAGGGATTTGCTGCAAGTTCTTCATCTGTGGGAAGTTCACCGTCATATGAGGGATCATAGTCGGGGTTATTATACCAAACATCCTCTACAACAGGTGTTGAGGGGTCATCACCGTAGATTGTTCTCTTGGTATATTTTTCATCGTATTCAACACCGCAGAGTTCACGAACCCATTTTCTTGTGTCTCTGTTGAGAACAGGAATAAGGAGCTGGTTGTAAGCTGTCTGCATGAGAGTTTCGATGAATTCATAACCTGTCTTGTTGGTTGTAATATCGATTACATCATATTCAGCTGCGGGAGCGGGATCGCCTGCGTTAACTCTTACGCTGCCGCCAAGACCTGTTGTTACCCACTGCTTGGGATGAACCCAACCATAGTAATCGTACTTGTCAGTATCGTACTTTGTTTCGCCATATTCTGTCATGAATGAGTAGCTCTCATACATTACATAACTATAGGGATTGTTGAATTCTTCGTCAAGCTGCTTCCATTCACCAAGCACAAGCTCATTGAGGAGATCCTGGAGAAGAGTGAGAGCACCGTTTGTTTCGTTCTGATACTTTTCGGGAAGACCTTCCTTACCGTCATCCATTGCATCATAGTCCTGAGCCTTACCTGCCTTGGTCATACCGTAAAGGAGACCGATTGCAAGGTATCTTATATCGAACTTGAAGTCAGCGATGAAAGAGTCCATGATACCGAGGTTGATTTGGCCGTTAACAAACTTCTCAGCAAGAGGAGCTATGTTAGCGATGAAGTTGAGAAGAGCATAAGCAACTTCGAGATCTGTCTCATCATATCTCTGTACACCTTCAAGAGGAACGATGTAAGAGGGAAGTGCTGATGCATCTCCGAGAAGGGGAAGAAGTGTTTCAACACTGCCAACAAGTGAAATAACACTTGTAAAGGTGGTGTTTACGCTTCCGAGGTCGAGAGTACCGATATAAATATCAAGTACTATTTTTTCTTTTGCAAGCATACGGTCTAATTCATCAAGACCCATTGATGCATACTGCTCGAGTGTAAAGTCGACAGCGTCTACATCGTTGTACTGGCTTGCAATGGCGTCGCCCTTATACTCTTGATACGCAGAACCCATAACGGAAAATGAACCGATGAGCATTGCGAAAGCCATAAGGATTGCGAGAATGCGAGTTGACTTTTTCAAAATTGTACACCTCCAAAAAATTTTGCACTTTGAAAAATAGGGATAATCAAATTTCCGACTATGTGCCGCACTCTTTTAGTGCGATAGTTGTTTGCACCGTTTTAGAGCTTAGCACTCTGACCGACCTCCTTACTGATTATGCTGCGCCAGAAACGCCATCTATCCGGCGCAAAGCAACAGTCAGAATCAAAAATTTGACATCCACAGCAGTTTCCATTATTATATATGCACACCAAAATAGGCGCAAATACAGATGGAAAACCACCATATGGTCATATTAAATATACCGAAAAAAGAGGCGAATGTCAATCTTTTTCAAATGCGAATTAATATTTTGTTAATATTCAACAAGTCATCAAACTTTTTTTTGGTAATTATGACACAGGTTTAACTGATTGCCAATCAGACATTAAATGTAAAGCTTTTCAGCATTACATAACAGCTGTTTTTATTGTTTTTTCAAAAATTTGATTTAACGAAATATGATGGCGCAAAAATGACACATATTTAAAAGGTATAGTAATTATATATAATAGTTTATCAATTTTTAGTTCTTTATAATAAATAAGCGTGTGCTTGTAAAGCTATGTAGCTTTACAAGCACACTGTTTTTTAACTTGAATGCAAAACATAAACTCGAAGTGTAACACCCTGATAAAACAAATAATTTATTCTTTATTTTGTCAAATTTGACTTATTTTGTTTGTTTTTAACAGTTTTTTGTGTCTGGTCAAGCTTTGATGCTTTACAGCTGCATTTTTCTTGAATTCGGCATCTTATCGGGTTTTCAGTCAAATACTCACTAAAGTTTTCAAATATGCACCTGTAAAACCACGCTGCAGCCCCGGTAAAATGAGTCCAGCCCGCCCTTGAAATTATTTCTTCACCGTATGATACATCGCCCGCAAGCACAAATGGCTCTGCACGGTACGCACAAGCCAATTCTTTGTTTCCGTAATAACCAAGCGGATTGATTTTTGATAAAAGCCGCATCCCCTCTTCTTTCCTTCCGTGCTTCAACAAAGCTAAGGCTAACCAGACAGCCGCATGAGTATACTGCCCGGAATTCTCTCTCAGCCCTGCAGGATACGATGCAATATACCCTGTTTCATTGCGCTGTTCAGCAGAAAAAACAGGCGTTAAAAGCCTGATAACACCATTTTCTTCATCAAACAGACGATTCAGTGCGGTTGACAGTGCCGTGTCTCTTTTTTCAGGCGTACCGATATCGGCAAAAACTGCAAATGCCTGCGGTAAAATGTCAATAAAATCTTTATCGCCGTTCAAAAAATCACCGTTGCCAAGAATAACTCTTGCATACCGGTCACCGAGCCAAGCTTTGTCTTCAACCGCTGCCGAAAGACCGGCTGATACTGATTTATATTCCTCGGCCTTTTTGCTCATTCCGAATTCATTACATATTTCAGCCATTTCATCAAGAACAATCTTCAGAAACATTGCCAGCCACACACTTTCGGCATTGCCCATATTGCTGAAGCCGTCATTCCAATCGCAAGAGCCGATCAACGGTAATGAATTTTTGCCGAATTTCATTGAATAATCAACCGCTTTTATGCAGTGCCAAAGCAGGCTTTCTTTTATTTCAGACCTTTTCGGAGCAATATATCTCTCTTTTTCGTCATAGTTAAGCTCATCCGCACAAATATACGGAATAACAGTATTAAAAAAGCTGCTGTCACCTGTTTTGCGGCGATAAACCGCACAGGCATACGGAAGCCACAGCATATCATCGCTGCATTTTGTCCTTACTCCTCTGATCTTTTGAGATTTATCAACCGTTACATGCCACCAATGTAAGACATCACCCTGCTCAAATTGAACAGCGGCGCAACGATAAAGGTGTGTCAGCGTAAGCTTTGGCTCAGACTCAATAAATGCAAGGCAATCCTGCAACTGATCTCTGAAGCCATAGGCACCTGAGCACTGATAAAATCCCGTTCTTGCAAAAAATCGGCTTTGCTTTACCTGAGAATAAAGAAAGGAATTGAAAAAAAGATTTAGCTTTGTGTCAGGCGTATTAACTGTAAATGGATTAAGCATCCTGTTGCCGAAACACGAAACCTTCGGCATTGTTAACGCAGCTTTTTCGGTTGCTCCCCATGACAGAAAAAAGCTCACTGATGTTTTTCCGCCTGCCGCAAGGCTGATTTTTCTGCCAACCGAAATGCAGCAATCGGAGGTAATTACATCTGATTTGCTGGTCAGATGACCTTCAAAAAAGTCCTTGCGAGAGAAACAAAAATAATTCGGAGTTTCACTGCAGGAAAGTGCCATATAACCTTTCACATCAGAATCAGCGCAGGAACATACGGCAGCATTATCGCTTTTTTTCACAAAGAAACAAGCAGAGCATTCACGGCTGACACCCAATACAGGCAGAGCAAAATACATAAGCTCAAAAGTACGGATCGAGCCTGAACCGTTATCAATCAGAACCGAGCACTTTTTTACCATTCCTTTTTCGGGAATGCTGATTTCTGCCTTGATTTTCAGACCGCTCACTTCCGCCGTCCACGCAGCCTTTTCAGGCGTAAATTCTGCCCTGCCGAGAGCTGTAATATCATAAAAAACACCGTTATATTTCAGAAATAGAATTTCTCCCCGATTGTCTGTCATGGTATCATTGAACCAAGGAGTCAGTTTGTTTTCTCTTGAATTAATCGCCCATGTAAAGCCCAATGCCTTGTCAGATACCATTGTTCCGAAGCTTTTGTTAGCAAAAACAATACTCCAAGGTATATCAACGGTTGCAGGTGTTTTATCTATAATAATTTTACCTTCTGTAAAGTTATATGCCTTTACCATTTTTTCGCTTACATCTTCTTTTTTATCATCAATTACATTAACTTTTTTCAGCGGTTTGAATGTAACCGAAGCCTCATTTTCATTCATTTTGTCCTGTCCTGCAATATAAGAGGCATAGGAATAAAGTGCTCTGCGCTGTGAATAACCGTGAGATGACAGATTGACAGCATGAATACCGCCTTTTACCCTCTGCATGAGTGTGCAGGACTCATCTGAAAGCACCTTTTTCACAGCTTGAGTAACAGGAGAAAGATAACCGTCCTCATTTTCAAAGGCAATAACCAAATCCGACGGCAGTCCGCAGCTTCGAAGCACTTTGTTGAGCCTGACATAGGTTTTGATTGTTTCGATTTCCTCTTCACTTTCAACGCAAACAAGAATTATCGGCAAATCACCTGAAATCCCTAAACTCCATAAGTCCTGTTTCGTAAAAACGGAAGAGTCTCCGAGCGTTGAGCATTTACTGTTAAACACGGGATACATCACCTTTGGAAGAAGTTGTGAAGACACCGCACTTTCAAGTGAGTCGGAATGAAACGGATTAAACGCACTTTTGGGCTTTTTCATTGAACGAACCGTTATCAGCGTGTTCAATGCCTGCTCCTTGCTCTCCTCAACCGCAAGCGCAAAATTCAGCGTCTTTTTTTCTCCGGGTTCAACCGATATATCCGCACAAAATGCACAACAGCAATCGGGATTGCCTCTTCCGGCTTTAAATTCCGTCTTTTTACCGAGTGAGAAAACTCCGTCGGGGGTGCTTAACACCTTTTCCCTGTTTCTTTCGTGAGTCAAAGGAATATTTTCAATAAAGCCTGCTGCAGCCGCACACACCTGACGCCCCTCAGCAGCGTTCCTTTCAAACAAGCAACATTTGTTTTCATCATCCCATTCATCGGTTAAAAACAGCTTGGAAAATGCAGGGTGAGCAGAATAATCACTTCTTTTTTCAAGACACAGATCGGAATATACAATCAGCTTGCCGCAAAGCTTTTCTTTACTCCCCGTATTTTCAACGCTAAAGCGTCTTATCTCACAATTATTGTTTTTCAAAACAAAAGCTTCGGCATATAATCCGATATTACCCTGCTTTGCAGTAAACACAGCTTTGCTTTTTTGAAATTCACAAGAAAAATCAGCCTTTGAGCCATAATTCAGCGCCGCAACAAACGGAATTATCTCCCCTTCCGTAACAAAAACAGCAAATATTCCCTGAGGGCGCATAAGCAAATCGCCGCTGTTTACAGTTGCATCAATCCCGTCAAAAAGAGTTACACCCGTTCCGCAATCTGTCAGACAAAGAGTCATTCTTCCGTTGGAATAAAGCGCCGCTTTGGGCAAAAACGGTGAGGGCGACTGCGAAATAACATTCTTCCCACGATTTTTCTCTCTGATATGACAGGTTTCATCTGCTTTGATATCTTTAAAAACTCTCGCGCCGCTCTGAATTTTTTCATCAAGCAGGCTCCTTGCGCCCTTCATAAATCTGTCGTTCATAAATCTTTTTTGCATACAGTCATTATTCAAAAAATTATCAAGTGAAATAAAGCTCATGCCCACATGATGAGACATAAACGACCGAACGATTGAAAAATCCCCGTTTGTTCTTCCTTTTGTGAAATCAACCGCTTCATAAAAGCCGTATTTGCCTGTCATCCCCATTTTTTCAAGGCGGATAAGATTTTTTATTGATGTTTTCGGTGCAATTGACATTGTAAGAAATGATGAATACGGAGAAACCACATATTCCTTGTCAAGCTCCCGCCTTAGGCCAAGTCTCTGAACACCGTGAGCCTTGTATTGGTAGTTCAGGTTGCCGTCAAAGGCGTAAAATCCGCTTTCCGATGTTCCGAAAGGCCGTTTGCCCGCTTTTTTACGCTGACAGTGTAAACAAAACCGCAGCGATTCCGCACTCAGGCTCCCCTCAGGCGAAGGTATGAAAAGGGCGGGCATAAAATATTCAAACATTGTGCCTGTCCAAGATGCAAGACCGGTATATCTCCCCTGACCCACAAGAATTCTGCCCATTGCGCCCCAATGACTTTTTGGTACCTGCCTTCTTGCAACCGCAAAATATGCCGTCATTCTCATTTCGCTCATATAGAGGTCATAACAGCTTTGGCTTTTGCGGCCGTCATCGGGAGAAATCCCTATATAAAAAAGCTTCTTTTTCTTATTATACATAGGTGCGAGCTCGGTATTTTCTATAATAAGCTCCGCCCTTCGGATTATCTCTTCAAGGCGAGGGCATTCGCTGAGATATTCACATAAACCTTCTTTCAGGGCGGTCAGGCAGCAGAGCAAATTTCCGCTGTCAACAGCGGAAACAAAGCGGGGTTCAAGCGGCTCCAATGTGACGGTATCGTACCAATTCAGCAAATTCCCCTTGTATTTTTCAAGCTTTTCAATGGTTGACAAGCTGAGGTTGAGGCGCATAAAAAGCTCCTCAGATGTTATAAATCCGAAATCCCGTGCGGCAAGAAAAGAAACAAGCATAAGACCTATATTTGTTGGTGATGTGCGGTTTGCAACGGCTCTTGACGGTGAAAGCTGAATGTTATCAGGCGGAAGAAAGTTGTTTGATTTGTCGCACAGCTCATCAAAGAAATCCCACATTGCACCGGCATAGGACATAAGCACATCTTTACTGCCCGCAGTGATTGCCGTTTTCGCATTCTCCGCCTTTTTTCTGCTGCAAAAAGTAAGCAATATATCCGCCCAGATGATAAGACCTGCCAGACGGTGCACGGGAAGCCCCCAAAAAATCAGAATTGACCCTAAAAAAACAGACGGTATACAAGAAAACAGCCGCTTCGATACTTTGTTAATTTTCTCACTCTGAGCAGCGGTTGTCCATTCAAGCAACTTCTTTTTGCTCACAAACAAACGCCATAAAGCCGACGCTGCCGCATTCAAGCAGACAAAGCTTTCCCTCGCACCGTAAACAACACTGACAAAAGCTCTCAGAAAACAGCCGAGCGCATCGGGTAATGTCTTTGAAAAATAAAGCCCTGACAAGGCTCGGAAACCGCCGCTTATCAACGCATTTATGCCGGCATAAAGATTCCTTGCTGCGAGAGATATCAGCGAAATCACCGCAACGGCAACACCGGGATTGCCCTGAACAAACAACGAATACATAAGAGCAGCAAGGCAGCAAGCCGGCACAAGGCTGCGTCTGAGATTATCAAGCATCTTATAGCGTGAAACAAAATTCAGCGGATTTTTGCCGAAAATAAATCTGATATTCTGCCAATCACCTCTCACCCACCTGTGCAGGCGTTGATAATATGAATCCGGGCTTTGAGGAAACGAATCCGTAATCTGAACATCCGACACAAAACCCGCTCTGAGATAACCGCTTTCAACTATATCATGGCTGAGCACACTTTCTTCGGGCAGAGTTGAATCGAGTGTTCTATAAAAAGCATCAACATTAATAAGACCCTTGCCGCTGAAAATTCCTTCTCCGAATAAATCCTGATATCTTTCACACGAAAGGGAATCATAAGCCGTAATACCTGCATCGCCTGCCATAATTCTTGCAAAAAGGCTGCCGTTTTCAAGCCTGTTTTCTGTTTTGGGCACAAGAATACCGTAGCCTTCCGTCACCCTGCCGTTTCTTACAACAGGTGCGTTGAGAGGGTGCTCGGCAATTGAAACAAGCTCCCTTGCAGAATCAAAAACAAGCTGAGTATCATCATCAAGTGCAATAAGATATCTGACCTCTTCCAGACTGTCAGCATCACCGAAAATTTCAATAAACCCCTTGCGGTTGCCTTTTATTGCTCTCACAAGCTCGGTTATTGCTCCTCTTTTTCTCTCTCTGCCGATAAATTCCCCTTGTGTTTTGCTGAAAACACGGGGTCTTACGGCAAGAATAAAACCGCCGCCGTATTTTTCATTCAGACGGCTTACAGCAGCCTTTGCCGCCTTTAACATGATTTTGTCCTCAGGCTTTTGAGGCATATCCGCCGCCTTGAAATCTGCAAGGCAGCAAACCCTGATATTACCTGCACAGTTGCTCAGATAAATATCTTCAAGCTTCTTTTCAAGCTTGGCTGCATTGCTTGCTGCAGGCATAAGAGTTGAAACCGTGATAAGTGTGTGCGCATCGGTAACACGGCTGTCATCCGTTGAAATCCTAAAAAATCTTTTTGGTGTAACGCCCTTCATTGACGCACTTTCTATAGGATAACGCATAAGCTCCCACAAAGGGAAAAAGAGCAGAAATCCGACCCATATATTTTTAAAAAGAATGGATACAGCAAACGATGCCGCAAGAGGCATGACAGCTTCAAAAGCAAGAAAAACAAAACCCTTTCGGCTTTCAGAATGTTTTACAATATACTTTCCGATGTGCTCTGAATTCTTTTGCGCCTTTTCAAGAGCATTCAATGCAAATTCCTTTTCGCCAATTCCTCTTGCCCTTGCGCCAAGTGATACACAGCGGCGATATACGCTTTTGCTCTCGCTGTCCATAGACCGATAAATTCCTGAAGGGTCCGATAGAAGAACACTCTCTGAAACACACAATTTTTCTGCGATATACTCAAAATCGGTTTCTGCCATACGCCTGAGCGATGTTACGGAATTTGCTAGAAGTTTGGCACGACTTTTATCGCCGGATGCTGCGCTTTCGGATGCCGTATTAATCAGTGCACAGGTTATGGCGAGCGGCAAAAATTCCGCCCCCACTCCGCTTAATCCGCTCTCACCGAAAAATGCGATTATTTTTTCTTCTTCAGGCAGTACACCTTTCTCACACAAATCTCTGCACCGCATAAAAAGACCCGGAAGCGAATCCGAGCCTTTAAGAAGTTTTTGCGCAAGCCTGCATTCATCCGCAGCCTGCAACGCATGGCGTTCAAGAATATAATAGTTATCCGTAATCCACTCATCATCTGAGTATGATGCAATTCTTTTAAAAACGCGGGCTGAGTTTTTCATTTTCTGCCTTATACTCTCATCCATTCACCGAGTGCCCCCTTCAATTATCTGCTTCGCCAATATCTGACCGCAAAAACACAGCACGCAGCCGCAGCCGAAACAACAACCGCCTTTTTTGCTATATCCATAACCCTGACCGTTTTAAACGCCGCATTTGCAACACGCAACGCACTTGTCAACTCGTTCATATTAACCTCCCGTAAACAAAACTCCGTGAGCAACAGCCGGAATGCTTTCATTCTGAAGTGTTGAGGTGCCCGACATAAGAGCACCCGTGCCCACAAAAAGCACCCTGTTAAGCTCACCGTTTTCCAATCTTTTCAGAATATCGGAGCACACCACTGCCCCACTGCATCCGCAGCCCGAACCGCCTGCACCGGTTTCCTTTTGTGTTGCCGTATCAAATATCATAAGCCCGCAATCCTTGTGAACTGCAGAAATATCGATATTCTCCTGCTTTATCATAAGCTCGCAAAGCAGCTCCGAGCCAACCGAACCCAGATCACCCGTAAGAATCATGTCATAGTCACCCGCAGCTGTGTCGGTATCATTGAGAAAATCGGCAATGGTGCGACACGCAGCGGGTGCTGATGTCAAGATAACACCATAAAAAAAGAAGCTGTCATTTTCAGACAGCTTCTTGCTTGTTTCGATTTAGTTGTTAATCCCCTTGTATTCTGCTTTGACTTTTTCATAGCTTTCAAGATTGCCGATGTCATATCGGCTTCCTGGCATCTCCATTGCATGAACTTCCGTCTGTGTGCAGAGCCAGGCAATATAGCTGCCGGGGGCATCCGTGCCGCAGCCGCTGTCTATCCCCTTCTGCACAAGCCTTGCATCAGCCTTTGTGTAATAATAAAACGGCGGGCAGCACCAATTCGTTGCGGGGGTTGGTGATTTCTCAGTCATGTTGAGCACCTTATCATTATCATCGACTGTCACAACACCGCATTTGAGAAGCTTGCCGAACTCGGGCTCAAAATATTTCATTATGCAAGAGGTGTTTTTTGCTTTTGCATATTCAACAAACCTTGTGAGGCTGAAATCAAGAACATTATCGCCTGCGATAACAAGCATATCATCGTCAATCTTCAGCTTTTCAATGGCATACTGAATGTCTTTCACTGCGCCGAGGCGGGTTTCGTTTGTGCTTGTGCCGTCATCAACAACGGTAATATTCTGCGTTTTTGTGTTCGCCCATTTTTCAAAGTGAGGGGCATATTTATGATTTGAAATAACAACATATTCGTCAACATCGCCCGATGTATCAATATCATCAACAAGCCAGTCAAGAATTGTTTTGTCCCCTACTTCAAGAAGAGGTTTGGGGAAGTTTTCCGTTAAGGGATAAAGACGGGTAGCGTACCCAGCTGCCAGAATCAGACACTTCATATTTTTCCTCCGATTATATGAGATGAACTCCGTCTGCACTTTTACAGATATGCACGGAATATTTGCCCTCAAGGTGAGGGAAGGCATCAAGGTATTTACGGGTTACCGTTTCAACTATATGTTCTTCAAAATCGGGATTTATAAGTGCCATGCAGCAGCCCTTGAAGCCTGCACCCGAGAAACGGCCGCCGTAAATGCCTTCAGTGTGAGCCATGATTTCATAGAGCTTCTTGAGCTCCGGAGAGCCGGTTTCCCAATTATAAATCGAGGATTTGCCGCTTTCGAATGAAAGCCTGCCGAATTCTTCGATATCACCGTTTCTCCAAGCCTCGGCACCCTTCTGCACACGGTCAAACTCAGTATACCAATGCTCGGCACGCTTGCGCCAATTCTCGGGAAGCTTATCCTTGTGTTCAAGATAAACTTCGTAAGGCACATCACGGAGATTTGTTTCTTCAAACTTGCCGTAATCCATGCCCGCATAAGCTTTAAGTGCGTAGGCAGCGCTCCTGCATTCGTCAACTCTCATATTGAAAGCCGAGCCCGCAAGAGAGCGCTCAAGCCCGCTGAAAAATATCGCAATCTTATACGGCTTCATATCAGGATGCTGCGGTATGAGCTCGTATTTATCATTCTGCAAATCCATATAGAGCAGATGATCTTTTTTGCAGTAAACTTCACAGGATTGGTCAAGCTTACCGCAGGAAACCCCTACATAAGCATTTTCCGCCTCTTGCGAAATAGTGATAAGCTCTGCAGGCGTAAGTTCAATGCCGTTCATCGTGCAGAGTGCTGAAAGGAAAGTGATGATTACCGCCGCAGATGATGAAAGACCTCCTATGGGCAGCTCACCATCAACAACTGCACAAAGTCCCCTGCGCAGAGGATAACGCTTATCGAGAGCGATTGTTGCCCCGCGGAGATGATCCGCCCAGTCCCCTTGTGCCGTTTCGGGAGTTGCCGAAACATGCCACTGCGCTCTCTTATCAAACTGAAGAGATTTGATCTCAACAACGCCGTTTTCCTTCGGACCGTAGGCAATATGTATACCCTTATCAATGGCAAAACCCGTAATTTTGCCCAGCTGATGGTCGCTGTGTGCACCGATGGGGCAAATTCTGTAAGGGGTAAACGCAGTATATTGTGCCTGCTTTTTATATGTTTTTTCAAATTCCCGGGCTGCAGTCATATTGACCCGAACCTCCGTCTTCTATGTTTTATTATTTTAGTTAATGTCTTTTGATCAAAGTATACTTTGATTAACAGCAGACGGTTTGTGGTGATACACAAAGCTGTTACAAGTGAATAGTGAATAGTGAAAAATGAATAATGAATAATTAAGGGTGGGCAATGCCCACACCCGATTAGAGTGATATACGCCTTGCGGAGTGTTAAGGGTCTATAATCGGGCAATGACAGAACCTTTCCGAATCTTTTTGTTTTGAAAGGACAGCCGCAAGGGCTGTCCCTACGGTTAATTTTTCACTTTGGTTTGTCATTCTGAGCGAATGCGACGAATCTCCGCTGACGGCGGAAACGGTTTCCGTG